>DASWKM010000131.1:0-12160 GCA_036396635.1 Acidimicrobiia bacterium
GTTCCACCATCAAGTCGTCGTCCACGAACGAGGCTTCCAAATCGTTATTCACCAAACCGGGAGGATCCGGTTTAGGAAACCCGAATCCCGAGGACCGCCAACCTGAATGCAGGGGCCGGTCGACCCCGCCCACAACCGGCCGCCCAAACCAACACTCCGACGACCAAAACCCCCAAAACCGACCACCCAGACGCGGAAGCGTCCTATAGGCATACGTTCCGACGACGTTCGCAATCAACACGGCGCTGTCTTCATCGAAATCACCGACGACGAACCCTGCCGCAACGGCGGCACTCAGGGTCGGAGTTGGGCAGTATCAACTTGACCACCGGTACCGTCTCTGCCCATGGAGTTGGTGGTCTATGACTCGGCGGAGGAAACCGCACAGGGCGCCGCCCGGCGAGTCGCCGACCTGATAGCCCCTGCCGAGGGTCGTTTCACCCTGGGCCTGGCCGGGGGCACCACCCCCAGAGCCGCTTACGCCGCCCTACGTGGTCGCGTGACCGGATGGGGCAAGGTGAACGTATACCTGTCGGACGAGCGCTGGGTGCCGCATGACGACGAGCGGTCCAACGGTCGCATGGCGGCAGAGACGCTCGTGGATCATGTCGACGCCGAGCTCTTCCGCCCCAAGTGGTCCGAGCACCTGGAGCCGCAGGACGCCGCGGCTCACTACGAGGCCGTTCTCCGATCGCTTCACCACGACCACCGACCCGACCTCGTCATGCTCGGGATGGGTGAGGACGGTCACACCGCATCACTGTTCCCGGGCAGCAGCGCTCTCAACGAGCCAGACCGGTGGTTTGTCTCCACCGTGGTCCCGGAGAGCGGCGAGCCAAGGCTGACCACCACATATCCATTTCTCTGGTCCGCCTCCCGGCTCCTGGTCCTCACCGTGGGGGTGAGGAAGGCGGATGCATTGAGGGACTCGTTCGCCGGCACCACCCCGGCGGGAAGGTTGGGGGACGGCGACGCGGAGGTCGAATGGCACGTAGACCGAGACGCGGCTTCGCAGTCCACCTGACGCTCCTCGTCGTCCTCACCGCCTGCACTGCGGGTGACGGCAACCCCGGCGTCACTTCGGCATCGACATTCACGACCACGCAGACAACGACCACGACGACCACCGTGCCTCCGATCGCATCGACCACGACGGCGCTGACAACCACGACGAGAGGCGGTGAGCCGACCGACGTCGACGTGGATGTGGGCATCCCGGAGGGCGCAGGCCCGTTCCCAGCGGTGGTCCTCGTCCACGGCGGAGGCTGGGTGGCCGGAAACCCCTCGGCGATGAGAGCACTGGCACGCGAGCTCAACGATGCCGGATTCCTGACCGTCAACACCCGCTATCAGCTTGCTTCGCTGGAGATTCCGGGATTCCCCGAGGCGATCGAGGACGTTGTCTGTGCGGTGCGATATGCAGCTTCACTTCCCGAGTCGGATGGGACCGTGGCACTGATCGGCCACTCGGCCGGCGCTCACATCGGTGCCGTGGTCGCCCTCAGCGGCGACGAGTATGTCGGCGATTGCCCCATCGATGGAAGCGGTGTCCCGGAGCGCTTCGTCGGGCTAGCCGGCCCCTACGACGTCAGCAGGGTCGGCCTGGCGATGCTCGCCTTCTTTGGCGAGGGCCCCACCGTCGCCCCGGAGGCTTGGGAGGCCGGCAACCCGCAACTCCTCACAGGTCGGAACCCTGCACTTCGCTCGCTGATCATGTACGGCGAGCTGGATGGGTTCGTCGACGACAGGTTTGCCTTCGACTTCTACGAAGCCCTCGTCGAATCGGGCAGTGAGGTTGTCCTGGAGCTCGTCGAGGGGGCCCGTCACAACGACCTTCTCGACCCCGATCTCGTCGGCGACCTGATCGTCACCTGGCTGGAGCGTTAGCATTCACCTACTCGCACTCGCTGTTATCCCAACGCTCTTCATGCCCGGCGAGGTCACCCGGTGAGTGGACCGCTCACATCCGGGTGATGTCACGTGGGGCGACTCGGGGCCCGAATTTGGGCTCATGACCAAGTGTGTGCAGCAAACGGATGACCCGCCCGCGGTGTGGCCGGAACGGCTCCAGCAGCTCGAGCATCTCCTCATCGGTGCCCCGGTCGCGCCCCGTGAGGTGATGGACGACCATGTGCTTGAAGTGGAAGTCGCCGACTGCCACCTGGTCGGGGTCGCCGTGGGACACCTCCAGCGTCTTGGCGCTGGTCCAGCGTGAGATCCCGGTGAAAGACTCGAGGGCGGCCGCGGCCCTCGTCGAATCGATGCTCGCCAGCGCATCGACTCTCTCCGCTGCGACGGCGATCTCCCGGAGAAGCTCGGCCCGTCTTCTCTCCAGATGGAGCTCATGAAACGCGTGGTACGGAGCCAGGGCGATGCGCTCCGGGTCCGGTGGCAGCAGGAGCCCGTCTTGGGGCCCGGGAGCCGGGTCGGAGAAGACGCGATACAGGCCGCGCATCGCCGCCCCCGCCTCCCTGCCGGTAACTTTCTGGGAGCAGATGGCGACCACCAGGGAGTCGAAGACGAGATCGGTCCGCCCGAAACGGAGCCCAGGCTGAGTGCGTGCCAGCCCGGCCACGACTGGGTGATCGGAGACAAAAGCCGACGGATCGTCGCCGAGACCGGCGATCGACCCGAGCCTTTCCAGCAACCATGGAGCCCCCTCGCCCCATGCCTCGCCGATCAGACTCTCCCTGGTCCGTCGGATGCGCAGTGATCCCGGGCCGGAGGGCGTCCGCGCCGACAGCCACCACCCGTCGTCGGAGAACCGCCCATGCAACGGGCGGAGGGTTCGGCGCAGGTCGAGTGGCCCCTCGATCACCAGCGAACGTGACTCCACGGCCCAATCCTGGTCGAAAACACCGGATTACCGAACTGATCGGCCGTGTTGGCATGACCACCGGCGAGGAGGATCGATCAGATGGCACGGGTGATAGTTGTCGGCGACGGCCCGGGCGGGCTGTCGGCGGCCCTGTTCCTGGCCAAGAACGGCCACGACGTGAAGGTGTTCGGCCAGGACAAGACGGCGATGAACTACGCGTATCTGCACAACTACCTCGGCTTTCCCGAGATCGCGGGGACCGAGTTCCAGCGAATCGCCCGCAAGCAGGTGGCCGACCTCGGAGCGACCCTGATCGACGAGGAGGTCACCTCGGTGGTGATCGGCCGGACCTTCACGGCCGAGACCGACTCGGGCTCACATGAGGCCGACTACCTGGTCCTCACCGAGGGGAAGAACCCCGAGCTGGCCCGCTCCATCGGACTCGAGTTCGACCCTTCCGGCGCAATCGCAGTCGACAAGGACTACCGCTCGTCGATCGACATGGTCTACGTGGTCGGCCGCTCCGCCCGGCCCAGTCGGAGTCAGGCCATCATCTCGGCAGGGGCCGGGGCGGTGGCCGCCGTCGACATCCTGGCCCGGGAGGAGGGCAAGGACGTCCAGGACTGGGATACGCCACCCAAATAGGCGCCCGCTCGCTGCCTTCACCCAGGCCTGATGTGTGTGCAATGACGCCTGCTGGGCAGGGTTGACGGTCCAACAGATTCGAGTATCAGATGTGATATGCAACGGCGCCTGCTGGGCAGGGTTGGCGGTCCAACAGATTCGGGCGTGACCTACGACGCCGAGCGAAGCTCTCCATCAATCACCAACTCATCGACGACACCGACGACCACGGCACGGATGGCGCCCCAGTCGCGACCCAGTATCTGACGGGCCGAGTTGCCCTCGTCCAGGATGAGCACGGTGTCCCCCATGCCGGCGTCGACGACGTCGATGGCGATGGTGTAACCGTCGGGCCGGCCGTCGATGTCGTGGACATCGCACAAGAGGAGACGGTGCTCGTCGAGCAGGGGGATGTTGATCGTCGACACCACGGTTCCCACGACCTTGCCCACCATCACGAGTCGACCCCCAAGTGCACGTCGTCGACAATGCCGACGATGGCGTGGTCCACCGGGACGAATCGCACGGGAAGCGCCTCGGCCGCCTCCCGCGAGCTCACGTAATAGACCAGCTCGCCAGGGCCTGCCATGTGGACCGCATCGGCGGCGACCACCGTCCCGCCCCTCGGTTGTTGGCTCTTGTCGAGCGGCTGGATGACCAGGAAGCGCACTCCCTCCAACCCTCTCGCCTTCTCGGTGGCGACGACGCTTCCCAGGACCCGGGCCAGCTGCATGTCAGCCCCAGGTCTCCACACGCTTCATGAAACGCAGCTCGGCGCCGAGGTTGTCGGCCATCTCGCCATGGAGCTGGGCGATCACGTCGGACCTGATCAACGTGCCGTGCGGTTGGGTGCGCTCCACAGCCGCCTCAACGGCGGCTTCGACCTCGGCGACGGCACCCGAGAAGAGCACGTACCCCTTTCCTCCGAGACCGTCGGCGAGACGAACGGAGGAGACCGCAACGTCGGCGGCCTTGACACCGGCATCGGCCGCATCGATCACTGCGGCCACCGTCGATGTCTCCACGATGCCCAATGCCTCCTCCGCCAGCGTGGCGCTCACCGCCCCACCGACGATTGCGGAAGTGACATCGGGATGGACGTGGGGGAGAAAGACCGAGTCGTTGATGTGGCCACGGCCGGCGTCTCCACCCCTGGCCAGGGCCACCTCGACACTGGCGGTGTCGCCACTCACCAGGACCAGGTACTTGCCGGGATGAACCGTCCCGGCGTAGATCTGGCCGATCGGCGAGGACTTGACCATGGCGTCCCCGGCGACGATCCCGGCGCTGATGGAGTCGAACTCGAGCAGGGCGATGGCGGGATCAGACAATGCGCAGCGCCCCGACCACGCTGATCCGTCTCACTCGGGAGAAGTGACGGGGCCGCGTGAGGCCCTCCCCGGTGGGGCTGGCGATGGAGAACGAAGTGAAGCCCTCACCACCCTCGCCGAGACCGGCGTAGTTGGGTCCGTTGGCGACGAAGATGCTGCAGTTCATCGCCCGGGCCATGCGGGTGATGGTGTCGACATTCGTGCTGTGGATGGATGCGGTGTGCCGGAACCCATGTTCGGAGCGGACCGCGAGGTCGATGGCGTCGTCCACGTTGTGCACGCGGACCACGGGCATCACGGGCATCATCTGCTCGGTCCAGACCAGGTTGTGCTCCCGGGCCACCTCGGCCACCACCAGCCGCACGTCGTTGTCGACGGTGATCCCGATCTCGGAGAGGATCCGAGAGGCGCTCTTCCCGATGAGCCCAGGGTTGATCATTCCCGGCTTGCCGGGTGGGCCCATCTCGCGGAAGATCACCCTCTCCAGCCGCTTCAACTCGTGCTCTTTGAGCCGATATGCCCCGTTGGCGACCATCGACTGGACGAGACGGTCGGCCACGGTATCGACCACGAACGTGGTCTTCTCGTCGGTGCAGATCACGTTGTTGTCGAACGAGGCCCCCAACAAGATGTCGCGGCCGGCAGCCTCCACATCGGCTGTCTGGTCGACGACGGCGGGGGGATTCCCCGGACCCGCCGTGATCGCCTTCTTGTTGGTCTGCAACGCCTCCCTGACCACACCGGGGCCCCCGGTGACCAGGAGGACTCGAACCTCCGGGTGGTGCATGACCTCCCGCGCCGACTCGAGGGTCGGGTGCGGCGTCGCCGTTATCAAGTCAGTCGGCCCTCCGGCCGCCACGATGGCACGGTTGAGCAGCTTGATGTTCTCCACCGACACCATGGCGGCGTTGGGGTGGACGTTGAAAACGGCGGCATTGCCCGCCGAGACGATGGAGATCGAGTTGTTGATCACCGTCGAGGTCGGGTTGGTGGTCGGGGTGATCGACGCGACGACCCCATAGGGGGCGTATTCGGTGATCATCATCCCCGCATCGCCGGTGACCACGTGGGGCTCGAGATCCTCGGGCCCCGGGGTCTTGATGGTCACGAGGCGGTTCTTGATCACCTTGTCCTCGGCCCGGCCGATCTGCGTCTCCTCGGCCGCCATGTAAGCGAGACGCTCCCCCTCCCGCAGCATCGCCGCCCGCATGCTCTCGACGATCGTCTTCCGTTTCTCCAGCCCGAGGTCCCGGTGTGTCATGAAGGCGCGTCGCGCCGCCTTGACCGCCTCGTCGATGGTGGCGTGGATGCCGTCGCCAAGCTCGATCTCGGACACCGCCAGCTCGTCGGATGCCCGTATCGCCGGCCCGGCGTGTTGGGCGAACTCGGCCGCGGCAACCCGGCCTTTCACCCGTTCGATGATCGAGCGGATCTCGGACTCACCCAGCCGTGACCTATCCAGAGCGCGCCTCCTCACCCTTGTGGTACTTGACGTCACCGCCGATGTCCCAGGAATCCACGATCGCCATGATGACGGCGTCGCATGGGCGGTCCCGGGTCAGCTCGGTCTGCCGGGCGGAACTGCCCGAGGCGTAGAGCACAACCTCGCCCATGCCCGCCCCGACCGCGTCCACGGCAACCACGTAGGAGCCCGTCTCCGCGTTGGCCTCGTCGATCTGTCTGACGACGAGGAACTTCATCCCCGACATCAGGGCTTCCTTGCGACTGGCGACCAGGGTGCCCGCGACCCTGCCTAGCTGCATGGGTCTCTCCGCCTCCTGCTCACCTAGCCAAGGTCTTCCTGAGCCTGCTCCTGACGCCCCAGCGGCAGAGCGAGGTCCACATTGACATGGGGACGTGCGATGACATGGGTCGCCGTGACCTCGCCGACCTTCTCGGCGCCGCGGACCCCGGCGTCGACAGCAGCCTTCACTGCTGCGACATCGCCGCGCACGACGGCGGTGACATAGCCGCCGCCGGTCTTCTCCATACTCACGAGCTCGACCTTGGCCGCCTTGACCATGGCGTCTGCAGCCTCGACCATCGCGGGGAAGCTGCGAGCTTCGATCATTCCAAGAGCTTCAGCCATGAAGCTCCTCCTTTCGTTTGTTCTGTGGTGGTTTGTCGTCCGAATAGGGGCGAGCGTATCTCCGAGTCATCGTCATCTGGCAAGGAGAAGGGGCGCAGTAGCAGCCGGGGAGCTGCGGTGAGCACCTCGACGTCGCCAGCGGCGTCGAGGGCCGGAGAGACGCCGTCATGATTCGGGCGACGGGCCACTTGAGGAACAGTCATCGGGCGCTCCCGGCATCGCGGCCGGTTAGGCCTTCGAGTGCGGCCACAGCCGCCTGCCATCCGACATCGATGTCCCGCTCTTCACCACCGAGGTAGACCCGGCCCATCGACCCGAAGCTGCGCACCTCGAGCACGTTGATCTCAGCAGCCTTCTCGGCCTCGTTGGCCGCAAGCGATGCATAGGCGGCGGGCTCGCACTCCAGCACATAGAGGGTCTGGCCGGGGATGATCATCTGACCGTGTCGGGTCCGGTTGATCAGCTGGGCATGGTGATCGTCCAGATGTCGGATGATCTGGGAGCTGAGGATCCGCGGCTTGATCCGGTCGTCCTCGGTGTGCTCGATGGCATCGAGGATGGCGGCCCCTGCCGCCCTGGTCTCGGCCTGATCGGGCGAGTGCACCTCGAGGACCCCGTAGTAGCGCTCGATGATCTGCAGGCCCGGCTTGACCGTGGTCGCCTTGAGGGCGACGTCGGTGAGACGGTTGATCTCGATGCCGGGCGCCACCTCCACCCACAGCGACGCATCGCTGGCCAGAGGGAGGAAACCTTGGGCCACCGTCCCCAGGAAAGCCGCATACTGGGGTTGCAAGCTGTCCAGGAACGCGTACGACCTGAGCTCAATACCTTTCGTCACTGTCTCCTCCGTCGGATCCGCTCACAATCTGAACACCGGCCGAGGCGCCGATCCTGGTGGCGCCGGCGGCGATCATGTCCTCGGCGTCATGTGCGGTCCGGACACCGCCCGACGCTTTCACTCCCATCTCGGGGCCTACCGTCTCACGCATCAGCGCCACGTCGTAGACGGTGGCACCTCCGGGACCGAAACCGGTGGATGTCTTCACGAAATCTGCCCTGGCCCGCTTGGCGAGGGCCGAGGCGATCACCTTCTCCTCATCGGTGAGCAGGGCGGTCTCCAGGATCACCTTGCACACCGCCCCGACCTCGTGGGCGGCGTCGACCACCTTCGATATGTCGTTGAACACCACCTCCTGGTCCCCCGACTTCAGGGCACCGACGTTTATCACCATATCGATCTCCCGTGCCCCGTCACGCAACGCCTTGCGAGCCTCCATGGCCTTGACCTCGGTGGTGGTCGCGCCCAGGGGGAAGCCGATCACCGTGCATACGGGCACACCCGTGCCCCGGAGGTTCTTGGCCGCCCTCACCACCCATGTCGGGTTGATGCAAACCGACGCGAAGCGATAACGCTCGGCCTCGGCGCAGAGCCGGTCGATGTCCTCTGCAGTGGCGTCGGCGCCCAACAGGGTGTGATCGATGTATTGGGCCAGATCGAGGGGGACATCGGCGGCCTCACCGTGGAACGCCACACGATCGGCGCCATTGGCAATCACCTCGCGCACCGTCTCGCCCGTCTCCGCCATGTCGAACCTGGTGGACAGGGCGGCGAGCACCTCCTTGGTTATGGCCTCTACGAGGGCCTCGCGATTCATCTCTGCGGTGCCTTCACTCGGATCTGCAGTATTGCCGTTCGATGGCGTCGATCTTGGCAACCCTCTGGGCGTGACGCCCCCCTGCCCACTCGGTGGCCAGCCAAGCCTCGACGATCTGCCACGCTAGCCCTTCCCCGATCAGCCCTGCGCCCAGTGTGAGCACATTGGCGTGATTGTGCTCTCTGCTGTTTCGAGCCGAGGAGATGTCGTAACACAAGGCTGCACGCACGCCGGGCACCTTGTTGGCCACCATGGACGAGCCGATCCCGGCGCCGTCGACGACGATCCCCCATCTGCACTCCCCGGCCGACACCTTCTGGGCGACGGCATGGGCGAAGTCGGGGTAGTCGACCGACTCCCTCGAGTCGGTGCCACAGTCGGTGACCTCCCAACCCGCCTCTTTCAGCTTGAAGGAGATGCGCTCTTTGAGTGGGAAGCCGCCATGGTCTGCTCCAATGGCAATGGTGCGCTCCGAGCCCCTGACACCGCTCACATCCGGCGCCGGTTCAGGCCCGCTCTCGGTCGTGGTCGGGATCTGGGAGTCGACCACACCGTCGACGATGCGCTCGACGAGAGAGCGGACCTCCTCCTCGGATGGCAGGCCGTGTTGGCGGGGAGGTGTCATGTGGGATGTCTCCTGATGGGCGCATCCTAGGGACCGCCCCTGTCCCCGCCCCGGCGCGACGCCGCGTCTTATGATGGGTGACATGGTCGACAGGGACACCGCCTTCCTCTGGGAGACCGAAGCCCTGCGATCGGTGACCCACCGACCGATGCCGGCACGTGGTCGGGTCGAGCAGGTGGACGCCGATGAGGACTGGCTCACCCTTCGTGAGGCCAATGTGGTCACGGGGATACCGGTGCCCACGTTGCGCAAGTGGGCCCGAGGTGACAACGTCCCGAGCCGTCTCGAGGAGACGCGCATGGGCCAGCTCCGCATGGTCTCTCTCCAGGGCATATACCAACGGGCCGGGGAGCTGGGCCGGGAGGTGAGGACGCGACCGATGCAGCCCGCTCGCGATGCTCGCAAGCCCAATGCCCCGGCGGAGGTCGATCTCAACCCAGACGACGGCGAGGCCCGCGCTGAGGTGAAGGAAGGAACGATGCTGGTTCCCCTCGACGCCTGGAACAGGATATTGAACCAGCTTGGCAATCTCCATGAGGCCGGTCAGCAGCTCGCCGAAGCAAGGGAGAGAGCGGCCAAGGCAGAGACAGAGGCGACCTTCCTCAAGGAGAGACTGGCCGAGTTGAGGGCGGCGCTGGTCGAGGCCGGCAGCACCAAGCCACCACCAGCCGGGCGTGTCGCGGAGCCACCGACCCACGCACCCATCGAACACGGGGAAGGGCAAGGGGCTGCGTCCCGGGGCGACCGGCCACCGGGGCGGGATCGGCTGACCTTCGCCGGGTACTCGATGGAGATTGTCAGGCAGCTGTTCTCCACCTGGAAGGGCCGCCCCCGGCGCTGAAGCGGCTCTTGCCGATCAGGCGTTTCCGGCTTCGGTGAGCCGGTAGGTCACATCCTGCGCCATGTCCATCTCCATGCCGAAGGCGACCAGCTCCCCGGTCGCCTCGTCGGGCACGTTGATGTCGAAGACCATGTGTGCCGTGCTCGAGTACTCCGCCTGGCGGGCGTACCCGGCCTCATGGTCGAACCAGGTGGTCAGGTCGGCAACGGTCTCATCGATAGAGATGGCGAAACGCAACTGCTCCGCCAGTGCATCCATCTCGGCGCGCTCCTCCTCGGTGGCGTCGTCGGGCAGGAAGGCGAGCATGAACCCGAGCAGCATCTCGCCGAGGTCGAACTCGATCTGAGACGTGCTGGTGGTGGTCTCGATGACGAAGACCTCGATGCCGTCGACGGTGTCGGTGCCGGTCGCCTCGCTGTCGATCTGCGTGGTTATCGGATCGTTTCCGGGGAGTGTTGGGATCTCGATCGTGTCCGACCAGGTGTCGCCGACCGTGACTGCCCCCTCCGGCAGCGGAGGGCCGATGAATTGACCGGCACCGACACCGGGGGCCATCTGGTCGAGTGAGCCCAATCCACCCAGCTCGCCCAGCAAGTCCTCGCCGAGCTCGTCGGTGCCGGATACGACGTTGCCCTGCTCGTCCACGATGACGACCACGTCGACCGGTTCCATCTGTGCCAGGTCCGGGATCTCGGAGGTCTCAACGGGCTGGCCGTCGATGGTCCCGGAGAACTCGAGGTTGGTGAAGTCCCCGGTGATGTGGATCTCGAATGTGCCAGGCTCAGGCCCGGCGCTGACGGCATGGGTGAAAGACGTGGTGCCCGTGATCCCGATGGACATCTCACCGGGCACCTCCCCCTCGGCGAGCGCGGTGGCGTCGCCGGTGGAGGTCATGTCGATCGTTTGATCTATGCCCACCTCGTAGGCGAACGTCGCGCCCGGCTCGAGGGTGTACGAGAGAACGACGGACTCAGGCGCCGCAACGATGGTCGTGGTCGTGGTCTCGGGTGGCGACGACGAGGTCGTTGAGTCCCCGGCGTCACCGGAAGGATTGCAGGCGGCGCCGACGAGGGCGACCGCCGACAGCAGTGTGATTGTGCGGATCCGCATGGGCAAGAGGTTATCGGCGCCTGGGAATAGTTCATTGAGCAACCGGTTAGCTTGCCACGATGAGCCCCTGGACACCGCTCGTGGCAGCAAGTCTCGGATGGGGCTCATCCGCCGTGCTCACCAGGGCCGCGATCGTCCGCGGCGTGGACACCTGGACCCTCGTGCCGATACGAATGTCGGTGGCTTTGATCACGCTCCTCATGGTCATGGGCAGCACCCGCAGGTTCTGGACCACCAGTGCCGACGCATGGAGGCGAGGGCTCCTCCTGGGCACGGTCGCCATGGCGATGCCCATGATCCTCATGACACTGTCCCTAGAGGACCTGCCCGTGTCGCTGGGGGGATTGCTCATCGCGCTGATCCCGATAGCCACGATCGCAGCCGCCCATTTTCTTGTCGATGGCGAGAGATTCCAGGTTCGGTCGCTTCCGGGTCTGCTGCTCGCCCTGGTCGGCTCGGGGCTCTTGGTGGGCATAGGAGGGAACACCATGGAGGGCGTGGACAACCTGTGGCGCGGCGTCTTCTTTGTCACCTCAGGTGTGATCCTGGCCGGAGTCGGCGGGGCCCTCAGCCGCAGGTTCGCCCTCGAGGTGCCCAGTGACGACCTGGTCCTCCCCCAGTTCACGGTCAACACCGTGGTAGTAGTGGTGTTGGCCCCGCTGGTGTTCCCGTTCGATCTCGGCACTGTCGATCCTCTGAGCTGGCTCTTCATCATCGGGATCGGCGCCCTGGGCACCACGGTGGCGTTCACCGCGTTCATCATCGGCGCCGGCCTCAACCCGGCATCGCGCCTGGCACTCACCGGTTACACCGTGCCGGTGATCGCCGTTGCCCTCGCCGTGGCGTTTCTCGGCGAGAAGCTGACACCGGCGGTCATCGGCGGCGCGGCCCTGATCGTGGCGGGCGTGATCCTGGCCGAGCGATCCACGAACTATGTCCCCGAGCCGGGCGTCGTCAGCGCCCAGTAACGAAACCTCAGGTTGTGCGACCGCTATCGAGGTCGCACGGCCTCGAGAAAGGCGAGATCTATCCCTGGCCCGCTCGTTACCCTCCCCTCCCAATGACAC
>DASWKM010000132.1:0-6415 GCA_036396635.1 Acidimicrobiia bacterium
TCGTCGACCATCACGTCGAGTGAGCGAGATGCTATGTCGACACGGATCCTGTCGCCCTCCTCGATCAGCCCGATCGCCCCTCCAACCTCCGATTCCGGCGCCACGTGGCCGATACACAACCCCGTGGTGCCCCCCGAGAACCGCCCGTCCGTGATCAACAGCACCTCCTTGCCCAGCCCAGCCCCCTTGATCGCCGCGGTGATCTGGAGCATCTCACGCATCCCGGGGCCACCTCGCGGTCCCTCGGTGCGGATCACGACGACATCTCCTCTGTCGATCCGATGATCGAACATTGCCTCGAGCGCAGCTTGTTCCCCCTCAAACACCCGCGCCGGTCCTTCGAACGAGTCGAGCTCGATGCCGGCCAGCTTCACCACCGCGCCCTCGGTCGCGATGTTCCCGCGCAGGACGGCGATTCCGCCATGGGGGGCCAGCGGGCGAGAGGGTCGGGCGATGACGTCTTCGTCTTCGGGAAGATCGACGTCGGCCAGGTTCTCGGACATCGTCGCTCCGGTGACGGTCATAGGGTCGCCGTGCAACAGGCCCCCCTCGAGCAGGATTCTCAGGACCGCTGGCACACCCCCAATCCGGTCGAGATCCACCATGTGGTATCGGCCGAATGGCTTCATGTCGCCGAGGAGCGGGGTCCGGTGCGATATCCGGTCGAAGTCGTCCATACCGAGTTCGACGCCCGCCTCGTGGGCGATGGCGAGGAGATGGAGCACTGCATTTGTCGAGCCACCGAGCGCCATGACGGTGGTGATAGCGTTCTCGAAGGCCTGCCTCGTCAATATCTGGCGGGCCGACACCCCGGCTTCGAGCAGAGCCATCACCGCCTCCCCGGACTTCACTGCGACCTCCCTGAGCCTCGGATCGACCGCCGGGATGGTCGCCGACCCGGGCAACGACATGCCCAGCGCCTCACCGACGGAAGCCATCGTGTTGGCGGTGAACATCCCGGCGCATGACCCGGGGCCCGGACAGGCGGCGCGCTCGATCTCTGTCAGCTCCGCTGCCGTGATACGACCTTCGGACTCGGCACCGACACCTTCGAAGACGTCGACAATGGAGATGTCACGCCCCCGGTAACGGCCGGGAAGGCTGGCCCCTCCGTAGAGGAACACACCGGGAAGGTCGAGCCTAGCCAGAGCCATCAGCATTCCGGGCAAGGACTTGTCGCACCCGGCAATGGCAACGAGCGCATCAAACCGCTCGGCGTGCATCACCAGCTCCACCGAGTCGGCGATGACCTCCCGGGACACCAGGGACGCTCTCATGCCCTCATGTCCCATGGATATCCCATCGGAGACGGCGATCGTGGAGAAGGTGAGCCCCACTCCCCCGGCGGAGATGACGCCTGACTTCGCCTTCTCCGAGAGCTCGTGCCCGGTGACGTTGCAGGGAGTGATCTCGTTCCCGGCCGACACCACTCCGATCTGAGGCTTCGAGAAGTCATCGTCGGTGAGACCTACGGCGCGCAGCATCGCCCGGGCCCCGGCCTTGGCATTCCCCTGGGTGACGTCCTGGGATCTGATCTTCAATGACATGGTCGGGTCGATGGTACGGACCTGGTTTGATGTGGCAACGAAAAGACCGCACAATCCTTCGATGGCGACGATCTATTACGACAAGGACTGCGACCTGGCCCTCATCCGAGGCAAAAGTGTGGCGGTCATCGGATACGGCAGCCAGGGTCATGCCCACGCCCTCAATCTCAGGGACTCGGGAGTGGAGGTCACCGTGGGGCTTCGGGAAGGCTCGGCCAGCCGTGATGCAGCCGAACAGGCCCATCTGAGGGTCGATGACCCGGCGGCGGCCACGACATGGGGCGACGTGGTCGTGATGCTCATCCCGGACCAGGTCATGGGTGGCATATACACCAACTCGATCGAGCCCAACCTGGATACCGGCAAGACACTGATGTTTGCCCACGGCTTCAATGTGCACTTCGGCGAGATCGTGGCGCCGGAGGATGTCGACGTGGTGATGGTGGCCCCCAAGGGTCCCGGCCACCTTCTGCGAAGGACGTTCGAGCAGGGCTCGGGGGTCCCATGTCTGCTTGCCGTTCATCAGGACGCCACCGGCTCGGCACGGGAGCTCGCCCTTTCCTATGCGTCGGCCATCGGTGGCGGCAGAGCGGGGATCCTCGAGACGACGTTCAAAGAGGAGACCGAGACCGACCTCTTCGGTGAACAAGTCATCCTCTGCGGAGGGGTGGCTGAGCTGATCAAAGCGTCATTCGATACTCTGGTCGATGCCGGCTATCAGCCCGAGTCCGCATACTTCGAGACCTTGCACGAGCTGAAGTTGATCGTAGACCTCCTCTACGAGGGTGGCCTCTCCTGGATGCGTTACTCGGTGTCCGACACGGCGGAGTACGGCGATTACACCAGGGGAAGCCGCATTGTCACCGATGACACCCGAGCCGAGATGAGGAAGGTGCTGGGCGAGATCCAATCTGGCGCCTTCGCCAGCGAATGGATGGCCCAGGCGCGAGAAGGCGCTCCGGTCCTCATGGAGCAGCGACAAGCCAACCGATCCCATCAGATCGAGGAGGTCGGGTCCAGGCTTCGCGAGCTGATGCCCTTCCTCGACCGCAAGGTGGCCCCATGAGCCTCGACCGAAACCAACACTCAAGTCTTGACAGATAACCAGCCGATGCTGTTTACTGACGGATCAACATCATGACCGACCTGACAGCCCTCGCAGTACTCATCCTCATCGAGTAGCGCACCAGACTCGTCTGCGTGCGCTCGACCCTCCGCAAACCCGGAGGGTCTTTTGTTACCCATATGAAACAGAAGCCCTTCACCGGATCCCATTCATTGCTCCGCAGCCTCGAGCACGAGGGTGTGGAGATGATGTTTGGCGTCCCAGGCGGGGCCATCCTTCCCGCCTATGACCCTCTGCTCGACAGCCCAATCCGTCACGTGTTGGCCCGTCATGAGCAGGGCGCCGGCCATATGGCGGAGGGCTACGCGATGGCGAGCGGCCGAGTGGGTGTGGCTCTGACTACCTCCGGACCTGGGGCAACCAACCTCATAACACCCCTCCAGAATGCAAAAATGGACTCAACTCCGCTGGTCGCCATCACGGGCCAGGTTGCCAGCGCCGCGATCGGGAGCGACGCCTTCCAAGAGGCGCACACCACGGGTCTTGCGATGCATTGCACGAAGCACTCCTATCTGGTGACCGATGCCGACCGGATCCCGGAGACCGTCCACGAGGCCTTTCACATAGCCGCCACCGGGCGACCGGGGCCTGTTCTTATCGACATCCCCAAGGACGTGCTAACAACGCCGACCTCGTGGCTCACGCCCACACTCGCCGGTCTGCCCGGTTACAAGCCCACGACCCATGGACACCCGATGCAGATCAGGGCCGCGATCGAGCTGATCGAGTCTGCCCAACGCCCAGTCCTCTACGTCGGCGGGGGAGTCATCAGGGCGGGTGCCTCGGCCGAGCTGGTGGCCTTCGCAGAGGCAGCCAATGCACCAGTGGTAACGAGTCTGATGGCCCGTGGGGCATTCCCCGACGATCACCGACTGGCCTTGGGGATGCCCGGGATGCACGGTGTCTACACGGCGACGACTGCCATTCAGAAATGCGATGTGCTGGTGAGCCTGGGTGCTCGGTTCGACGATCGGGTGACCGGTGATGTCAAGGCGTTTGCCCCCGAGGCAAAGGTGATTCACGTTGACGTCGACCCGGCCGAGATCGGCAAAGTGCGTCATGCGGATGTGCCAGTGGTCGGTGATGCCCGCCTCGTGCTTAGAGCAATGATCGAACGTCTCCTTTCGCTGAGGGACCGAGGAGAGGCTCCCCCCAGGGGGGATTGGTTCAGCCAGCTCGCCGAGTGGAGACGTGACAAGCCACTTCGGTATGAGCAGGCAGAAGACGGCCCGATCAAGACACAGTTCTTCATCGAGCGCCTCCACACTCTGGTGGGCGGTGAGGCCATAGTCACCGCTGGGGTAGGGCAGCACCAGATGTGGGCGTCACAGTTCTGGCGATTCAGGCGTCCCGGGACGTGGATCAATTCCGGCGGGCTAGGCACGATGGGCTTTGCCGTTCCCGCGGCAATCGGGGCAAAGGCAGCCAGGCCCAACGAGACGGTCTTCGCATTGGACGGTGACGGCTGTTTTCAGATGACCTTCCAGGAGCTGATCACCGCCTCGACGGAGGACATCCCGGTCAAGGTGGCCGTGTTCAACAACGGCGGGTACGGGATGGTCAAACAGTGGCAGAACCTCTTCTATAGCGGCCGGGTGTCGGCCAGCGATCTTGGTACGACAGTCCCCGACTATCCGATGCTGGCCGAGGCGATGGGATGTGTGGGTCTGCGGGTCAAACACCCGGACGATGTCGATGTGACCATCGACAAGGCGATGGCAATCGACGACCGGCCGGTGGTCATCGAAGTGGTCACCGATCCCGATGAGATGTGTTTTCCGATGGTTCCGGCGGGAGGAAGCAACGACCGCGTCGTGATGGGACCGGAGGACCTGTGAGCCAGCACACCCTTTCGGTGATCGTCGAAGACAAGCCCGGGGTGCTGGCCCGGATCTCGGCCATGTTCTCCAACCGCGGCTTCAACATCCACTCATTGGCGGTTGGGCCTACTCATGTCGAGGGAAGGTCGCACATCACTGTGGTTGTCGATGCCCCTGAGCTGGAGCAGTTGAAAAAGCAGCTCCACAAGCTGGTCAATGTCATCCGGGTCATCGAGCTGGATCAGATCGAGGCCCTCGAGAGCGAGGTCATGATCGCCCGAGTCGCCTGTGATCCGACCGACCGCGGAACCCTCGGCGAGACCGCCGCCATGTTCACCGCTCGCATGGTCGACCTGTCCCCCACCACGATGACCTTCGAGGTGGCAGGCTCCCCCCAACACCTCTCTTCGTTCGTCGAGAACATGCGCCCCTACGGCATCGTCGACCTGGTCAAGTCAGGCCGAGTGGCGATGAAGAGGCTCTCGGAGGTGGCACCCGTGGCGATGGGGAATCCGACATGACTTCCGCCACGGTTTTCCGAATTCGGATTCGCCGAGAAGCGGGTCTCCTTCGACTCGTGTAGCCGGCGGTTCCCGACCGAGCCGACCGGCGCCCCATCCCCGCATCAACCACGAAGGAGCAAGACCATGAGCGACAAGGTAACCATATTCGACACAACCCTCAGGGACGGCGAGCAGGCTCCGGGGATCGCCCTCGACCCCGACCAGAAGCTCGCCATTGCCCACCAGCTTGCCCGGCTCGGGGTGGACGTCATCGAGGCCGGCTTCCCCGTGTCGTCACCGGGTGACTTCGAAGCGGTGTCCAGAATCGCCCAGGAGGTGGAGGGCCCGGTTATTGCCGCGCTGGCCCGCGCCGAGGCGGGAGACATCGACAGGGCCTGGACAGCAGTGCGACACGCCGAAAGGTCGAGGATCCACATCTTCTTGGCCACCTCGCCGATCCACATGGAGCACAAGCTGCGTATGACACCCGAGGATGTGTTGACCGCGGTCAAGACCAGCGTTGCCCGGGCGGCGGAGTATACCAACAGCGTCGAGTACTCACCCGAGGATGCAACCAGGTCGGACCCCGACTTCGTGATGGCTGTGTGCAATGCGGCGGTCGAGGCCGGCGCCACCACGATCAACATCCCCGACACGGTCGGGTACGCCACGCCAATCGACTACGCCGTCCTGATCTCACGTGCGGTCGAGGAGGTCAAGGGCCATCGGGACGAGGTGGTGATATCGACTCATTGTCATAACGACCTCGGTCTGGCCGTGGCCAACTCCTTGGCTGCCGTGAGCGTCGGGGCCCGGCAGGTGGAGGGTGCGATCAATGGCATCGGTGAGAGGGCAGGCAACACCTCGACAGAGGAGGTGGTGATGGCGCTCAGTGTTCGCAAGGACGCATTTGGAGTTGAACTGGGGGTGACGACGGAGGAAATCCTCGAGACCTCACGTCTGGTATCAGAGAAGACGGGTTATCCCGTGCAGTTCAACAAGGCGGTGGTCGGTCGGAACGCCTTTGCCCACGAGTCGGGTATCCACCAGCACGGCATGCTCAGAGAGCGGACTACATACGAGATCATGGACCCGAGGGCCGTCGGGTTCAACGGCACGTCGATCGTCATGGGGAAACATTCCGGCCGGGCGGCGTTGAAGCATGCTCTCGACCAACTGGGTGTCGCTCTCGAGCCCGCCAGCTTTGAAGCTGCCTTCGCCAGGATGAAGGAAGTGGCCGACCAGACCGGTGAGGTGAGCCCCACCCGTCTCCAGACGATCGTGGATGAGGTCCTGTCAGACACTGAGATGCTCCAGGACGTGGTGGAATCCTTTCAATGACCTACCGCGTCGCAGTCGTCCCGGGGGACGGGACGGGCCCCGAGGTCATCGCCGAAGCGATGAAAGTCCTGGATGCCG
>DASWKM010000133.1:0-14175 GCA_036396635.1 Acidimicrobiia bacterium
ACCCCAAAGTTTGAACCAGGATTCATCCAGGTTGGGTTGTAACACCAGAAACCGGTCCCCAGCCGTCCGGTATTCGTCTGCAACACTGACCCGCACCCGTTTCGCCGCCTCACGGTGGACCCCCGCCACATCCAGACATTCGAGAAGACCAACATCCTCAGGAATCCTGGAGAGAGCTTCCACCCGGTCAAACGACACGTTCCCCGCTGCCAGCTCACCTTCCAGGTGGGGACGACCCTGGATCCGACGCATCGTCCGCACCAGGGATTTCGCGGTCTCCGGGCCCACATCCATGCGAGCACTGACCCATTCGGAAAGAGAACGTGAGCCATCAGCAGAAGCCACCTGGGCAATGTCGAGTTCGGCCAGATCCTGCAACTGGATGCCACGGAGACGACCGATCTCATGTTCGGCAGCGATCAGACGCTGCTCCCGCTGGTCGATAGAAAGGTTCTCCCACTCCATACCCACGAACATACGTTCCCCGTGGGATTCGACCCCTCCGTCCCCAGATCCTGAGAAAACAAGAAAATATTGCAAATACGCGGCTATCGACGCCAGCGCCTGCTCCGTTACTCCCGATAGATGACGATCGCCGAGTACCAGGCGACAACGACGTAGATGACCATCATCAACAACTGGAGCCCTGCCGCTCCGGAGTCGACGCAGTCGGAGTTACCCGCCTCGAGGCATTGAGCCACCTGTCTCTCCGAGCTTCCCGCGGTGAGGCCACTGAGAATCCCAACCACCCCGGCGCTGATGAGGAACGACCGAATCGTCTTGGTCCGCCGCTTCCGCCAGGCGACCATGAAGACCGGAGCGCCCAACACGACAGTGACGCCGCTGACGATGAGGAAAGTCAAGAGGATTCGTTCCAAGACTCCGCTGAGTCTCGCCGATCTGTGAGTCTTCTGCTACCGCCAGGGGCGCGCGGTGTCGGCGTTCGAGGAGCCGGTACAACAGACACACCGACCGGGTCGTCCCTGTGGCGGGCCTACCAGTCGATGAGAATGCAGTCCTCGTCACCGATCACCCAGGCTCGATGCCCCGGGGGGATGAACAGGGCATCGCCCGCCGCTGCTTTCACCTCGGTGCCGTCGGTCATCAAATACCGGATCCGACCCGCCACCACGTACTCGCGGTGGGTGAGAGGACAGCTCGTCGCCCCCTCGGCATAGGGCTCCAGGTCCTCGTCCCAGTTCCACCCGGGCTCGAGCTCTGAACGCCAAACCTCCTCGTCGCCGAGATGTACGAGAAAAGCTCGTCCATGGGCGAAGGAGAGCGTGTCATCCGGCTCGCCAAGATGTCTTTGGATGATGCCGGCGACACCGGCTTTCACTGAACCGCTCTCTTCCATAACGTGCCTCCGGTGTGCTCCACTCGACCGACTGTGGACTCGGACACCGACGCACTCTATTGGATTCGATCACCCGGCGATTGGGGGTAAGCAGGCATCTCGATGCAAGAGGCTGAGAGAGGTTGGAGAGGATCAGACCAACCCGTGAGATCAGGACGAACCGACCCCTGGCCTAACGGGGTGGGCCATCGGCGACCCGTGTCAGGACCTCCTCGCGACTACCGACGAGGATCTCGATTCACCAAGTGGCACCCGCCCGTCGGATGCCTCGACCAAACCAGCATCGTCGGAACCGCGGTCTCGGCGTCCAGGCTCACACGGATGACTGGATCAACCCCAGGCCGGGTCCCCGAGACGGTGACGCAACGACATCATCGTCTTGGCGTGGATCTGACAGACCCTCGACTCGGTCACCCCGAGGACATCGCCGATCTCGGCGAGAGTCATCCCCTCGTAGTAGTACAAGGTCACGACCAGCCGCTCTCGGTTGGGCAGGCGGTTGATGGCGTCGGCCAGTGATCTCCGTGTCTCCTCGGCCTGATACTCACTCTCCGGTGACACGCCACGCGGGTCGGCGATCATCTCCCCCATCGACGTCTGTGAGTCGCTGGAGACGAACTCGTCGAGTGCGGCTATGCCGGAACGACCGATCTGGGCGAGTGCGTCGCGGAACTCCTCGATCTCCATCTCGAGGTCGACGGCAAGCTCTTCCTCTGTCGGGGCACGCTGCAATCGGTGCTCCAATTCCGCGATCGACTGCTCGATGCGGCGGGCCCTCGACCTGACCGATCGTGGCACCCAGTCCAATGCGCGCAGCTCGTCGAGGATGGCGCCCTTGATCCGGTTTATCGCATAGGTCTCGAACTTGAAGCCACGCTCCAGGTCGAACTTGTCGATCGCATCTATCAAGCCGAACAGCCCATAGCTGGCCAGGTCGTTTTGATCGACCGATCGGGGCAACCCGGTGCCGACCCTGCCGGCGACGTACTTGACCAGAGGCGAGTAGTGGAGGATCAAGCGCTCACGAGCATCTTCATCGCCGGTGGCCTTGAAACGCTCCCAAAGCCCATCCACCTGAGAGGTCTCAGGCTCGTGGGTGGCTTTGGTCATACATTCCTCTCAGATGCTTGGTGGTTACGGCAGTGTAGATCTGCGTCGTGGCCAGATCGGAATGGCCCAGGAGATCCTGTACTGTGCGAAGGTCGGCCCCGCCTTCCAAGAGATGGGTGGCGAAGCTGTGTCTGATCGCATGGGGGAAGGTGGCGAGATGCCTCGAAACGGACCGTCTCAGGCTCCGTGGGCTCATTCTCCCGCCGCGGGACCCCACCCAGAGGGCGTCACCCGCATCCTGACCGGCGAGGTGGCCCCGTCCCTTTGCCAGATAAGCTGCGACGGAATTCTGCGCTGGACGACCAACGGGGACAACCCGGACCTTGCCCCCTTTCCCTTTGACCTGGATCGTGTCACCACCGACGTCCCAGACGGTGAGAGATGCCAGCTCGGAGACACGCAGCCCGGTGGCATAGAGCAGCTCGAGGATGGCCCGATCTCGCAGACCGACCGGCTCGCTGGTGGCGATGCTCTCGAGAGCAACGGTGATGGCTCTCGCCGGGAGGGCCCGTGGCAGCGGCCGAGCAAGCTTGGGGGTCGAGACGCCGTCGAAGGGATTGGTGCCCAGGTGATCTCTCGTCCTCGCGTCGTTGTAAAAGGCGCGGACAGACGATGCCTTGCGGGACACCGAGGTACGTGAGTATCCGAGGGTGTCGAGAAAGGCCAGGTAGCGGCGGGCCAGACGTCGATCGACCCGATCGAGCGCGCGGATCCCAGCCCGGTCGCAGTAGTCGAAGAACTGGGACAGGTCGCCCCGATAGGCCCCGATCGTATTGACCGAAAGACCCCGTTGGTCCCGCAAACGGGTCAGGTAACGATCGAGCGCATCCATCACCCACGTTGGTGGAATGGGGACATCCACGCTCTGATGCTATTGGGCAACTCGACCCGGGACCGGCAACTCAGCTGGGGACGACGTAGTCGCCCAGTCGCTTGACCTTTCCCTCCACCTCGAGACGCCCCAGCTTGACGAGGGTCTCGGTGATGGTGAGGGACCATATGTCAGGCAGGTCGGAGAGCCGGACACCCTGCGCCGGAATCCCATGGGTCGTGTCCGTCAGCGAGGCGGGCGGCCCGAGCACCAGGCTCAACTCTTCCACCAGATCGGAGCTGCCCAGAACCGGGTGGGCGCCGTCCCGAATCAGCCGGTTACAGCCTTCTGACATCTCGCGTTCGACATCACCCGGCACCACGAACACGGGTCTACCCATCTCGGCGGCGAGTCGGGCGGTGATCAGGGCGCCGCCTGTCGCCGCCGCCTCGACGACGACCACGGCCTGAGAGATGGCCGCGATGAGACGGTTCCGCGCTGGGAACCGCCAACGATCGGGGGGCGTGCCGGGCGGGTACTCGGAGAGGATGGCGCCACCAGTCCCCAGTATCTCGTCGTAGACGGGCTGATTCTCCCTCGGATAGCAGACATCGATGCCCGAGCCGAGCACCGCCACCGCCCCGCCGGACAATCGGAGACAGCCGCGGTGAGCGGCGGCGTCGATACCTCGAGCCAGACCACTCACCGTCGTCCAGCCCGCCCCGGCGATCACCCCGCCGAAAGCCTCGGCGAGATCGAGCCCATAACGCGTACAGCGCCGGGTTCCCACCACGGCCACCGCAGGCAGGGCGGGCACCGTCCCGGCGATCCAAACAGGCGGAGGATCCTCCAGGTCGCGCAGGCCGATGGGGTAGGCATCGACATCGGGTCTGATCAGAGTCGGAGCGGTCACCAGTCTGCCCTCAGCGCCAGCGCCTCGGCGACGTGGTCCTCCGCGACGCCCGGGGCGCTCTCCAGGGCGGCGATGGTTACCGCGACACGACGGACCCGGTCGACCCCGCGCGCCGTGAGCAGGGCCGTCTCGAGGGCGCCGATGAGCAGGTTCTCCGCCGCGGTCCCCACTGCCATCGGCCCCCCTGCCAGGACTTGCCGCGCGGCGGTGACCCGGGAGCGAACAGCCTTGCTCGCCTCGGGCGAGGGCCCGGTGGCAGCCACCGCCTCGAGTCGGTCGACCTTCACCACCAGATCGAAACGATCTAGGAGCGGGCCGGAGACCCGTTGTCTGTAGCGCGACACGGTCGCCGGTCGGCACACGCACGGCCTGCGTCGATCGTCGAGGTACCCGCAAGGACAGGGGTTGGTCGCGGCGACCAGGTGAAACAACGACGGAAAACTGGCCGTGATCCCTCGTCGGGCGACGGTCACGATCCCGTCCTCGAGAGGCTGGCGCAGCGTATCCAGGTTGCCGCGGGGAAACTCGGCCATCTCATCGAGGAATAGAACACCGCGGTGGGCGAGTGACACCTCCCCGGGCACGGCCACACCCGACCCACCGCCCACCAGGGCAGCGCGTGAGGCGGTGTGATGAGGTGCCCGGAAAGGGCGCTCTCTGCTCAATCCCCGGCGGTATCCGGCGGCAGCATGGACCAATGCGACCTCGACCGCCTCCTCCTCGCTCAGGATGGGGAGAATCCCGGGGAGTCTTCGGGCCAGCATCGTCTTGCCGCCGCCGGGCGGGCCATGGAGGAGCAGATGGTGGTCCCCGGCAGCCGCCACCTCGATCGCTCTTCGGGCCAGAGGCTGGCCGCGCACATCGGCGAGGTCAGCGCCGGGCGGGGCTTCAACGCGAGGTTCTGGCGTGGCCGGCGGATGATGACTGAGCCCAGTGCGCAACAGCTCGACCGCTTCTGCCAGCGTCGAAACCCCGTGCACCGTCGCCCCAGGAACCGCTGCCACGTCGGATGCGGAGCCGGCGGCCACCAGACAAGGCGTGCCGGAGCGTGCCGACAGGACGGCGGCGCCTATGGTGCTGGCTCCACTGCGCACGCTGCCGTCGAGCGCCAGCTCGCCGACCACCACGGCATTGCCCGGATGTGGGATCTCTCTGCTGGCGGCGAGCACACCAAGGGCGATGGGCAGGTCGAAGTCGGTCCCCGACTTGGGGAGGTGGGCCGGGGCGAGGTTGACAGTCACGGTCCGGTTGGGGAAATTGACGCCAGATGACATCACCGCCGCCCGCACCCGATCCTTGGCCTCTCGGAGCGCGGCGTCGGGCAGCCCGCTCAGCTTGAACTGGTCGCTCTGCCGCCCGACATGGACCTGGACCTCGACCGGTCGGACGTCTCCCCCGACGAGCGCCACCGAGGTGGTCGCTGCATACATGGTGGCGAACGTACGGGCCGGACGGGACAGGTTCTAGTGGTGTGTCGAACGCGAAGAGCCAGTGAAGGCCACCGAGCCGCCGCGACGCCGGTCGGCATGGGCCTGGAGCACACCGTCGAGCATCCCCGCTCCGTTGACACCGCCAAAGAACATGTGAGGCCCATCGAACTCGCGGACCGCGAGGTCGAGCCCGTCGAGCCGGACACCCGGCTCGGTCGCCACCCGTACCCCGCCGTCAGCCAGCTCCGGGTGGGCACGCGGGTGCTCGATGGCGTCACGGAGACAGTCGCCTCTGGCCAGGCGGGCCAGAGTCGTGGCCACAGCAGTGGTGATCCGATCCGCTCCCGGGGAGGCAATGGCGACCGCCTCTCCCTCATGACGGGCAACTGTCGGCGCCATGTTGGAGACGATCCGCTCACCCGGGGAGCCTGCCTCCGACCCGGGGGGAACGAGCTCCAGCTCCCCGACTCCGTTGTTCATAAGCATCCCGGTCCCCTCGGGGATCACCCCCGACCCGTAGCCCGCCGAGAATGAGGCCGCCACAGCTCCTCCCTCCTCATCACCTGCGGCCACGCCGACCGTCGAGGGTGACGTCAACCCGGCTCCCCAGCGTCTCTGGAATGCTCCGATCAGAGCGTTGGTGAGCGCAACCTGATCGTCGCTAACGCCCTCCGCCTCCAGTGCGCCGGCCACCATGATTCCCCCGAGTGCCGGCTCCGGTGTGGTGGACAGCCGGAATCGACCGAGGAGGACCGTCTTCGGTCGTCTGGCGACGGCCCGGTACGTGGCCATGTCCTCCAGTGTCAGTTGTCCTCCCCTCCTCTCGAGACCATCGACGATCGATTTGGCCAAATCCCCTCGGTAGAAGACATCTGCCCCACCCTCGCCGACGTGTCGGAGCGCTGGGGCGAGGCCAGGGAAGACGATGGTCGACCCCGAAGGCTTGGGACGATCGCCGTCGAACAGTGCGGACCGGGCCGCCGGGTCGCTTCGGTAGATCGATGCCCCGCCTGCGCTGAGGTAGCGATGGACGGCAGCGCTGAGCGGGAAGCCACTCTCGACGGCACCTGCCACCACCCCCATCAGATCCGCCCATGGAGCGGTGCCGAACATCTGCCAGGCCATCTCTAGTGCGGCAAAGGCACCAGGCACTGCCACCGATCCGGCATCCACCAGCGTGGTGACCCCTCCCCCATACCTCATCTGCACCTTCCTGAGATTCGGTCGACCCGAGAAGCCCTTCCCCGGGAACGCCATGTAGCCGTCGACGACGACGGGATCGTGACCGGGGACATCCACTGTGATGAACCCGCCGCCACCGGGGCCACAGATCCCGGGCTCGGTGCACATGGCGGTGAGGGCAGCGACCAGCGCCACATCGACCACCGAGCCGCCATCGTTGCCGATCGCCACGGCGGCGTCGGTGACGACTTTCGAGGGGCCGGCAACTGCGATGCGGGGCACGGCGACAGGTTAAGCCGGGGACATAGGATCGGCCCATGACGTCACCAGGTCTGCAAACCGCCATCGACGAGGCACGGATCGGCCTCGAGGAAGGCGGCATCCCCATCGGGTCGGCGCTGGAGATTGATGGGAGGATCGTGGGTCGGGGTCGCAATCGCCGGGTCCAGAGAGGGTCGGCCATCCTCCACGGCGAGATGGATGCGTTGGAGGACGCCGGTCGGCTCACCGCATCCGACTATCGGCGTTCGATCATCTACACCACGCTCTCGCCCTGCGACATGTGCTCGGGGGCGATCATCCTCTACGGCATACCCAAGGTCGTCATCGGTGAGAACCGGACATTCCTGGGTGCCGAGGACCATCTGAGAGCAAATGGCGTGGAGGTCGAGGTGGTCGATGATCTGCGCTGCGTCGACATGATGAGACAATTCACTGCGGCCAACCCCGACCTGTGGGACGAGGACATCGGGAAGGGCTAGTGGCGCACCACTAGCGCCCCTTCCACTGCGGGTCGCGCTTCTCGATGAAGGCGGCGACTCCTTCGACGACGTCCTCGGTGTGCAAGGTGATCGACTGCGACTGACCCTCCCAGCTGACCGACTCACCGAAGCTCGACTCGAAAGAGGCGTTCAGCCCCTGCTTGGCGAACATTTGGCCGATCGGTGCCCCTCTCAGGAACGAGGCCGCCACCTCGCCGGCTCGGGCGTGCAGTTGGTCCGGGGGAACGACCTCGATTGCGATGCCGAGCTCCTTGGCCTCATGGGCGTCAACGATGCGACCCGAAAGGGCGAGCTCCTTGGCCCGTTGCAGGCCGACGATTCGAGGCAGGAGCCAGGTGCCGCCGAAATCGACGGTCAGGCCTCGCCTGACGAATATCTCGGAGAACCGGGCGCGCTCGGAGGCAATGACCACATCACATCCGATAGCCAGGTTCATCCCCGCCCCCACCGCCACCCCATCAACCGCGGCGATCGTGGGCTTGGTGGTTCGATGCAGAGCGGTTGCGGCCCTTTCCACCCCTTTCATGCGTCGATGAGCCTCGCCGACAGACATGGCTCCCCTAAACCGCTCGGCATCGAGCTCTGCGCCGGCGCAGAACTCACCACCGGCGCCGGTGATGACCATCACGCGATCAGAGCCCGCCTCGAACTCGAGAAACGCCTCGGCGAGCATCAGCCAACCCTCGGCCGGGATGGCGTTCTTGCGCTCGGGGCGATCGATGGTCAGCCAGAGCACCAGATCGCGGCGTTCGACGTTCAGCCAGGTCACGGGTTGACAGTAGACAGCACCGGGGTCTGGTTACCGTCTCGGCGTGGGTTTCAATCCGTTCCGGGAGCACGAGACGAGCGCGCTCGACATCGTCATCGTCGTGTTCGCCGCTCTCGCCACACTGGGGGCCATCGCATGGGCGATCTTCTCGGGGTGACCGTGACCCCGATCCAGCCGTATCAGGCGGTCAAGTCCTACATCTGCCCCGGGTGTGAGAGCACGATCCCCGCCGGGACCTTCCACCTGGTCGTGATCCCCGACGATGCCGTCGACATGCGCAGGCACTGGCATCACGGGTGCTGGCACAAGGAGTTGCGCAGAAAGTACGGCGCTCAGGCGTCGCGACGCTGAAGACCCCACCACGTGAGGGCCAGGAAGAGAGCCGCCCATCCGGCCATGACGGCCAGAGAATGGCCGGCGGACATGTCGGCTCCTGGGATGAACGCGCTCAACGGGCCGTCACCACCGATCTCGAAGATCCCGTTTGAGGCCGACGTCAGCGAAACCGTCTCGTAAAAGTCGACAAACGGAGCGACGATCGAATCGAGGAAGGAGATCCCGAGGGCTATCCCCATGGCCAGGGCGATCGATCGGGTGAGGGCCACGACACCGAGGCCAATGGATGTCCAGGCCGCGGAAATCACGAGGTACTTCCAGAGAAGGCCGAGCCACTCGAATGCCTCGGGCGATCCGCTGCCTTCCGCAGCGAGAAAGGTGATGACAGACCACACCGCCGTCCCCACCACGAGAGCAACCCATGAAGAAATGCTGAACACCACGAACCGCGACGAGATATGCCTCAGCTTGCGTGATTCGCGGGTCAACGACGTCGCCCAGACCGTGGTGGCCACCTCCCCGCCCAACACGGCCGTCACCAGTATCACCGCGAACCACCACGCCTGGCCGGCAACCTGTTGGGCGCCGAACACGTACGCCTCGGGACGCTGCGGGATGGGGCTGTCCCCGGCACCAACGGCTTCGGGCAGCGCGGGGAGCACGAGGTAGAACAGCAGGGCGATGATCGCCATCAGAAAGGCGAGCAAGCCGATCATGATCGGGAACAGCTTGCGCTTACTGACCTTGAGGTACTCGGCATGCAGGAGACTCACGGCCCTCCCTCCCCGGTGAGACCGAGGAAGACGGTCTCCAGAGTGTGACGGGCCGGCCGGACCACACTCGGATAGATCCCATCCCCGGCGAGGGCCCGCACGATCGCCGAGCCGTCGCTCGACTCCACGAGAATGCCCTCCCCGTCGACATGGCTCTCCAAGCCGGCGGAGGCGAGGACTCGCACCGCACCAGCGACGTCGTCGGCGACAACCCGGGTCCTGCGATCCCCCAACAGCAGTTCGAGGGGGCCCTGTGAGACCAATCGACCCTCGTCGATGACGACCACATAGTCGGCGAGAGCCTCGATATCGGTGAGGTTGTGACTCGAGACGACCACCGTCTTGCCGCCGTCGGCAAGGGTACGGAGCCGCGCCCGGAAGGCCAGTTGACCAGCCGGGTCGAGACCATCGAGTGGTTCGTCGAGGAGGAGGATCTCGGGATCGCCCAGCATGGCCGCAGCCAGGGCAAGCCGCTGCCGCATCCCTTTGGAGTACTCCTCGGCACGACGACCCGCGTCGCCGGCCAACCCGACGAAGTCGAGCATCTCCTCGATGCGATCGTGACCGAATCCAAGGGTGTCGGCGGCAATGCGAAGATTCACCAGTCCGCTGAGGGCCTTGATGAGACCTGGCTCCTCGACGATCACGCCGACCTTCTTGACCAGGTCTGCCAACCGCGAGGGGACGGGGAGCCCAAGGACCTCGATGTCACCTCGGTTTGGTCTGGTGAGACCCAGGATCGCCCGGAACGTCGTTGTCTTGCCGGCTCCGTTAGGCCCGAGAAACCCGGTCAGCCGGCCGGACGGGATCTCGAAGTCGAGACCCTGGAGGGCTGGCGTCGCCCCGTAGCTCTTGTACAGGTCATTGACTCGTATCGCGGTGGAGTGGGAGGACATCCTCCCGGACGTTAGAAGCCGGTCTCGATGGCCTCCAACTCATCCGGGGAGCCAATGGATTTCGACGCCCCAGTCTCGAATGCCAACCCCGATGTAGTCGACCCTCGACGCTCCTGCCATGGCGCCGAGACGGCGCACACGGCGGCGTTTGATCGTCGAGACCGCATCGATCGGGTCACCTGGCCCGGTGATGGTCCTCACCTCGATTGCAACCCTGCGGGTCCCATCCACGGCCAGGAGGTCGACCTCGCCGTCATCGACCGCAGCGTTGCGAGCCAGGATCTGGAGACCCTGGTGGGCAAGCCATTGTGCCGCAACACGCTCACCCGCCGCACCCATGGCGACACGGCGATCGATCAGAGGTTGAGCTCCGTCTTCTCCAGCTTCTCGACGTTCACATCACGGAACGTGAGCACCTGGACGGTCTCGAGGAAACGGGCCGGGCGAAACATGTCCCATACCCATGCATCGGTCATGACCACTTCGAAGTACGTCGTCCCATTTGCCTCTTTGACATCGACATCGACCTTGTTGGCCAGGTAGAACCTGCGCTCGGTCTCGACGACGAAGTCGAACATGGGCAGGACGTCGTGATACTCCTTGTAGAGCTTTAACTCGACTTCGGTCTCGTAGCGCTCCAGGTCTTCGTCCATCTTCTCCTCGACTCTCGGGCTCGTCAGCCCCAGGCGATCATATGCCCGACGGCGCCCTTACAACTACCGAATGGGTGGAGCGTTTTCCAGAGCCCTCTCAGAGGCCACCGAAATTGGATATCGGCCAGATGACCACGAACGCCTTCCCCACCAGGTCGTCATGCGGGATGTTCCCGAACCGCCGGCTGTCGAAGCTGAAGTTCCGGTTGTCACCCATGACGAAGACCTCGTCCTCGCCGACGACGAACGGGCCGGCATCGGGCATCACCACCGAGTCGGGGAGGTATGGCTCCGAGATGGCGACACCGTCGACGCGGACCTCATTGTCCGAGATGGAGATCGTATCCCCCGGTAGGCCGATCACCCGCTTGATCAGGTCGTCGCGACCGCGCGTGCGAATCCCCACTGCCTCGAGGACCGATCGGATGACCGCCTCGGGGATCGACTCTTCGATCTCCTGCTCGGCGGGATCACGGAAGACGACGATGTCTCCTCGCTCCGGCTCGCCCAACTGGTAGGCCAGCTTGTTCACCATCACCCGGTCGTTGACGTGGATGGTGTCGAGCATCGACTCGGAAGGGATCCAGAAAGGCTGGATCAGGAAGGTCTTGATGACGACAGCGATGACCAACGCTGTCAGGAGCAGACCGGGGAGCTCGGCCCAGAACGGGCGCTTCTTCTTCTTGACCCTGGCCGGTTTCTGGTCGATCCCGCCCGGGTCGGCCTGGGGATGCGGGGCGATGTTGTCGTGTTCAGGCTCAGGCACCGGGTCATCTGCCCTTGCGATGTGTCGGCCGCGGGGATCGTGACTCAGTCGCGACGCTCCTTGATTCGGGCCGACTTGCCGACCCGATCGCGGAGGTAGTACAGCTTGGAGCGACGGACATCACCCTTGCGTATGACCTCGATCTTGGAGATGATCGGCGCATTGACCGGAAACACACGTTCGACGCCGACACCGAAGCTCAGCTTGCGAACGGTGAACGAGGCGCGTGGGCCGCTGCCGTTGCGGGCGATGACGACGCCCTCGAATACCTGGATCCGCTCACGGCCGCCCTCAACCACACGAACATGCACCTTTACGGTGTCTCCAGCCCTGAACTCCGGGATGTCATCGCGAACATGCGCGTTTTCTACGGCTTGAAGATCGTTCATGGAGAGCTCCTGGAATCTTCCCGGGGTTGAAGGTGACACCCGGTGGCGAAATTGTATCAGCTATCGGTTTGCTTGCCATTCGACATCAGATCCGGTCTCCGCTCCCTCGTCCTCCGCTCGCGCTGGGAGGCGCGCCACTCCTCGATCTTCCCGTGGTCACCGCTGAGCAGCACCTCAGGCACGGTCCATCCCCGGAAATCGGCCGGCCGGGTATAGACCGGCTCCTCCAGCAGACCGCCACGGAATGACTCCATTTCGGTCGACTCCGGATTGCCGACGACATCAGGGAGGAGACGGGCCACACCCTCGATCGCCGCGGCCGCAGCCACCTCTCCCCCGGCGAGCACGTAGTCGCCGAGACTGACCTCCTCATCGATGAAGTTGTCGATGACACGTTGGTCGACACCCTCGAACCTGCCACAGACGAGGGTGATCTCGTCGAGGGCGGCCCAGCGATCGAAGGTGCTCTGGGTGAGAGGGGCACCCGACGGGCTGAACATGATGCGGTTTGTGGCCACGAGCGGCTCGAGCGCGCTGGCCAATGGCTCGATCATCATCACCATCCCCGGGCCACCACCAAAAGGGGCGTCGTCGAGCTGCCGATGCCTCCCCAGCCCATGTTCTCTCAGATCGATCAGTTCCACATCGATCACTCCCTCCTCGATGGCACGGGAGACGATCGAAGTGCCCAGCGGCCCCTCGAAGTACTGGGGGAACATGGTGATGACGTTGATCTTCACGAGACGAGAGTATCCCGATGCCCATCAGCGGTCGCCCTGGCTCAGCCGCTCCACATATCCCGAGACGGTTGGAGGCCTCAGATCTTGACGGCCACCTTGCCTCTTGCGTGCCCCTCCTCCAGACACCGGATCGCCTCGGGGACCTCATCCAACCCGTAGGTCCGGTCGACGATCGGCGTCACCTCCGCCGACTCGATGAGCTCTCTGAGGATGACCAGGTCCGACTGGCTCCGTTTCGCCAGGAAGTGCGAATCGCCCTCGAGTGCCTCCCAGTCGTGTTGGCCGGGTCTCCGTCCCTGGTGCCGTTCGATGATTCCACCTCGTTCTCTCCGTTCCACAACACAACCGCGTCGTCTCGAGCAACCCGGGGTTCCCACCACCGCTCAGCGACGGCTGCAACCCTGGGTTCGCCGTCATCGACCCCACCGACGAGGGTGGGATCGAGAGACTAAGGCATGGGCAACCCGGCCGAAGAGCCTCGGGGGTTACCGCCCATGGATCCGGGCGCGTGAGGGGACTGTTCAGCGAAGCCAGATACCCACGAAGAAGCCCCCCGTCGGAATGTCCTCCAGGGGGCTTCAGTCTTTCGATTGCAGCACTCTCCCGGGTCCTCAATCAGGACCCGGGCGTGCGCACCAGATCGACTAGATCGACTCGAGTTCCTCGTTGATCTCGATCCTCGGGGAGCCGACGATGCCCGCTTCGGTCATCTTGGCCTTGAGGTTCGGATTGGCGAGGAAGGCCTGCGCCAACTCGAGGGTATCGAAACCGGCGACGACTGTCACCAGGTTGGGGTCCTCGACCGAGCGATTCACCCTTGCGAAATTCGCCCCTGCCGAGGTGGGGAGGAACGTGTCGTACACGCTCTTCCACTTGCCATAGTCCGTCACGGAATGCCGGATTGCAGTAGTAATCATGAGTCCTCCTCATATAGCTGCTTGTGTGAAACATACTCTAACACAGTCTTGGAGTTCTAAAGCCAATATGGAATTCTGGAGCAAATCAGTAGTTTGAGGTAGCGTTGGTGGTGAGCACCGATGCAACTCAGCCTCAAACGAAAAGGCGACTACGCCGTCAGGGCCATGATCTCGGTTGGGAGGCACTACGGGAGCGGTCTGCGCCAAGCCCGGCAGATCTCCACCGAGATGCACATCCCCTACAAGACCTTGACCCTGATCCTGGCCGGACTGGTGGCCGAGGGACTGCTGGTGGCCACCCACGGGCCCAAGGGTGGCTATCGGCTCGCCCGAAACCCGGCCGATATCAGC
>DASWKM010000134.1:0-13551 GCA_036396635.1 Acidimicrobiia bacterium
AGACGATCGATCCAGTGCCTGACCGTGGCCTCGGCCACGCGTCCCAGCCCTGCCCGGTCGGCGATACGACCAAGCATCCCGAGCGGTGGCTGGTAGGTCCCCTTCAGCGTCAGCGCAGTCCGGGTCGACCCATCCTTGGACAGGACCAGGTCGGCCCTGAGCTCGGGGAAGAGCAGGGTGGCCCCGGTGGCCGTCCAATGGATCGGATAAACCAGCCCGGAGCTATGGATCTCGGCAACACCGATCTCGAGATTGACCTCTCGTGCCACTGAATCCGAAGGGCCGACCCGGGCACGCAACTGCTCACCCTCCCGATAGGCGATGTCCGCCCACTCCTGGAGGTTGGCCCGGATCTGGTCGAGCTCCTTCTCGACCTGGGCAAGACCGGCGTCGACCTTGGTCGAATACTCGACGAACACTAGAGCCGACCCGGCTTGGAACGGCGCGACCAGCCCCGTCCTGATGACAGCCCGGTGACCTCGTCGATTCTCACTCCGATCACATGGGGCAGCCCGCCCAGGGGCTGCAAGCCCGCGCCCTGACCCAGCGGAGAGCCCATGACCTTCTCGTACTTCTGAAACAGCTTTGAGACGATGTTCTCTTTGATCGAGTCGTCGTCGACCTCGGTGGCCACCCCCTTGACGATGACACTCACCCAGTCCCCACTCTCGTCGTCGTAGGACGACACCTCGACGCAAACCTGAGGGCTCGCCTTGAGGGCATTCAGCTTACGACCGGCCATGGTGCGAAAGAGGATCCGATCGCCGTCCATCACGAAAGACATCGGGGTCACGTACGGCTCCCCCATCTCGATCATGCCCAGGTGGGCAACCGGCATGCTCTTCAAAAGCTCGAGGGCCTCCTCGCGGGAGATCGGCTCCATGTCAATCTGCCGGCTCGCTGGTCAACGCCCAGAGGATGTCCTTGATCGAAGCCATCCCGATGAGCTCGTTGTCCTCCACCACCGGGAGGTGCCGGTAACCGGAGGCGAGCATCCAGTCCGCCGCCTCGCGCACATCCATGTCCGGGAGGAATGCGTCCGGGTACGGGGTCATCCAGTCCTCGACCAAGTCCACCGCCGGCTCGCCGCCGTCGGCCACCGACCGAAGGACGTCCCGCTCGGTGAAGATCCCGGTGAGCTCACCGTCGTGGATCACAACGAGCGACCCGACCCCGGCCTGCTCCATCATCGTGGCCGCCGCCACGACCGACGTCTTGGGCGTGACCGTCTGGACCTCTCCCCCGAGCAATTCACGCAATTCCAAAACGACACCTCCTCGGCTGTTGACCCCATCCTCACGTTTGTCCTCGCCGGTCACCACGGTCGAAAGTCCCCTTCTCTGCGGGACCTCTGGGAGCGGGATCGGGAGATTTCTGTCACACCCGGGATCTACGTTGTCGGATATGGACTTCTCCTGTGAGCACAAGCCGGTCTGGGTGGGCCGCATCGCCGTGGCCTCCTGTGAGGAATGCGCCGAAGTCGATTGGTTCTCGAATCAGGGACCTGTCGACTCCTCGGAGGCAATGGCCGCCCTCTTTGGCACCTACGACCTGCTCGGGCCACTCGATGCCCTGGGCGCCCCCTGCCCGCGTGTGCTCGTCTACGCACCACCCTCGGCTCGGAAGCGACGCAACCTAGATGCCATCCCACGGTGCGTGTGGTTGAAGGCGGGGCCGCAGCTGTGGATGTCCACCGATGGCGAGGTCCTCCTCCTGGCCACCACCCAGCCGCTCCTGTTCGAGAACCTGATCCGGGGCGCCTAGTGGTGTGTGCCGACCGGGTCGAACTGGGTCCGATACAGCTCGGCGTAGAGACCGGAGGCTTCGACCAATGACGCATGGTCGCCATGTTCGACGATCCGGCCCTCATCGATCACCAGGATCTGGTCGGCTGCCCGCACCGTCGACAAGCGATGTGCGATCACAATCGAGGTCCGTCCCTTCATGAGCTTCTCCAACGCCTGCTGGATGAGAGCCTCCGATCGCGAGTCGAGATGTGATGTCGCCTCGTCGAGGATGAGGATCTTGGGGTCTTCGAGCACCACCCTGGCAATGGCGATGCGCTGCTTCTCGCCACCCGACAAGCGGTAGCCCCGCTCACCGACCACTGTCTGATACCGGTCGGCGAGCCGTTCGATCATCCCGTGGATGTTGGCCGCGGTCGCTGCCGCCTCGAGCTCGTCCTGGGAGGCGTCGGGCCGGGCGTATCTCAAGTTGGCGGCGATCGTGTCGTGGAACAGGTATGTCTCCTGGGTCACCACACCGACCGTGGAGGAGAGATCCTTGAGATCGGCGTCGCGCACGTCCACTTCGTCGATCAGCACCCGGCCCGAGGTGACGTCGTACAGACGGGGCACGAGGTATGAGATCGTGGTCTTCCCCGCGCCGGATGGGCCAACCAGCGCCGTCAGCGTCCCCGGCTCGGCGACGAAGCTGACGTCATCGAGCGCCCACTCCCTGGTGGATGTCTTGGCAACGACCTCGCCATCATCGCGCGACCGAAACCACCCGAAGCGTTTCACGGCTTCGAGGCCCTCTGGTCCGTCACCCCGGTATCGGAAGTAGACGCTGTCGAACTCGACTCGGCCTCGGGCGCCGTCGATCGGCCGTGGGTTGGCCGGCGCCGGGATGTCCGTCTCCAGATCGAGCACCTCGAACACCCGCTCGAAGGAGACCAATGACGTCGCGACCTCGACTCTCGAGTTGGAAATCGCCGAGAGCGGCCCATACAGCTGGGTGAGCAGTGTCGAGAACATGACCAGGGTCCCCAGTTTGATGTCCTCGTTGATGACCATGAGACCACCGACCCAGAACACGGTGGCGGTTCCCACCGCCGACACCAGGCCGAGTGCGGCAAAGAAGCCCCGGCCCACCATCGCCCGGCGGATCCCGTAGTCACGCACCTGGGTGGCCGCGTCGGCGAACTTCGCACGCTCCTCGTCCCATCTGCCGAACAACCGAATCAGCTGGGCACCCGAGACGTTGAAAGACTCCTGGAGGATTCCCGACATCCGTGCCTCTTGCTCCATCTGTTGCTGGGTGATGCGTCTCAAGACCTTGGCCACGCGTCGCGCCGGCAGCACGAACAACGGCAACGCCGCCACTGCGAGCAACGTGAGCCGCCATTCTGCCTGGACCATGACCACCAGGATCACCACGACCGAGACCACATTGGACACAATCGTGACAAAGGTGCCCGTGATCGCCTGCTGTGCCCCGACGACGTCGGAGTTGAGCCGGTTCATCAGCTCGCCGGTCTTGGTCGCCGTGAAGAACCGGAGCGACATTCGCTGGAGGTGTGCGTAGAGCTCGCAGCGCAGGTCGAAGATGATCCCCTCACCCACCCGCGACGAGAGCCATCGCTGGACCACTCCGACCAGGGCGTTGACCAGCGGGACCATGACCATTCCGATGCCCAACATCGTGAGTTGCCCGATGTCACCACGGTCGAGCGCCTCGTCGATGAGGAGCCGGATCAGCAGCGCCGGCACCACCGAGAGGGAGGAGATGACGACGATGGTCACCAGAATCCCTGCCAGCCCCTTCAGATAAGGGCGTCCGTAGCTCCAAACCCTCTTGAGGAGGGCATTGTCGATGTCGGGCCGGTCTTGCTCCTCGTCGTACTGGAGGTAGCTCCACCAGCCACCACTGTGAAATATGGCTCGTCTCCGGGGCGGGTGACCTGACCTTACGACCCTGTGGGCGCAATGGATTCGAGTGGGACCGTGACCTCGCTCATGTCCTTGAGCGGAGTGAGTGACACGAAGGAGCGCCCGAAGAGCTCGTATCGATACGGGCCATCGAACCAGATGAGAGTCGAGCCACCGGTGGCGGTGAGAAGCCAGGTGGCACGGGTCCCGACCGTGATGATCTCGCATTCCTCGGTGGTTCGCTCGGCGAACAGAGCGCATGAGGGGGCGGCTCCGGAGGCCAGCTCGTTTGCCGTCTCCGGATCGTTCGAGACCCTGAGCACAGCCATCTGTGCCACCGATCGGGAGCGGCTGTAAGGCTCGGCGGACCAGATTCCGAACGCGGCGCTTGGGTCGTCGGCAAGGCTGCCGTCATTGTCGAACACCAGCTGTGAGGAAACCCATTCCGCCCCGGGCGGTGCCTGTTGGGGAAACGCCACGTCGGGCAGGGCAACCGCGATCTCGAAACGACTCGCCTGAATGAACCGGTCACCTTGCCTTCTGGCGAACACCTCGGCCAGGAGCCCGGCGGGGTCCTCGAGACTCTCGGTCACGATCTCGTCGTTGGCCCAACGGAGGTCCTCGGCCGAGACGACTATCGGAGTGGTGGGTGGGGGGCCAACCGTGGTCGGGACCGTTGGCTCGTTGATCCAATCCGAGCTGCGCAGGCCGATCGATTCCAGCGGCAGGCCACCGCACGCCGTCGTCGCCAGGGCGGCGATGATCGATACCGAGAGCTTCGCCCGCATCGCGAAGTTCAACGCCCGGCTCATTCTCGTGGTTCCCCTGGTGGCATTCTCTCGAGTTCATTGTGGCCCTCCGTATGCTCAATCCGGTGAATTCCCTGACCCTGACCCGTGAGAGCTACCCGGGCCCAATGGATATCGCGGTCAGCCATTCGGTGCTCTCCGCCGTGGCCGCCGGCGACCTCGGCCCGGTCCTGAGACTCCACATCCCTGCGGCGATGGTCGCTTTTGGGCGATCGGATCGGATCACCCACGGGTATCCGGCGGCAGTTCGGGCGGCTCAGGCCCATGGTTACGCGGCGGTGGAGCGGCTCGCCGGTGGCCGCGCCGCGGTCTATCACGAATCGACGATCGCCTTCTCGCTGGCCCTGCCCGACCCGGAGCCTCGGGCCGGCATAGGCATGCGCTTCGAGATGATTTCGGGGCTGATGGTGGAGGCCCTCGAGTCACTCGGAGTGGATGCCCGGATCGGGGAGCTGCCGGGTGAGTATTGCCCGGGGAAGTGGTCGGTCAACGTCGGTGGCAAGGTCAAGGTCGTGGGCGTCGGCCAGCGATTGGTCCGGGGGGCGGCCCACGTCGGTGGCGTGGTCGTGGTCGACGAGGGCGAGAGGATCCGTGACGTCCTGATCCCGGTGTATCGCGCTCTCGGGTTGGACTGGGACCCGCGCACCGCAGGATCTCTGGCCGATCGCTCGCCGGGGCTCGACAACGACATCGTGATCGCGGCCATAGAGAAGTCGTTTGCGAGGCGGTACGACCTCGTGGAGCATCCGTTGGGGGAGGACGTCGTGGCTGCCGCATTCGATCTCATCGACGACCATCTGCCCCAGGTGGCCTGATGAAGGTCCTGGTGATCAACGGCCCCAACCTCAACCTGCTCGGCCGACGTGAGCCAGAGGTGTACGGGACCTCCACCTTCGAGGATCTCAACGCGCAGATCCTGAGCTGGGCCGCGGCAATCGGTGTCGGGGCGGAAGCGAGGCAGTCGAATCATGAAGGGGAGATCGTCGAGCTGGTCCAGGAGACGACCGCCGATGGGGTTGTGATCAACCCGGGCGCCTTGGGCCACACGTCCCGGGCACTGGCCGATGCCATCAGGAGCGTCGGCACACCTGTCGTTGAGGTCCATATCTCCAATGTCTTCGAGCGCGAGCCCTGGCGGGCGAGCTCTGTCATCGCCGACTCATGTGTGAGGACGATCTACGGGCGCGGTGTGAGCGGTTATCGCGATGCGATACGTCATCTGGTGAATCGGGATGCGATGCGATTCGAGACCGTCCGTTACGGGCCACACCCCGACCAGGTCGGTGACCTCCGTCGTGGTGACGCCGGTCTCGTTGTGATCGTCCACGGCGGCGTATGGCGTCACGAGTACGAAAGGGACATCACCGAGTCGCTCGCCATCGACCTGACGAGACGCGGCTATCACACCTGGAACATCGAGTACCGAAGGATCGGTCGCGGTGGCGGCTGGCCTGCATCCGCACAAGACGTGGTGATGGCCCTCGACTTCGTCCCCCAGCTCGGCATCGGCCACGACGACATGACGGTCGTTGGGCACTCCGCCGGCTCCCAGTTGCTCATGTGGGCCGCGAAGAGGACGAGGGCACCCATCAGGCTGCATATCGCCCTGGCACCCTTGACCGACCTGGGTGCGTCTGTCGCGAGCCACGACGTGGGCGCCCCCCAGGCGGAGCTGCTGATGAGTCAGGGTGCGCCGGAGATGATGACCCCCGGCGAGGTGGAGACCGTCATCGTGCACGGCGGCAACGACCAGGTCGTGGCGGTCGAGCGGTCCGAGTTGCTCGCCAGCGACCGAGGTCTCGAGATTCACCGCACCGACGCCGATCACTTCCAGCTCCTCGACCCGACCGGACCCGAGTGGCAATGGGTGATACGACGTCTCGAGACACCCGGTGAGTGACGGCAAACCCGGGTCGCCGCCACGCTCGGCGCCCGACTCGGGCGTCGCCTTCGATCCCTGTGGATATCACATAGACCGCACGATGGGTGAACACTCCGGCGTGCATACTTTTCCACAGTTGGGTAGGGTTACCGCCCCTGGAGTGGGTGCTGGAACCCACATGGAGTCACAAGTGGTCTGTCGCGTGAATATTGTGCGCGTATCTCCAAGCCAACGGCGTCATCTGGCAAGGAGAAAGCGCGCGTCTCGCACGGGGAGCTGCGGCGAGCACTTCGACACAGCCAGGGGCGTCGAGGGCCGGAGAGACGCCACAAGTATTTATGAGACGGGCCACTAGCTATATGCGCTCGAGACGCTTCTCATTTGTCGCAGGATGGGCAGCCGTCGCATTGCTCGCCATAGCGGGCTTCGCCGCCTTTCGTGCTCCCGATGCAGGTTCAAACATCCTCCAGGCGGAAGCGGCTGCGGCGTCTGTAGGCCACACGGCCGGGGCCTACGCCGGCCTGTCCTTCGCCTTCCTCGGCGATGAGGATGGGGCGGCAGTCATCGTTCTGGCCGAGGACGAGGCCATGACCGCGACCGAGTCGACAGACGCCGCGACCACCGCGGCCACCTCCTCACCGTCCGCCGCCACGGGGACCATCGCGTCACCGACGTCGGGATGGCTCTCCGAGGTGGAGGTGAGAGCCCTGGTGAGCTTCTACTTCGAGCCGGGGGACATCAACCGGGCGGTGAGGATCGCCTGGTGTGAGTCCCGCTTCGATCCCAATGCCGTAGACCTCCGCACCGGCGGCGTGGGGCTCTTCAACCACCTCCCCCGATATTGGGAGGAGCGTGCCGCCAGCGCCGGCTTCGCCGGGCTGCCCGCCACCGACGCCGAGGCTTCGACCGCTGCTGCCGCGTGGGAGGTCTACAACGGTGCCGGTTGGGAGGTCTTCAACTGCCGCTGATCCCTTGGGCGTATTCGGGCCACACCCTGAACCAGATACTCCCAATTCGAGGCAGCTATCGGAAGTCTCGAGATCTCATCGTCTGCACCCCGATCGCCTCGAAGTCACGGGCGACGATGTTGGTGACCCCGTCGTAGAACTCGAGACGTCCGTGGATGACCAATGCGGGGCTCTTCCGTACCACATTGCGATGTCGCGCCCACACGTCCGGAAGCACGACGATGTTCAGCAACCCGGTCTCGTCCTCCAGGTTGAGGAAGTAGACACCCCTGGCGGTCCCGGGTCTTTGCCGGTGCGTGATCACCCCCGCCACCTTCACCCTCGCCCGATTGCGCCCCACCTCCAGTGCCTCGGCTGCGGTCAGACACCCGTCGAGCTGATCACGGACAAAGCTCATCGGGTGACGTGACGAGACCCCGATTGCCCAGAGATCGGCTCGGTGCTCCTCTTCGGCGCTCATCCCGGGGAGCTCGGGAGCGTCGACACCCGGTGACAGCGCCAGACGTTCAGGGTCGATCCCGGCCAACGCACCCGCTGCCCACATCCCCTCCCGTCGTCCCAGGCCAATCGTCATCAGGGCCCCGGCCCCGGCCAGCCCCTCCAGCGCATCGACATCGAGACCGGTGCGAAACGCCAGGTCTTCTGGTGACGTGAACTCGCCACCCAGGATCCGGGCCGCCTCGATCCGGGTCACTTCCTTCGCCCCCAGGTTGCGCACATACCTGAGCCCCATCCGCACCCCGACCGCGGGTCGCACCGGGTCCTCTATGTGACCCCGGCCACGTCTCCATCTCTGACCCAGATAGGCAACGATGTCGTCTGGGTCCGCCGAGATCGGGTCGATGGTGCAGTCATGCCAGGAGATGTTCACATCCGGCCCCAACACGACCACGCCATGACGCTGGGCATCCTGGACCAATGAGTTGGGGCTGTAGAAACCCATCGGTTGCGCGTTGAGCAGACCGGCCAGGTACTCGGCGGGGTAGTGAAACCGTAGCCACGCCGACATGTAGACGATGTAGGCAAAGCTCACCGAATGGCTCTCGGGGAACCCGAAACTGGCGAAGCCCTGAAGCTTCTCCCAGATCTCGTCGGCAGCTGCATCGACGATCCCGTTGCCTGCCATCCCGGCATACACCTCATGACGAAGCCTGCCCATTGCCTCCTCGGAGCGTTTGTGGGTCATCGCCTGCCGCAACCTGTCGGCTTGTGACCCGTTGAAGCCGGCGCAAATTCGGGCCAACTCCATCAGCTGCTCTTGGAAGATGGGGACACCAAGCGTCTTCTTCAGGATCCCCTCGGTCAGCGGATGCGGGTAGCTGACGGGCTCCTCGCCATTGCGACGACGCAGATACGGGTGCACCGATTGGCCCTGTATCGGCCCTGGGCGGATCAGCGCCACCTCCACCGCCAGGTCATAGAAAGTCCTCGGCTTCATCTTGGGCAGCGTGGCCATCTGCGCCCTCGACTCGATCTGGAACAGGCCGACGGTGTCGGCGCGCGTCATCGAGTCGTAGATCGCCGGTTCCTGGGGGATCCGGGCGAGATCGACCTCGACACCATGGGTGTCATCTATCAGCTCGGTGGCAAGATGGAGGGCGTTGAGCATCCCCAGCCCGAGCAGGTCGAATTTGACGATTCCCACGGCCGCCGAGTCGTCCTTGTCCCATTGGAGCACGGTCCGGCCCTCCATCCGGCCCCACTCCAGGGGCACCACCTGCCAGAGCGGTCGATCGGCGATCACCATCCCACCCGAGTGGATGCCGAGATGTCTGGGGAACCCGTCGAGACGCCAGCAGATGTCGTAGATCATCTCGGCGGTCATGCCCTCGGGAAGCGAGGTGTCGGTGCTACGAAGTTGGGCAGGGTCACGGGTGTCGACGTATTTCGACAGACCATCCACCTGGGCCGGGGTGAACCCAAACGTCTTGGCAACGTCTCGTAGGACGGACCGGGCCCGATACGTGACCACATTCGCCACCATCGCCGCCCTCTCTCGCCCGTACCGGCGATAGCAGTACTGGATCACCTCCTCCCGGCGGTCGGCCTCGAAATCGACGTCGATGTCGGGCGGCTTGCCTCTCTCCTCGGAGAGGAAACGCTCGAACGGGAGCTGCAGGCGTATCGGATCGACACGGGTCAGCCCGATGCAACGGCAGACCGCCGAGTCGGCTCCCGAGCCCCGGATCTGGCAGTAGATGTCCTGATCACGGGCAAAGTCGACCAGGTCCTTGACCACCAGGAAGTACCCGGGAAAACCGAGCCTCTCGATGATGTCGAGCTCATGGGTGAGACGTCGGCGGGCCTCGGGCTCGATGCCGTCGTCGGCGCCGGGATAGACGTCTCTCGCCCCTTCCCAGGTGAGATGGCGCAGATAGTCCATCTCGTCCCGGAAGTGGCCCGGCATCGGGAAGTCGGGCAGCTGCGGTGCGACCAGACCGAGATCAAAGGCGAGACGTCCTCCCAGCTCCGCGCTACGAGAGACCGCACCCGGGTAGCGCCCGAGCCGCCACTCCATCTCCTTAGGGTGTTTGAGGTAGCGCTCGTCCGACGCGGGTCTGAACCCATCGGCCTCGGCCAGGGTTCGTCGGCCACTGACCGCCGCCAAGACCTCCGAGAGATAGGCATCGGCCCTGTCGTGATAATGGGCCTGATTGGTGGCGACGATGGGTAAGCCCAGCTTCTGGGACACCTCCCACATCAGATCGTTGCGGCCATCGTCCTCGGGCATTCCGTGATGCCAGATCTCCATGTGGAGACGGGGCCCGAAGATCTCACGGAGACGTGACGCCTCCCTGATGGTCTTCCCCAGATCGGCATCAGCGGCCGCCTTGGGAACCGCACCATGATGACAGCCGGTCAGGGCGTGGATGTCACGGTTGGTGGCGGCCACCGCCAGATCGTCCCAGGTGTAGATGGGATGGTCCTTCTCCCCGCGCATCTGCGCTCTTGTCACCAGATAGGACAAGGTGCGATAGCCGTCCGGCGACCCGGCGAGCAGCACGAGATGGTCCGACTCGGGGAGATCGTTGGGTTTCGCACGGTGGGCTCGAACCGAGCGGCCCCGACGCAACCGGCCATGCCCCCCCTTGACCAGGGCATACCGTCTTCGGTCCCACTCCTCGGCTCCGGCAACCGGGTCAGACGGACCTGCCGGGCCCGTCTCCAGCCCGATCTCTACCCCGTAAACGGCCGGGAGCCCGGTCGCCTTCGCCGCCTGCCAGAACCGGGAGACACCGTAGAAGCCGTCATGATCGGTCACGGCCAGGGCCTCGTACCCCAGGTCGATTGCCCGTTGAACCAGATCCTCGGGGTGAGAGGCACCGTCGAGAAACGAGAAGTTGGTATGACAGTGGAGCTCGGCGTATCGGGTCACCCAACCCACTATATCGAACATGTGTTCGAGTGGGATCGGTAACACAGAAGCCGCGCCGGGCTAGCGTCCCGTGCTCAGGAGGATTCAGATGTCATCCATCACCAAGACGATCAGGCTGTCGGGCAAGGCGGGAGGCTCGATCGAGGATGCGGTGCGAACGGTGCTGGCCCGGGCCGCCTCCACCATCTCCGACATTCACGGCTTTGAGATCGTCAAGGTCGGTGGTGACGTCGATTCCTCGGGGGCGCCGACGATGTTCACCGTCACCCTCGACATCACCTTCGGCATCAAGGACCCGGTCGAGCACGGGTGATGCCGCCGGGTGGGTCGTGATCAGGTCAGCGTGAGCGCTCTCGAGCCACGTTGACCGTTATCTGACGCCCCCCGACCTCGGTGCCATCGAGGGCGTCGATCGCTTTTTGGGCGTCTTCAGCCGAGTCCATCTCCACGAAACCAAAACCTCGAGAGCGCCCCGTATCCCGGTCGGTGATCACTTGAGCACGCGACACCTCGCCATAGGCGCCGAACATCTGCTCGAGATCGGGTGAGCTGGTTGTGAACGGGAGATTCCCGACAAACAAGTTGGTGGCCATCGTCTCAGCCTAACCAAAAATCGCCGCCTGCTCCGCCTGATTGGCCGATGAGTGCGGGGCCGCATCACCGCCGACTCCATGGCTAGTCTCGCCCGGGAGAAGCCTGGCTGACCAAGAGGAGGAGCAATGGGCGACGTACTGGGCACCATCGTCGGCGGTTTGATCGCCGGGATAATCATCGGGCCCCTGGCCCGACTGGTCTTGCCCGGGAAACAGAACATCGGGATAGGCATGACGATTGTCTTGGGTGCCGTGGGCGCCATTGCCGGAGGTCTCATCTACGAGGCATTTGGCGGCACCGAGACCTCCGGCATTGATTGGATCAGGCTCTTGATCCAAGTCGGCGTGGCCGCGATCGTGGTCGTGATATACGGCGGCATGCGTAGATCACCCGCCTGAGCAGAGCAGGCCCGAAACCGCACGGCCCCGGGTGTGCTCGGGGCCGTGGCGGACCCCTTAGGATCGCGGACCGATGAGCGACACCACGCACAGGGCGCTGCGGCTCGCCCTCGCATCGCTCCTGGCGGCGGCGATGGTCGCCCAGCTCGCCATTGGCATGAGCCGTAACGATTTGACCGTGGTCCGCTTCTTCAGCTCCTTCAATGTCCTCTCCAACACCTTCGCGGCGGTGATGTTGGCATTGCTGGCATTTCGCCCCGACCGCGACAACGCCCAGGGATTCGCCGCCTTACGAGGTGCAGTGACCGTCTACATGAGCGTGACCGGTCTGGTCTACGCGCTGATCATGGCGCCAGAAGCAGCCAACGTTGGCCTGACCGAGCCGTGGGTCGATTGGTCGCTTCATGTGATCGGCCCCATTGCGATCGCTCTGGACTGGCTGGTGGACGCGCCCCGGGTGCGTCTCCCGTCGAACTCACCCGCGATATGGCTGGCCTTCCCCGCCGCCTACCTGGTCTACACCCTCATTCGCGGCCCCATCGCCGAGTGGTATCCGTACCCGATCCTGGACCCAGGCGAGGTCGATGGCTATCGCGGGGTCGCCCTGTGGTCCTTCGTCGTCCTGGCAGTCATCGTCGGCTTCGGGCTCGTCTACCACTGGTGGGCAAACCGACGGAGCCCCCGACCCCAGGTCGCATGACGGTCCCGCCCCCAACGTCACTCGGGTCGGGAATTCATCTCATCCCGGCCCCTCTCCCCTTCAATTCGCCTCCGTGGGTCAATGTCTATGCGATCGAGGCAGGTGACGGGATCCTCATGATCGACTGTGGCACCGACTGGGAGCCGGGACGAGTGGCCATTCGTGACGGGTTCGACACGCTCGGCCTCGAGGAGTCTTCCGTTCACACGTTGGTGGTCTCCCACCTCCATCCCGACCACGTCGGCATGTCGCGCCGGCTGGTGCGGGAGTGGGACTGCCGCTTCGTCATGCACGAGCGTGCCAAAGGGCTCGTCGACAGATACAACGACACTCCGGGATACGTCGAAAGACTTCGTCGCATCGCCCAGGCCCACGGAGTCCCCCAATCGATCGTGGCCGCTGCTGCCGGTGTCGAGCGGCCCGACTACATGCCGCCGATCGACCCACCGGATCATGTCGTCGAAGACGGTGACCACATCGACCTGGGCGGCGGACGGTCTTTGAGCGTGGTGCACACTCCGGGTCACGAGCCCGCTCACATCTGTGTCAGGGATAGCCGGACCGGGATCCTCTTCTCCGGTGACCACATCCTCCCCCGGATCTCACCCGTGATCATGTATGACGAGGACGCTGGCGATCCGCTAGGCGACTACATGGCATCGCTACGCAAGCTGATCGGCATGAGCATCGGGCTGACTTATCCGGCTCACGGGACCCTGATCGATCGTGGCGACGAGCGGGCGCTGCAGATCCTCCTCCATCACGACCGACGTCTCGGTGACATGTCGGCTCTGGTCCGCTCACAGCCGAGCACGGCATGGACGGTGATGACCCAGTCGTTTCGCCCCAACCTCGACCCGCTCCAGGCCAGACTCGCCTTTCTCGAGACGGTGTCACATCTCGAGCACCTCCGTCTCACCGGCCGGATCACAGTCGAGGAGAGCGAGGGGTCGGTGACCTACCGACGATGAGGGGTTGGCATGACGGCCATCTTCGACGAAGATGTGCCGGTGCGGCCGACGCCGCTCACCCTGGAAGGACAACCTGATGATCTTTGGATACCTGGACGCCGGGTCCGGAAGCCTGATCCTGCAAGCCATCCTCGGTGGCGCCGCGGGGATACTCGTTGCGTTCAAGGCATGGAGGGCACGTCTGATGGGCAAGCGGGCCGGGG
>DASWKM010000135.1:0-3487 GCA_036396635.1 Acidimicrobiia bacterium
TCGGCCAGCTCACTCCCCCCACTGTCCACGATTCGGCCGTCGATCATGATATGGATGCGGTCCGGGATCAGATAGCGAAGGATACGGCTGTAGTGGGTGATCATCACCACAGCCAGGTCCGGTGACCGCATCTCATCGACGGCCTCGGCCACCTGACGCACTGCGTCGATGTCGAGACCCGAGTCGATCTCATCGAGCAGCGCCACCTTGGGGCGAAGGACTGTCATCTGAAAGATCTCCGACTTCTTCTTCTCGCCACCGGAGAGGTCGTCGTTGAGAGATCGATCGAGGAAAGGCCCGAGACCGAACCTCTCGCTCTCCGACTCGATCCGCTGCGCAGTCGCCTCCAGGTCGAGGCCCCGCTCCTCGGCAGCCTCCAGGAGGAACTCACGAAGACGCACCCCGGGCACCTCGGTCGGGTATTGAAAGCTCTGTAACAGCCCAAGCCGGGATCGCTCGTCCACGTCGAGTGACAGGAGGTCATTACCGTTGATCGTTGCCGAGCCTCTCACCTGATAGTCGGACTTGCCGGTGAGCACATGGCAGAGCGTGGACTTGCCCGATCCATTCGGTCCCATGATGGCGTGGACCTCCCCAAACGGGATCTCCAGGGAGAGTCCATCGAGGATCTGCTTGCCGTCTATCGCAGCCGAGAGATCACTGACCCTGAGGGCGATGCTCACTGGTCCTCCACCTCGATGTACACGGTCCCATCTTCAATGGCCACGTCGTACACGGGGACCGGGACCGTCGCCGGCAGAGATGCCGGTTCCCCAGTCTTCAAATCGAACTCGGAGCCGTGCCGCGGGCACTCGACGCAACCATCCCATATCTCACCTTCCGCCAGCGACGCCTCGGCGTGTGAGCACCGGTCGGCGATCGCGTAGACGTCGTCCTCGATGCGGAACATGGCGATCTTGTGCTCCCCGATCGTCACCTTGACCCCACGGCCTCTGGGCAGCTGATCCAGCTCGGTGACCCGGACCTTCATGCCACCCGCCCCTCCTCCTGAGCCTGTACGAAGCGACTGAAAACCTCTTCGGAGACCGGGGCGGCGATGGCATCGATCGGAAGCCGGTCGATCACCTCGGTGAAGAATCCCCTGATCAGCAGACGCTCAGCTCGCTCTTTGCGGAGACCACGGCTCAGCAGGTAGTAGAGGTGATCTTCCTCCAGCGGGCCGACCGACGAGGCGTGACCACAGATGACGTCGTCGCAGAGTATCTCGAGGTTGGGCACCGAATGGGCCTTGGCATTCTCGGACAGGACCAGGTTTCGGTTGGTCTCGAAAGTGGAGGTCTTCCGTGCGCTCTTCTCGATTCGCAGCAGCCCGGTGAAAACGCTCTGTGCGCTGTCCTCGACGGCGCCCTTCAGGAACACATCGGAGGTCGTGCTGGCGCCGATGTGGGTGATCAACATCCGATAGTCGAGCGTCTGTGACCCCTCACCGAAGAAGAGGCCCACGACTTCAGAGCTGGCGCCGTCTCCTTCCAAGGTGATTCCGAGATCGAGACGGCCCAGGTCGGCGCCAAGCCCGACTTCACCGATTCGGGAGGTGGCGTCACGTCCAATTCGCACCCGCTGATGGACGACATTCGAGGCGGCCTGGTCGAGAGCCTGCAGTGAGACGAACCTCAGGTTCCCTCCGTCGGAGATGTTCAGGCTCACCTCGGGCACCATCAAGAGACGTTTGCCCTCTGCACTCCGGTAGACGACGAGGACTGTGGCCTCGGCATTCCTGCCGACTTCGACCGATATGTGCGGGAACGATGCGCCGTCCTCGGTGACTCCCTGTACCTCGACGACGATCGGGGTCGTCGCTGCGAACCCGTCGGGTGCTTCGATGTGGACACCGTCCACGGCGAAGGCTGTGTGGGCGGCGGCCAGCTTGTTGTGGTCTGGCGAAACCGCCGTCGCCCGCTCGTCGGCGTCGGCCATCCGTGTCAGCACCACGCTCTCCGCTTCGGCCTCGATGACGTGACCGTCGATGATCAAGGCATATCCCGATCGGGCGGGAAGTGACTCGATGAAAGGCCCCGAGACCAGTCTCTCACCGGGCTCGTGCACGGGTGCGAGTGATGAGAACGGCATGTCGTAGTCCACGTAGCGCCAGTCCTCCTCGGCGCCCGTCGGCTCGTCCAAGGCGTTGAAGACCTCGAACGCTCCATCCATCTGGGAGGCCCGCCAAGCAGGGACGGTGGCCTTCAGTATCTCGAGATTCTCAGAGTCAAACGCGGTCAACCAGAGCTCCGGTCGGGATAACCCGATCGTATTTCACCTATGGGGATAGTGCGAATTGTTCGAACCTCAGGTAGTGCCGGCCATATACGATCCCTCACTCGGCGGGGAGGAGGGCGTCGACGGTGACGTCGGACTGGGCGTTCCACAGCATCCATCCCAGCCCGTGATTCTCGGTTGACAGGATCTGCTCGCGGACCTGCGCCGGGTTGTAGCCAAAGTCCTGAAGCCATGGCCGCACCACGACCTGGCGGGTAAGCCGCTTCAGCCCGTCCTCGAGAGCCAGCCTGATCATCTCGCCCGGGTTCTCGTTGGGAGTCTCGAACCCGTACCAGCCCGGGTCGTAATGCGATGGGTAGAGCATGGGTGAAACGACATCGACGATCTCGGCGACGTCCTCCCACCGCTGCCCGATCCCCCCATCGTCTATCGCCGCCGTCAGGAAACCAAAGATGTCGGCGGCCACGGCACAACCCATGGGATGCAATAGGGCAACAGCCTCGGTCAGGAAGATGGAAATCGTCGACTTTCGGGTCTCAGGGGTCACGCCACCGTCGAATGTTGCCGACTCACTCCGTTTATCGGGAAATCTGACGTAATCGAATTGGATCTCGTCCACACCGGCTTCACATGCCTCGACAGCGAGATCGAGACCGTATTGACGTGCGTTGGGATCGGTCGGATCGAGGAAGTACTGGCCATTGGCGCTATACGGGGTGTTGCTCACCGAATCCCAGACCGCCATCTCCGGCAGGTTGACTGCGGCCACGGGGTCGTTGAACACCACCAGACGACCAATGACGTAGAGACCTAGATCGTGAGCGCGGGACACAGTGGCGGCGAGGTCATATGCGTCGGTGGCCGCCTGCGCCTCGATGGCCGTCGGGTTCTCGGTGTTGTACCAGACCAGCCCTTGCTCGTCTTTGAGATCGATCATGAGGGCATTCAGCTCGGTGTCCATCGCCATCTGGATGTATGAGTCGATGCTGTCCCGGACCGCCTCACCGGTGATATGTACCGCCCTGGCCGTGAAAGGCTGCATCGAGACGACAGCGTCACCCGTCCCACCGTCCCACGTGAACGACGTCGCGATCCAGGCGGGGCGTCTCACCTCGACCCCACCCTCGGCGGCCCCCCGGATCTGGAAGTAGCCGTCCGCATCGGTTGCGCCCAGCGCCGCCTCGGTCTGGATGATCGCTCCCTCCACGCCCTCGCCGTTCTCGTCCACGACACGACCCCTCAGCACCCG
>DASWKM010000136.1:0-13319 GCA_036396635.1 Acidimicrobiia bacterium
CCCTGGCGGACATCCACATCGAGCCGATTCCGACCGGTTATCGCGTCGCGGCCGAGGGCGAGCAGATCCTCGTCGAGCTGAAGGACATCGATGGATTCGCCGACGCCCTCGCCCAAAACGCGAGAAAGACACGATTTCGGCACAAGGGCCTCGAGCCGTCGAAGGGCAAGGCTGCAACCGCCGCGGCACCGAAGGCCGCGCCTGACCCCACGCCCGTGGCGGAGCCACGAGCGAAGGCTCCCCGCGAAGTCAAAGCCAGGAAGTCCTGGAGCGATCGACAGGAGGAACGGGCCGCGCGGACAACCAGCTCACGTGTCGGCGAGCCCGCAGCTCGAGCTGAGCCGACCGCGGAACGTGAAGGTCCCAGCCGATTCGTCAAGACCATGGACGGAATCATCGAAGCGGCGGAGAAGAGATGGGAGACCCTTCTGCCTCCGTGGGTGTTCAGCCGGGGGATCTTCCTGCTGCTGGGGATCTTCTTGCTCATCACGATCATCTTCCCCGGACTCTCGTCCGCGGTGCTCCTGATTCTTGGTGGCCTGCTCATCGTCTTCGGTGGCATCGCCTACTCCGACGAGATCGTGGCCTCCAAATGGCTCCCGGGCCGGACCAGCCCCGCTCACCCCCTCATCGCCGGTGTCGCCCTGGTCATCCTCGGCGTGCTGGTGGGGATGCTTGCGAGATAGCAAGACCGCCCAAACAGGGCGGTCTTTGCAGTCTCCCCCAGTCGCGCAGGGTCGTCTGAGGGGGTTGCGGTCTCCTAAACGAGCTCGATCATCGCCTCTTCGGCACCGTCGCCACGACGTGGGCCGAGCTTGGTGATCCGGGTATAACCACCGGGACGATCCCCATACCGGGGAGCCACTTCCTCGAAAAGCTTGGCCACTGCGGCCTTGTCGGTGATCGTCTTCATCACGATGCGACGGGAGTGACCGTCCCCCTTGCGTGCCTTGGTGATCAGCTTCTCGGCGACCGGGCGGACGGCCTTGGCCTTGGCCTCGGTCGTGGTGACCTTCTCGTGCAGAAACAGATCGGTGGCGAGGTTGGCCATGATCAGCCTCTCATGGGCCGGGGACCCGCCAAGACGGGCACCCTTGCGCGGACGTGGCATCAGAGGCCGCTCCCACTTGGAGCGTCGGCGAGGCTCAGCCCCAGCTCGTCGAGCTTGGCGATCACCTCGTCGAGGCTCTTCTGACCGAAGTTCGTGATGTTCAACAGATCGTCGGAAGTTCGCTCGACCAATTCGCCGACCGTCTTGATCTGGGCGCGGCGCAGGCAATTCCTGGGCCGCTCGGAGAGATCCAGAGCCTCGATCGGGAGCTCGAGGTCGGGTGACCCGCCGGTCTCGGGGACCACGTCGACCAGCTCCAGGCCCTCGCCCTGGCCGACATCCGCGAAGATGTCCATCAGCTCGCCGAGTGTCTTCCCGGCCGATGACACGGCGTCCTTGGGCTCGATGGCACCATTGGTCTCGACATCGAGGACAAGTCGGTCGTAGTTGGTCATCTGGCCTACCTGGGTGCTCTCGACCCGATAAGCGACTTTCCGGACCGGAGAGAAGATCGAGTCGACCGGGATCACCCCAATGGCGGATGAGCCGCCCTTGTTGCCGTCTGCGGTGCGATACCCGACACCCGGGGCCACGGTCATCTCCATCTCGAGACGCCCTGACGCGCTCAGTGTGGCGATGTGTGCCTCGGGGTTGACCACCCTCACGCCTGCCGGGAGCTTCAAGTCCTTGGCGGTGACATCGCCGGCTCCCTTGGTCGACAGATAGAGGGTCTGCTGGTCCATCCCGTCCATCTCGATGACGATTCGCTTGATGTTGAGGATGATGTCGACGACATCCTCCACGACACCGGGGATCGTCGAGAACTCGTGCTGGACTCCTTCGATCTGGATGGAGGTGATGGCTGCTCCGGGGATACGCGACAGGAGGGTGCGACGCATCGTGTTCCCGAGGGTGTAGCCGAACCCGGGCTCGAGCGGCTCGATGATGAACCTCGACCGGTTGTCGGCGACATCCTCGACTTCGATCTGGGGGCGCTGAACAATCAACAACTCGACAACCTCACTTCGAGTAGAGCTCGACGATCAACTGTTCGTTGATGTCTGTATCGATCTGATCCCTCCGGGGATGATCGCTGACCACAATCTTGCGTTCACCTGCGTCGACCTGGAGCCAATCGGGTATCAGTCGATCCTGGGTGTCGACGGAATGCTGGATGACGATCAGGTCTCTGCTGCGGTCTTTGATGGTGACGCTGTCACCGGGACGCACTTGATAGGACGGGATGTCCACCTTCTGCCCGTTGACCCGGAAATGGCCATGATTGACCAGCTGACGGGCCTGAGGACGGGTGGCGGCCAGACCAGAGCGCCAGACGACGTTGTCCAGACGCTGTTCGAGCATCTGGAGCAGGGTTTCACCGGTGATGCCGGGGCGACGTGCCGCCTCTTCGTAGTAACGGCGGAATTGCTTCTCGAGCACGCCATACATGGTGCGTAGCTTCTGTTTCTCGCGGAGCTGCACCTGGTAGTCGCTCTCACGGATACGGCCACGCCCGTGCTCGCCGGGCGGATACGGGCGACGATCGACCGCACAGCGCTTCGACTGGCAGAGTTGGGTTCGTGCCCGGCGGCACGCCTTGCACTTGGGTCCTGTGTAACGGGCCACGGTTCAGCCCCTCCGGCGTTTCTTGGGCCGGCAGCCGTTGTGCGGAAGCGGGGTCACGTCCCTGACCCAGGTCACCTCCATGCCCATGTTCTGCAGTGTTCGGACCGCAGTGTCACGACCCGAGCCGGTCCCGCTCACGATGACATCGAGCTTGCGAATGCCATGCTCGCCGGCGCGCCGGGCAGCCTCTTCGGCCGCCACCTGGGCGGCATACGGGGTGGACTTGCGAGATCCCTTGAAGCCGACCGAGCCACCCGAGGTCCACGCCACGGTCGCCCCGGTCTGGTCGGTGATGCTGATGATCGTGTTGTTGAAGCTTGCCTTGATGTGGGCTTGGCCGTGGGCGATGTTCTTGCGCTCACGACGGCGGACCCTCTTGGCACCCTGGGTAGCCACTACTTGGTCACCTTCTTCTTGCCGGCGATGGCAACACGGCGGCCCTTGCGGCCACGGGCGTTGGTGTGGGTGCGCTGGCCACGCACCGGCAGGCCGCGGCGGTGGCGGATGCCCTGATAGCTGCCGATCTCGATCTTTCTCTTGATGTTCTGCTGCACATCGCGGCGTAGATCACCTTCGACCTTGAGGTTCGACTCGATGTGGCGACGGATCCGGGCTACCTCGTCGTCGGTCAACGACCGAACACGAGTTGAGGGATCGATGCCGGTCTCGGCACATATCGCCAGGGCCGTGGTCGAGCCCACCCCATATATGTACGTGAGCGACACCTCGAGACGCTTGTCCCTCGGGATGTCCACTCCTGCGATACGAGCCATATCAGATCAACCTTGGCGCTGCTTGTGACGCGGGTTGTCACAGATCACCCACACGCGGCCACGACGCCGGATGATCCGACACTTCTCACACATCTTCTTTGTGGAAGGTCTCACCTTCATCTCTGATCTCCAAATCTGGCGCCCTGGGACGGACGCGTGTGTTGCCAGGCCACTGTCAACTGCAACCGAAGCATTCGGAGTGGTTGCGGGCGACGGTGCCCTGGCTACAAAACCGCCCCTTCGGCCAAAGAGAGGGCGGCAAAGACTTGTGAAGTCTACCCAAACCGGGATGCTTGCCCAAATCTCGTGGGAAGACGGCTCTCACCGGCGAAGCAGATGATCACATCCATTCGGGCTGGGGAGGCACACGGTTCCCCAGGCGTCGACATCAATCGGCGGTCACGTTCAGCTCGGCGGCGACGTCGGCATGCCCGGCCTCGGCGGCATGGTCTCGCGCGGAGAGCCCACGGTCGTCCTCGATGCCCGGATCGGCGCCATACGCGAGGAGGAGCTCCGTCAGCTGTCGGTCACCGCTCTGAGCCGCCGACATCAGCGGTGTGAACCCACCTGACTGACGATCATTGACGTCGGCGCCTGCATCCAGAAGGTGACGAGCACAGGTGAGGCGGGATTCCACTTGGCTACTCGCGGCCGCGGCGTGGAGCGGCTGATTGCTGAGGGCATTGTCGGTCCGCGCCAGGACATCGGCCCCGGCAGCAATCAGGGCCCGAACCGTCTCCGCGTGCCCGAAGAAGGACGCCAGATGCAACGCCGTGAAGCCATCAGGGGAGCGAGCAGAGATCAGCGAAGGCTGGAGGTCGATGAGCTGGCGCACGCGATCGGTCGCTCCGACGGTGGCAGCCTCCCAGAAGTCCAAGCCGACAGGACTCTGAAGCAGGCACTCCAACACCTCCTCCTGGCCCCAATACGCAGCTACGAGGATGGGCGAGAGCCCGTCCTCATTCCTCGACTGAATCGCCTGCGGCTCTACTGCCAGGATTCGCTTGACGCCGGCAACGTCGCCTTCCGCGATCGACGTGAACAGGCTTTCGAAAGACATATGGCCTCCTGTGCGCGAGACGGTTAGCATAGCTAAATATGCCTTCCACTGCCGAGCTGGCCAACCGTGTCGCCGAGCTGGCGATGCGGATTCATCGACGGTCTCGTCAGGAGGATCGGGTTCACGGCATCACAGGCGCTCGCTTCGCAGTGCTCGACCGACTGGCCAGCAGTGGCTCGCTTTCCCTCACCGAACTCGCGCAGGCCGAGGCGGTGAGCGCTGCCACGATGACCCGCATCGTGGATGGGCTTGCGGAGGGGAAGCTGGTGCGTCGCGAGAGATTCGCCCTCGATGGCCGGGTGGTGCGGATCGTGCCGACCACCTTCGGACGGACGTTGGTGGCGGGATCCCGCAACCGCAGGCTGAGGTGGTTGGAGTCGGCCTTGGCGAGTCTCGACGAAGCAGATCGGGCTGTCATCGAGCGCGGAGTCGAAATCCTGGCCAACGCCACCGAGGACGGCGTTCGACCCACGATATGAGGATGGAGTCGATCGGGCCCCTCGTCCCGGCTCAGCCACCGAACCGTCGAATGACGCTCAGCCTTGGGCAGAGGTCTCGGCGCGTGCCTGTGCCACCGGGACCGGCTCCGAGCCGACCGTGAACACCTGTGACCCATCGGGTGTGATCGCCACGGTGTGCTCCCAATGAGCCGAGAGCGAGCCGTCCTTGGTCCGAACCGTCCACCCGTCTGCATCAACCTTGGTGTGACGACGACCCATGTTGAACATCGGCTCGATACACAATGCCATCCCGTTGCGCAGCTTGAGCCCTTTGCCCACTGATCCGTGATTGGGCACCTGGGGCTCCTCGTGCATCTCGCGCCCGATCCCATGCCCCACGTACTCCTCGACCACGCCGTAGCCATTGGCCTCGCCGATCTCCTGGATCACGGCGCCGATGTCACCGAGATGGTTGCCCTTCGCCACCATGTGAATACCGGCCCACATCGCCTCCTCCGTCGTGTCGATCAGATGCGAGGCCTCGGCAGATATCTCCCCGATGCCCATGGTGAAGGCGGCGTCACCGTGGAAGCCCTCGTAGATGGCGCCGGCATCCACAGAGAGGATGTCCCCCTCCCTCAACCGGTACCCGTCGGGGATGCCGTGGACGATCACGTCATTGGGTGAGAGACACAGATTCCTCGGATACCCGAGGTAGCCGAGAAACGAAGGCGTGCAGCCATGATCTGCAATCACCTGGGCCCCGATCTCGTCCAGCTCGAGCAACGGGACACCGGGTAGAGCGGCCGCGCGGACGGCCTCGTGGACCGCGGCGACCGCGGCGCCTGCCCTCTGCATCTTGGCCAGCTCGCGACGGCTCTTGATCGTGATCATCGCAACGAGGACAGTATCCGCTCGGTCACCTCGGCAATGTCACCGATCCCACTCACCGAGACGGTGACGCCGCGGGCGTCGTAGGTGTCGAGCAGAGGTTGGGTCTGCTCGCGATAGATCTCGAAACGGTTGCGGATCGTCTCCTCGGTGTCGTCGGCCCTCCCCCGTGAGAGCATGCGCTCCACCAACTCGTCCTCGTCGACATCGAAGACGACGACCCGGTCGAGGCCGTCCTTGCCAATCAGCTTGTCGAGAGAATCCACCTGAGCCGCGGTGCGGGGAAACCCATCCAGGATGTACCCGTCGCCGGCGTCGGGCTGAGCGATGCGCTCGGCCAGCATGGCGACGGTCACCTCGTCGGGCACGTAGTCGCCGGCGGCCATGATCGCCTCCACCTTCCTGCCGAGCTCGGTCCCACGGGCAACGTGATCGCGGAACATCTCGCCCGTGGAGATGTGGGGTATGCCCAGCCGGGCCGCCACCTCGCCGGCCTGGGTGCCCTTGCCCGCCCCCGGGAGCCCGATGAACAGGAGCCTCACCTGGATTCTGTCCACCCACGTGCAATGAACGCGCCTATGCGGTGTTCACTGCACGTAGGACTGCCAAACCCGACCAACTTCATCAGGTGAGGATTCCTTCGTAGTTCCTCATCGTCAGCTGGGACTCGATCTGTTTCATCGTCTCCAGAGCCACCCCGACCACGATGAGGATCGACACACCGGAGAAGGCGATCTGGATGCCCCAGACGGCACCGGCGATGGCGGGCAGCACCGCGATGGTGGCGAGGAAGATCGATCCCGGGAGGGTGATGCGGTTGAGGATGAAGGCGAGGTGCTTGGCGGTCTGACGGCCGGGGCGGACACCCGGGATGAACCCACCTTGACGCTGGATCATCTCCGCCTGTTGCTCGGGGTCGAACTGAATGGCCGTGTAGAAGTAGGTGAAGAACACGATCAGCCCGAACAGGATGAGGATGTACCACCAGCTCACTGCGGTGGCCCCGGCCCCGAGGTTCTCGTTGACCCAACGGAAGACCGCCTGGATCCAGGCGGCGTCCGACGGTATCGCGGTGATGATCAGCGACGGGATCAGGAGCACCGACGTGGCGAAGATCACCGGGATCACACCTGCCGTGTTCACCTTCAAGGGGATGTAGGTCGACTGCCCACCCATCACCCGACGGCCACGGACACGTTTGGCGAACTGGATCGGGATGCGGCGCTGACCCTGGTCCACGAAGATGATCGAACCGATCATGGCCAGGAAGATCACCATGATCACGATGAATCGGACCGCAAAGCCGACAGCCCAGGTCTGCCCGTAGATCTGGCTGAACACGAACGGGAATTGGCTGAGGATCGAGATGAAGATGATCAGCGACATCCCGTTGCCGACACCACGCTGCGTGATCAGCTCACCCAGCCACATGACCATGGCCGTGCCGGCCGTCATGGTCAGCACGATCAGCACCACCCGACCCGCGGTGTAATTGGGGATGAGGTCGATCCCGCCGGTGAAGCGACCGGAGTGGAACAGGAAGGTGAAACCGGTTGACTGGATGAGGGCCAGGATCACCGTCATGTAACGGGTCCACTGGGTGATCACCTTCCGACCCGACTCACCCTCCTCCTGGAGTGCCTGCAGTCGCGGGATGACAACCGTCAGCAACTGCATGATGATCGAGGCGGTGATATAGGGGATGATCCCCAGAGCAAAGAGGGAGAACTGCTCCAGAGCCCCGCCCGAGAACAGATTGATCAGACCGTAGATCCCGCCAGCCTGTTGCTGGCTCTGGAACAGGCTGACGGCGTCCAGGTCGATGCCCGGCACTGGGATGGTGGCGCCGAGGCGGTAGACAGCGAACATCGCCAGCGTGAACAGGATCTTCGCCCGGAGGTCCGGGATCTTGAACATGTTGCGGTAAATGGAAAGCATGCGAGGTACTTGGTACTAGGTGCGCGGTGTTACGTGCCCCGACCCGGCGGTGATCGTCGTCATGCGATGATCTCGACAGATCCGCCCGCCGATTCGATCTTCTGTTTGGCTGATGCGCTGAAGGCGTGCGCTCTCACCGTCAGCGCCCGGTCCAGGTCGCCCTCCGCCAGGACCTTGACCCGGCCCCGATGCCGGATGAGGCCCCGTTCACGGAGACGTTCCGGGGTCACCTCGCTCCCGGCCTCGAAGACCTCTAGGGAGGCGAGGTTGACGATGGCGAACTCCTCCTTGTTGACGTTGGTGAAGCCCTTCAGCTTGGGCAGGCGCATTGCAAGGGGGGTCTGCCCGCCTTCGAAACCGGGACGGAGCGAATTGCGCGCCTTGAGACCCTTGGTGCCGCGCCCGGCTGTCTTGCCGCGCCGCCCACCCTCACCACGGCCCACCCTGATCCGGCTCTTCTTTGACCCGGGGGCCGGTGAGAGGTCGTGCAGCTTCAACTGCTCTCGCTTCTCGCTCATCACGCCTCCTCCACTTCCACCAGATGACTCACCTTGGCCACCATGCCGCGCAAGCTTGGGGAATCGACTTGCTCGACCGTTTGATGGAGCTTGCGCAAACCGAGACCCGCAACGGTCGCCCGGGTCTTGGGCTTCTCGCCGATGACGCTCCGGGTGAGCGTCACCTTGACCATCTTCTTCTTTGCCCTGGCCATGATCTACCTACTTGCTCTCCGGGGCGGCCCGAAGCGACTCGGTCGTGTTGTAGGCGGCGAGCAGGCCGGGAGGAGTGATGTCCTCGGCCTTCTTGCCTCGAAGCTTCGCCACCACATCGGGACGTCTCTGACCGAGGAGGCCGTTCATGGTGGCCTTGGCCACGTTGAGGTGGGTCGGAGACCCCAACGACTTGGCCAACGCGTCCTTGATGCCGGCGGCCTCGAGGATCTGGCGAACGGCACCGCCGGCGATGACACCGGTACCCGGTGCGGCGGGCTTGATCAGCACACGGGCGGCGTCGTGTGAGCCGGTCACCTGATGGATCACGGTCTGGCCGGCCATCGGGATGACTTTCATGCTCCGGCGCGCCGACTCGATGCCCTTCTGGATCGCCGCCGGCACCTCCTTCGCCTTCCCGTAACCGATGCCCACCTTGCCGCTTCCGTCCCCGACGACGACCAGAGCGGTGAAGCTGAAGCGACGGCCACCCTTGACCACCTTGGCAACACGGTTGATCTGGATGACGCGCTCGTCAAATTGACTCTGCTCAGACCCCGGGCGTTGTTGTCTCGCCATCAGAACTCCAATCCTGCCTCGCGGGCGGCGTCGGCGAGGGCCTTCAGCCTTCCGTGGTACCTGTAACCCCCACGGTCGAAAACGACCGAGGTGATTCCCGCCTCTTTGGCGCGATCAGCGACCAGGCTCCCGACCTTGGCGGCAGTCGCCACATTGAGACGCTCAGACCTGAGGTCGGCCTCCTGTGACGAGGCGGCCGCGACAGTCCGGCCCTCGAGATCGTCGATGACCTGAGCGTATATGTACCTATTGCTCCGATAGACGGCGAGCCTTGGGCGGTCCGTCGTGCCACGCACGGCCTTGCGCACCCGGCTGTGGCGGCGTGCTCGAGCTTCCTGTCGAGAGCCCTTCATCACTTGCCCGCCTTTCCGGCCTTACGACGGACGTACTCGCCGACATACCGAATGCCCTTGCCTTTGTAGGGCTCTGGAGGACGAACCTTGCGTACGTCGGCGGCCACCTGGCCAACCTGCTCCTTGTCGATCCCGGAGATGACGATCCTGGTCTGCTCGGGCACATCGAAAGTGATCCCCTCGGGTGCTTCCACCAGCACGGTATGGCTGAAACCGACCTGCAGCTCGATGTCCTTGCCCTTGAGGGCGACGCGGTAACCGACACCGTGGATCTCGAGCTCCTTGGTGAACCCCTCGGAGACGCCGACGACCATGTTCTTGAGCAGGGCGCGGCTCAGGCCATGCAATGCCCGGGACTCGCGGCTGTCATCGGGACGGGTCAAGACGATGACCCCGTCGTCCCGGTCGAAGCCGATCCGCTCGTGAAAGGTACGGGCAAGCTCACCCTTGGAGCCTTTGACGGTGACGTCGGTGCCATCTATGACGACGTCGACGCCATCGGGCAGCTCGACCGGCTTCTTGCCGATCCGGCTCATCACCACACCTCACAGATGATCTCACCACCGAGACGGCGTTTGCGCGCCTCACGGTCCGGCATCAAGCCCTGGCTGGTGGACACCACGGCCACACCGAGCCCACCCTGGACCCGGGGCAGGTCCTTGGCGCCGCGGTAGACACGGTGACCGGGACGCGACACTCGCTTGAGCCCTTCGATCACCGGGCGGCGGCGGGGGCCATAACGCAGCACCAGCTCCAGCTCGCGGCGATTACCGCCATCGGACACGTCGAACCTGTCGATGAATCCCTCATCGACCAGGATCTGGGCGATCGTCACTTTCAGCTTCGACGAAGGCATGGCAACCCGCTCGTGGCCAACCGCCACGGCATTGCGGATGCGTGTGAGCATGTCCGCTATGGGATCGGTGACCATTGTCACCATGAAGCCTTCTTGACACCGGGCAACTCGCCACGACTGGCCAGCTCCCGTACGCAGATGCGGCACATCCCGAAGTCACGCAAGAAGGCACGGGGCCGCCCACACCGGTTGCAGCGGTTGTACCCCCGGCTCTTGAACTTCGGCGGCCTGGCCGCCTTTGCGATCATTGATTTCTTAGCCATGAATCCTTCAATCCCTCCTCAGACCTCAGCGGCCACTTTGCGGAACGGGAACCCGAAAGCATCGAGAAGTGCCTTTCCGTGCTCGTCGTTGCTGGCGGTCGTCACAATGGTGATGTTCATTCCCCTAGTCGTGGTCACCAAGTCGAAGTCGATCTCGGGGAAGATCAGCTGTTCGGAGGCCCCGACGCTGTAGTTCCCCCGGCCGTCGAACGCCCTCGGGTTGAGACCCCGGAAGTCCCGCACCCGGGGAATCGCGACCGACAGCAGACGATCGAAGAACTCCCACATGCGCCTGCCCCTGAGTGTCACCGAGACGCCGATGGGCATTCCCTCGCGCAATTTGAAATTGGCGATCGACTTGCGGGCGGTGTTGACCCTCGGTCGCTGACCGGCGATCAATCCCAGCTCGTCGACGGCCTCATCGATGGCCTTCTTGTTCTGAATGGCCTCGCCGAGCCCCATGTTGAGGACGATCTTCTCCAGGGTGGGCACCTCCATGACGTTGTCCAGACCGAGCTGGTCCTTCAACCTCGGTGCGACCTCGGCTTGATACTTCACCTTGAGACGCGGTTGGGTGCTCACAGGTCGCCTCCGCACTTGGCGCACGACCGATGCTTGCGACCCTCGTCATCGAATCGATGACCGATACGGGTGGGGCCACACTTCTCACAGACGATCATCACGTTCGAGACGTCGATCGGCATGTCCTTGTCGATGATGCCTCCCTGCAGCGTCGAGCCCGAGGGCTTGGTGTGACGTTTTGCGGTGTTGACACCCTGGACCAGGACCTTGCCCTTGACGGTCAGGACCCGGGAGACCTTGGACTCCTTGCCGGCGTCCTTGCCGGCGATGACCATCACGGTGTCACCTTTCTTGAGTTTCATTGCAAACCTCCAAACGAACAGGGACGGGGCGGAAGCCGCCGACCGACCGGCGTCTGTTTCCCCGGCGATCGGAGACAGCGGCGCCGCTCGCGAGGGTGAACCCCCGGCCACGCGATGACTGGTTGTGTCCGGAGGCATTCGGGGAAAGTCGGTCGGCAATCATCACAGAACCTCCGGCGCCAGGGACACGATGCGCATGAACCGCTCATCGCGGAGCTCGCGGGCAACCGGCCCGAAGATGCGGGTCCCACGTGGTTGGCGGTTGTTGTCGATGATCACGCACGCGTTGTCGTCGAAGCGGATGTAGGTGCCATCGGGGCGTCGTGACTCCTTCTTGGTCCGAACGACCACAGCCCTGACTACCTCACCCTTTTTCACCGAACCGCCTGGAGTCGCCTCCTTGACTGTCCCGACGATGACATCACCCACCCCGGCATACCGGCGTGATGACCCACCGAGAACGCGTATGCACAGCAACTCGCGGGCACCTGTGTTATCGGCCACCTTGAGCCTGGATTCCTGCTGGATCATCGAGCACGCTCCACGACCTCGATGACCCGCCATCTCTTCTGCTTGGAGAGGGGGCGGGTCTCCATGATGCGGACCGTGTCACCCACGTGGGCGTCGTTGGTCTCGTCATGGGCATGGAATTTGGCGGCGCGTCTGACGATCTTGTCATAACGGGGGTGCTTGGACGAGCTCGGGACCTCGACGGTCACAGTCTTGTCCCGGCTGTCCGAGACGACGACGCCGACTCGCACCTTTCGGCTGCTCCTGGTTGTGTTCTCGGCCATCACGCACTCCCCTCGCCGAGAGCGGCCCCGGCTGCCGACTCTCGCTCACGCATCACGGTGCGGATGCGTGCAATCTCTTTCTTCACCGTCCGCAAGCGGGCGGTGTTGTCGAGCTGGTTCGTGGCCACTTGGAAGCGGAGATTGAATCTCTCCTCTTTTGCCTCGGCCAGCGATTCGGACAACTCCTCGTTTGTGAGCTCACGGAGATCGGCAATGTTCATGTGTCCTCCCTGGTGACAACCCGGGTCTTGATCGGAAGCTTGTGGCCGGCCTTGCGCATGGCCTCGCGTGCCAGATCCTCGGGCACACCGGCGAGCTCGAACATGACACGTCCCGGTTTCACGACCGATACCCAGAACTCCGGGTTCCCCTTCCCCGAGCCCATCCGGGTCTCGGCCGGCTTCTGGGTCACCGGTTTGTCGGGGAAGATGGTGATCCACACCTTGCCACCGCGCTTGACCGCACGGGTGATGGCCACACGAGCCGACTCGATCTGACGGGCGGTGATCCAGCCCGGCTCCAAAGCCTGCAATCCGTACTCACCAAAGCTCACCTGCGTACCGCCCTTGGCGACGCCGGACATGCGCCCCCGATGCGTCTTGCGGTGTTTGGTCCTCTTGGGCATCAACATTGAGTGCGTCCTCTCCAAGGGTGAGCGCATTCGGCATCAGGCACGAGTGGTGTGTCGCTGAATTGAGGGCGCGGCGAGTGCTCGGTGGAGCTCATTCCTCCTCCGACTTTCCTTTGGTCTCGGACTCGGCAACCACCGGTGCTGTGGTGACCTCGGCCCCCTCCACCACGGCATCCACGGCCTCTACGACTTCCTCGGCAACCGTCTGCTCCTCACGGGCGCTCTCCTACTGGACCTGAGCCTCTGCGGCGGTTGGACGTCGTCCCCCTCCGGCCTCGATCAGCTTGCGACCACCCTCTTTTGCCGCGGTCTCGATGACTGTGCGCTTGCCACCGCCGGCCTCGATGAGTCGCGGCTTGGACTGACCACCCGCCGCCTCCTCGGCACGGGACTTGAGGCTCTTCTGGGTGCGACGGGCGGGACCGCCGGCGGCCAGGTCGGCCTCGGCGGCGATCCGCTCACCGGAGACG
>DASWKM010000137.1:0-9227 GCA_036396635.1 Acidimicrobiia bacterium
GAGATCCGCGTCAAAGAGACGCCGTTCCAGGACGTAGTGCTGCACCGACTCGGCCACCTCGGAGGAGCGAGCCGAGTCGAGGCCTATCAATTGGCCGCTCTCGTCACGCCGGGTGCCGATGACCGGATGTAGCACTCGCGCCACCTGGAGATCGTGAGCCTCCAGCTCGTTGAGGATCGAGTCGACCAGAAACGGGCTGTCGTCGACGTGGACCTCCACTACCGTCCCGTCCGATTCGTACCCATGGCCGGCCATCGTCGGGTTGAACGCTCGGACCGTGATGGGCTCCACCCGTCTCTCGACCAGCCCATATAGGCCGGCAACCTCGTGAAAGAGGGCTTCGGGGGAGGTGGGCCGGTCGAGTGTGAGCCGGTGCAGATAGGAGCGGGCAAAACCGGCCATCAAGCCGGAGCGCGGGCCGGGGGTCTGAGTGATCCGCTCGATGACCGCCTCGTACAGCGAGGGCTGACCTCGCAACGAGCCCGCTTTCTCAGAGCTCACGATTCCTCCAACCTAGATCGTTGGACACGGACCTAATGAGTTGACAGGGCGTGATGCACCTCGCGGCCGAACCGCTCTCAGAGTTCGAGCACAGAGTAATGCTCCCGTTCTCGAACTGGCGATCGGGCCCTGGCACGCCCCCAGGTCGAAGTGGCAGAGCCCTTCGATGCAACCGGGGCGTCGATGGCTGGAGACACGCGCACACTATTCACGCGACAGACCACTAGCTTGCCAGCCGATGTTCAGCCGGTTCAAGGCAATATTCGACTCACCCTTCCTACGCAGGGTGAGCTGGCATGTGAGACGGGTGGGCGAGAAGATCGACAGGCGGTTCTTCACCTCGCTGATGATCGGTCTCGCCCTATTCCTCGGACTGGCGGCGCTCGCGATCTGGTTGGCGGAGACCGACCGATCCATCCAGCAGATGGGTCGCTCGCTCTACTGGGCCGGTGCAACCGTTCTCGGCCAGGGCGAAGGCGGGTTCGTCTCCGGGCCCGTGGGCTGGGTGGTGGGATGGTTGCTCGGGCTGTTCGGAGTGGCCATCGTCGCCACCATCACGGGAGCACTGGTCGGTTTTGTCATCGATTTTCTATTGAAGGAGGGACAGGGAATGGGAGCGTCTGGATACCGGGGCCACATCGTGGTCTGTGGTTGGAATGCGACGGCACGGGACCTGATCGCCGAATTGGCCAGGGACGAGTACGGGACCAAGATCGTTCTCCTCCACAACAGCGAGCGCAACCCCGCCGACGAGTCCGTCTACTTCGTCCGCGGCGACACCACAAACGAGGGAGACCTGAGGCGCGCCGGGATCGAGAACGCCGTCTCCGCGATCATCTGCCCAGCCGACGGATCCAACGAGGCCGACATGTCCTCGATCCTCACCGTGCTCGCCATCGAGACACTCGCTCCCCAGGTCCGCACCGTGGTCGAGGTCAACAACCCCGATCACGTCCCGCACTTCCGTCGCGCAGACGTGGACGAGGTGATGGTGACCTCCAAGCTGGCATCGCACCTCCTGGCCCGGACGGCCATGTACCCCGGGTTGTCCCAGCTCGTGGTCGACATCGTGTCGGGGGGCGAGGGCTCAGAGCTGTACCGAGTGAGCCTGCCCGCTGACTGTGTGGGCACCTCGTTCGACGCGCTGGCCGCCAAGTTGCGCAAGGACCACGAGGCCACACTGCTTGCCGTGGTCCGGGAGGGAGTCACCCACACGAACCCGGGTCAGGGCTTCCGGCTTCAGTCAGATGACGACCTGGTGGTCGTGGCCGAATCCCTGGGCGCTCTGCAGCCTCTCCGCGAGTCATCGGCGCTGGCCTGATCGACGACCGCTTGGTCGCGCGGGCGCTGGTCAGGTGACGCCGATGTCCCGGCGCTGGAAGGCATAGAAGCCGCCGACCACGAGGAACCCGGCGATCACGCCGAGGACGAGCAAGGGGAGGAGCTCGATATCGGCAGCCGGGAGCAGTGGGTCGTGCCCGAACGGTGACAGCTCGAGCACCCAGTCGGGAAGCCCGAGGATGGTGCCGAGGATGCTCGTCCAGACCAAGGCGATGCCCACCCACGCCGCCGGTGCCAGTCGGGGCACGATCGCCACGACCGCGAAGGCGAACCCGCCCACCACGGCCAGCGCAGGCAGGTGGGAGAGCGTGGCGGCGATCATCTTGGGGATCCATGTCCAATCTCCGGTGGCGGCGCCCGCTGACAACCCGAAGCCGAGACCCACGAGGACACCGATGACGGCGCTGCCGACGGCGGCAACCGCCAAGTGGCTTCCCACCCATCGCCATCGTTCGACCGGTGTCGCCAGCACGTGCTCGGCCCGAAGGTCGGTCTCCTCGGAGCGCAGCCGCAGTGTCGCCTGAACGGTGAACGACGCGACCAGCGCCATCATCAGCACGGCGAGGAAAGATGCCCACGATTCGCCTAGCCCGGCCCCTCCGATGGCGGAGAGCCCCTCCTCGATGAAAGGGTTCTCGGCTGCGAACTCCTCGACGTCAGAAACGAAGCCGCCGTAGCTCGCACCAAGTATGAACAGTCCGACGCCCCATCCGATGAGAAGGCCACGCTGAAGCCGAAGCGCCAATCCCAAGGGCCGCGCCAGCGCCCGGGAAGCCTCGCTTCGCCCCGACCGTGGCGAAACCAGTCCCTCGCCGACGTCGCGTCGCGACGTCAACGCCAACGAGGCCATCACCAGGACAACCGTGAACACTGCAGGCAGAGCGAGCGGCCACCACGAGTCATCGACGTAGGGGCGGGTTGCCTGGGCCCACCCGATGGGCGAGAGCATGGAGAGGGCGCTGTCGCCCAGGTCACCAATGGCCCTGACGACATAGGTGAGGATGACTGCAGCAACTCCGATCCCGATGGCGCCACGGGTCTGACTCGTCACCTGACTCGCGATCGCAGCGATGCCGGCGAAGACAACGCCCACTGAGACCAGAGCAGTGGCGAAGAGCCAGGAGCCGCCAGTGGAGAGTCCGAGACCGAGCTGGGGATAGGACAGCCCGATCAGGATCCCGATGACGGCCTGAGCGGCGATCACCACGATGAGAGCGGCGATGATACCGGCGTGGCGTCCGACGACGGCGGCCCGAACCAGCTCCCGTCGGCCGCTCTCCTCCTCCGCTCGGGTATGGCGGACGATGAGGAAGACACTCATCAGCGCCAACACAACGGCGAGGGTGCCGACGAACTCATTGGACAACATCGCACCGAACGTGTAGTTATCGAGCCCGATGCGCGGGCCGCTGAACATAACCCCCAGAGGGCCATCCATTATCACGGCGCGCGCCTGCAGCGACTGCGGAGTCGGGTAGAGCCCCTCGAGGCTGGCCGCCAACGGGATGCTGTACCCACCGATTGCAGCGATCCACACCACGAGACGGATGCGGTCGCGGCGGAGGACATGCCTGATCAGCGCCCCGGTCCCGGTGAAGGATCTCATGACTCGTCGGTCTCCTCGACCGTCTCGACCGAGTCGCCGTAGTGACGGAGGAATATCTGCTCCAAGGTCGGGGGCTGACTCACGAGAGATCGGATTCCCGCGCTGCTCAGGTGACGCACCGCCACGTCGAGATGCTCGGCGTCGACGTCGAAGCGGAGCGAGCCGTCAGATGACTCCACGTTGTGGACTCCCGGGAGGGTCGCCAGCTCGGTGACCGGTCGAGTGGTCTCTGCGATGATGGTGGTCCTGGTGAGGTGGCGCATGTCACCCAGTGATCCCGACTCGACCACCTTCCCCTGGCGGATGATCGAGATGCGGTCACACAGCTCCTCGACCTGGGCGAGGATGTGGCTCGAGAGGAGAAGCGTGCGGCCCTGGGACTTCAACTCCCTCACCTCCTCCTTGAACAAAGCCTCCATCAGGGGATCGAGCCCGGCCGTCGGCTCGTCGAGGAGGTACAGCTCGGCATCCGAGGCGAGGGCGGCGACGATCGCAACCTTCTGACGGTTGCCCTTCGAATAGGTGCGGCCCTTCTTGGTCGGGTCGAGGTCGAACCGCTCCAGCAGTTCGTCCCTCCGCTTTCGATCGGCGCCACCGCGGAGCCGCATCAGGAGGTCGATGATCTCGCCGCCGGTCAGGTTGGGCCAGAGACTCACATCGCCCGGAACGTACGCCAGCCGGCGATGAAGCTCGACGGCGTCTTCCCAGGGGTCGCCCCCCAGCATGCTGACCTGGCCCGAATCGGCCCTGAGCAGACCGAGAAGGACACGAATCGTCGTGGTCTTCCCCGCCCCATTGGGCCCGAGAAAGCCATGGACCTCGCCGGTGGCCACATCCAGATCCAATCCGTCGAGAGCGACGGTTGGGCCGTAGGTCTTCACCAGACCCGAGATAGAGATCGCATCAGACATCATCAGAATACCTTACACATCTTTCACGAGTTCGTAAAACAGCAAGATATTGCTTATACTGTGAACGATTCCGATGCAGGCGATCGAGGTTCAACAGATAAAGGGTGACAGCCCACGGAAGGGCGACACGCTGCTCAGATTCGTAGAGCGGTTTGCGCTCGTGATCACCGAGGCCGGGCTGCCCAGGATGCAGGCTCGAGTGTTCGCCTATGCCCTCGCCGAGGACTCGGAGCGCTACACCGCCGCGGAACTCGCCGAAGGGCTGGGCGTCAGCCGCGCCGCAATCTCGTCGGCGACCCGATCGTTGGTTCGTGGCGGGCTGTTGGGTCGGGAGCGGGAACCGGGCGCACGCGTCGACACCTATCGGGTCTACGACAACGACATCTGGGAGGCCATCAACCGTGCCCGACTCCCCATACTCGAAAAGTACGTCGAGGTCCTGACCCAGGGGATCGAGCTTCTCGGGCCCGACTCACGTGGGGGCAAACGTCTACTCGAGACCAGCGCCTACCTCCGGTACATGTCCGAAGAGCTTCCCAAGCTGAACGAGGAGTGGCACAACCGCAAGGACGAGCTGGTGTCCAAGATGAGAGCGGGCCTCTGAGGCCGGTCAGACCTCTCGGGGGACCTTGCCGCTCAGGGTGAACACGAAACGCATTGCTTTGTGGGCGGGATCGGCGGTGGGCTCGAACATGCATGGGCAACCCCCATCGATCACCGTGATCCCCTGCGCTCGACCGTATTCGGTGGCGGTGTCGGAGACACTCCCCCCGCCAAAGGACCGATGCATCCATACCTGCTGGATGCCAAGGTCGGCACATTCCCTCATCGTGTCCTCTGCGATCTCTGGCCTTGTCCCGATCACCACGGCGTCGACCCCACCAGGGACCGATTTCAGGTCCTGATAGCAGGGATCACCCTCGACCTCGTCGGCGTTGGGATTGACCGCGAACACCTGATATCCACGGTCCCTGAGCCGCTGGTAGACGACGTTGCTCCCGTGGCTTTGAGGATTCCTCGAGACCCCGGTGACCGCTATGCGCTTGCTGGCCAGGAACTCGGATGCCGCCTCTTTGATCTTCAACATGACTACGTCCTTCCTTCGTCCCATCAGAGCCCCAAGACTCTGTTCATGTCATGGCTCAGGTTGTCGGCCCGGATGCAGTCGGGATAGGGACCTTCGGCACCAATCCGGTCAGACGAACGACACGGAGATGCGGACCATGCCGGCCGTGCTCGACGGCGTTGCACCGACTTATTGCACACCAGAGACGTCGCCGAGATCTGCAGGGCCGGGAAGCCTGCTCAGCACGGCTCATTGCACACCAGAGACGTCGCCGCGATCTGCAGGGCCGGGAAGCCTGCTCAGCACGGCTCGTTGCACACCAGACAGTTCGCCCGAGGCGCGTCTGGAAACGAGGCGATTGGCGATGTGATTAGGGCAATCCGTCTCTGGCGGGAGCCGGGGGGATCAGTCACGATCATCATCGAGATGAGCACTCCGTGCTGACCCCGGGGCGAGCAATCGATGACGGCGTGGTGACCGGGCGAGTCATCTTGGCCTCTCTCCTCGCCGTCGTCCTGGTGTCAGGAGGATGTGGGGGGGCGAATTCGTTGGATACGACCTCGACGACCAATGGGAGCGGGTCGACATCCACCATTCTCACCACCTCCACGGTCTCGACAACCACCAGCACGACGACCACGAGCACGACGACCACAAGCACGACGACCACGAGCCCACCCACCACCGTGACCACGTTGCCCACTTCCACCACAAGCCAACCCGGCACGACGACTCCGACCCCGACGGGCGCAGCCGTGCCGGTGTGGAAGGGGGCCACGACCTTGCCCTTGGTTGCGCTGACTTTCGACGCCGGCTCGGATCGCGGTCACGCCGAGGAGATCCTCGACCTGCTCGCCGCCAACGGAATCAGGGCGACCTTTGGCATGACCGGACTTTGGGCAGAGGCCAACCCCGACCTGCTGCACAGGATGATCGACGAAGGGCACACGCTGATGAACCACACCTACGACCATCCCCACATGGAGACCCTCACCACCGATGAGCGTCTCGAGCAGTTGGAGAGAGCCGAGTCCGTCATCTTCGACCTGACCGGGGTGAGCACGAAGCCATACTTCCGGCCCCCATATGGTGCGTACAACAACCGGGTGCTCACTGATGTGGGGGCGGCGGGATATCGCTATTCGGTGATGTGGACCGTCGACTCCTTGGGGTGGAAGGGGCTCCCGACCGCCGAGGTGATCGACCGTTGCCTGAGAGGCGCACAACCCGGAGCGATCTTTCTTCTCCATGTGGGTGCCGCATCGACCGACTACACGGCGCTGCCCGCCATCATCTCCGGCCTCACCGACGCCGGCTATCAATATGTGACCATCCCGGAGTTGATTCCATGAGACGACCGTCTGTCCTGGTGCTGGCCTCGATCGTGCTGGCGTCATGTGTCTCCAACGACTCTGAGACCACCACCACGACGTCCACGACCGCGTCCACCACGATCCCCACGACCACAACCACGCCACGGACGACCTCCACGACCCGGCCACCGACGAGCATGGAGTCTGGGGTCTACTTCTTCTTCGACGGGTACCCGGTGGAGCCTGGCCCTTATCTGGTTCCGGTGGCACGAGTGGGAGACGACGAGATCGACGCCGTACTCACCATGCTGCTGGAAGGGGTCACCGATGCCGAGGCAACGATGGGTCTGTCAACTGCGATTCCCGAGGGAACGCATCTCCTCGGAGTCGAGGTCGCCGAGGGGGTGGCAGCTATCGACTTGAGCAGCAAGTTCGATTCGGGTGGTGGGTCATTGAGCGTGCTCGGCCGCGTGGCCCAGATCGTCTACACGGCGACGCGATTCGACGAGATCGACGCCGTCGAGTTTCTCATCGAAGGTGCCCCCGTCGATGTCCTCACCGGCGAGGGGTTGATCGTCGACCGGCCCCAGACCCGGGCTGATTACACCGATTTGCTCCCCGCCATCCTCGTCGAGGAGCCGACATGGGGCTCGAGAGTCGAGTCGCGCCTCGACGTCTTCGGTCTTGCTATCAGCGGGTCTGGAGTGGTCAGCTACGTGGTCGTGGACGCCGACGGTCTCATCGTCGCCGAGGGCGAGACACCCGTGGCCCATCCGGGACAGCGAGCCGAGTTCGGCGCTACGGTCGATCTGTCATCGGTGCCTCACCCTGGAGAAGGCTCGATCATCGTGTTCGAGACAGGTCCCGATGGAACACAGCTCCATGTGCTGGAGTACCCACTGACCATCGGCGGCTGAGATGCCGGCGAGCTCGTGATGAGCCCGGATAGGAGACTTCCATGACCCAATCTCGAGAACCGCAGATGAAGGCTGCTTCGTCAAGCGCCCTCGCCTACGCGTCGAGCCGCGTTCCCACAGCTCGCGTGACCGAGACCGCCAGTCATCTCCGCAGCCGTTTGACGGGATCAGGGCGATTCGACAGCGTGTCGGACATTGCGGTGCTCGACAAAGGGCGGCTGATCGGCATGATCCGGATCGAGGACCTGCTGGCGGCCCCCGACGACGCCCCGGCGTCTGCGATCATGGACTCCGATCCTCCCATGATCGGCCCGGGTGAGGATCAGGAGGCTGCGGCAGCCAAGGCCGTAGTCCACCAGGAGAGCAGTCTCGCCGTCGTCGACACCACTGGGCGGTTCATGGGATTGATCCCGCCTCGTCGCATGCTGGGGGTTCTCTTGGAAGAGCACCGCGAGGATCTGGCCCGTATCAGCGGGTACCTCCACCAGAGCGCCTCGGCCCGCTCTGCAAGCGAAGAGAGGCTGGCCCTGCGCTTCTGGCATCGTTTCCCCTGGCTGCTGGTCGGCCTCGCCGCGGCGATGGCGGCGGCCGCGATCGTCGCCGCTTTCGAGCGTGGCCTGACATCGCGTCTCGAGCTGGCGTTCTTCATACCGGGCATCGTCTACATCGCCGACGCCGTCGGCACCCAGACCGAGACTCTGGTGGTGAGAGGGCTCTCGGTGGGAGTACCGGTGGCAAGAGTGATGTGGCGTGAGCTGATCACAGGCATGGCGCTCGGTGCCGTTCTCGCCGCCGTTGCCTACCCGGTTGTCTCCGCCTGGTTCGACCATGAGGTGGGGCTGGCGGTCGGTGCGAGCATCTGGGCAGCCTCCACCGTGGCGACCTCGGTGGCGATGTCGCTTCCCTGGTTGTTCTCCGCACTGGACATTGACCCCGCCTTCGGCAGCGGGCCACTGGCCACGGTGGTACAGGACCTTTTGTCACTCACCATCTACTTCGCCTTGGCCACACTTCTGGTGCTCTGAGCCGGTTCGGCGCACCAGGCGCGACAGGCGGATCGATGCTGGGGAGCGGCGCGGTATGGATGTGACATTGGCCTCTGGCCCGGATTCCGGGGAAGTTGGACAATCCAGTTGAATCGGATTGGCGCGAGGGCGCTTGAGTCGGACCACTAGGAGGCAGGTTCTGGCATGGGTATGACCGAAGACCTGGAACGTTGGGTAGCCGCCGGGCTGATCGACCCCGACCATGCCCGGGCAATCGAAGCATTCGAGACCGGGCGTGGCCGCTCGAGCCAGGTTGGGCGGGGCATGGAGGCGGTCGCATATCTCGGCGCCTCGTTGGTCTTGGTGGCCCTCGCCATCCTGGCCATGGAGTTCTGGGATCGCCTCGAGCCATGGGGCCAATTCGGGCTGAGTGTGATCGTGACGTCGGTGCTCTTCGTCGTCGGCCTGATCCTGGGAAGGAGTGATGAGCCGGCGGTGAGCCGTGCCCAGACGTTTGCCTGGTTCCTCACCGTGGCAGGTATCGGCTTGACCGCCCAGGTGGCCCTGCGCCAGCTTCTCGACGTCG
>DASWKM010000138.1:0-10719 GCA_036396635.1 Acidimicrobiia bacterium
TTCGAATCCCACCCCCTCCGCCGGTACCGTTCCGACAACTGAATCTTGGAGAGGTGGCCGAGCGGTCGAAGGCGCTCGCCTGCTAAGCGAGTAAGGGGTTATAAGCCTCTTCGAGGGTTCAAATCCCTCCCTCTCCGCCAATCCCGGACCGTTTGCCCTGATGGTGCGGATCATGGGTCCCGCCGGGAGTCGACCCTCCGGATGAGGGCATTGAGGGTTCGATATCAGGTTTGGCGTCTCAGAATGTGGGGTACACGGCGTCACTTGAGCCGCAACCCAGGAGGTCTACGTGGACACGCATGCCATCGCCGAGGAGATCGTCGACATCCGCAATCGGTTGGCCGAGATCGAGTTCGAAAAGAGCCAGCCGATGGAGGATGGGCCCGACTATGTGGCGGGGCTCACTGAAGAGGCGAGTTCGCTCGAGACTCGAATGGCGGTCCTCCAGGGCATTCTCGCCGAGGGAGGTGTCCGCACGAGCGACCTCGATGCCAAGCTCCAAGAGAAGGTGAGCAAGGCCCGGATCATCCCGCCGATGTAGATATCCGACCCGATGTAGATATCCGACCTGTGCTGAGCCCACTTTGCTCAGTCGTCCTTCTTGAATCGAACCAGCGGTAGGTAGAACCACGCCCATCCGGCGATGGTCGAAAAGAGGGCCGTTTGTGCGACAGCCACCGGATCGCCGAACACGACGGAAGACACGAGATAGACCACAGACGAGATCGCCACGTCGACCTCGGCAATCGCGTCACGATTCCCCTTGCCCAATCTCTCGTACACCTTGTCGAGGGCACCGAGGTGCGCCGCCACTGGCGCCCGTCCCAGCATGTAGTCGTCCTCGGCCTCTCGCCCCTCACTGACCTGCCCGGCGAGACCTTCGGCGACTCGCCGAGTGTCGGAATCCGCTCTGCCAATTCGTCCACCATGGCCCTCGCCACCTCGACTTGCTGATCCATCAGCTTGTGCATGGACATGAATCCTGGCCCGATCACATTCCGGTGAACGTGCTTGAGGGTCAGCGATAGATCGATGAGTGAGGCCAGCCGCTCTTGAAGGATGGCACCGACTTGGCCGCATCGGATGTGGACACGCCGGCTGGGGCGTAGCTGTGCTCGAGTTTGTCTTGCATGGGAGACCTCGTGGTTGGTGCCCGGGGCTTACCCGATCGGCGGCGAACACAGACTCGTCGAACGAAGAGGAGGAGGCGAAAGTCGAAGGGCCCTCGAAACGAGGGCCCTTCGACTGTTGCCGCATCCCGCGGGATCCAGGATTACGGGACGGTTGTGGTGGTCAAGAGCGGGACTGTCGTGGTCGAACCTGTATCACCGCCGTTGTCGTCGTTGTCCGTGGCACAACCGGCCAGCGCGAGCGCGACCACTGCGAGTGCACTGACAAGAACAAGGCGTGTCCGCTGAGCCGTCCTCTTCATCACTTTTCTCCTTCGTCGTAGGGTCGGCCAAACCGAGGCCCGACTCCATTCGCCGTTTACCCCGTGATAGCTGGTTGCAAACCTCGACGAACGTCTCTCCGCGTCGGCCATTGCGAGTTGTGCCGCCCGTGTAGCGTCGCCGTCCCATGTCCCACGAGGTGGCTGCTCCTGGACCTCACACCGGGATCGACCCGGCTCTGGAAGCGCGGCTGGGCGCTCTGGGGAGGCTGGTTCGCCTTTCGGCCACCCTCTTCTCGGTGCTTGCCCTTCTCGGCCTGGTCTTTCCGGTCTTCGCCGAGATCCCGCCCGGCCCCGTCCTGGTGCGTCATCTCGACCCTGCGTCGGGTCTGTCCCTGACTGCGCTCTCCATTGCAGCGCTCCTCGCTGGGACCATGACCCCAATGCGGCGAAGACGGGCATGGAGGCGTGTCGGCTTGGCGGTGTCGTTCCTGGTGGCGGCGTTCGGGGTCTTCATAGTCGTCATCTTCCTCGGGGACCGACGAGATCTCTGGTGGGGATTGACGGTGGAGATCCCAGCGTTCTCGGTCGGAATCGTCCTCTTCGTCCTGGGCTTGGCGATACCGCTCAGTGCCAGCCGGGTCGAGTCCCGGGTCCTGGCGGGTCAGGTCGGTGCTCTGCTGACCTTCTCTTTGACCGCCGTGATATTCCTCGGGTATGCGTACGGGGACCCCTCTGTCGGGAGGCTGTTCTTGCAGCCCGCCATCTCGGTCCAGGCGTCGCTCATGTCTGTGCTCATTGCCTTCGGAGTCTTCTTGTTCCGGCCATCGATCGGCTTGCTCTCCACCGCCTCGAGCCCCGGTGCAGGAGGGAAGTTGCTACGTCGGTTTGGCCCGCCAGTCCTGCTCGTTCCGGCCGTCCTCATTTTCGTTGCGGAAGCGTTCCCAACGTCCGAGCGCGTCGACGCTCTGGCCTTCATCGCGGTTGGCCTGGGTCTCGTTCTATTGGTCCTGTTGGCTGTGGTGGTCCGAGCCATCGATCAGACGGCGATCGAGGCGGCGACGTCCGCCGCGCATGCCGAGCGCGCTCGAATCGGGCTCGAGCAGGAGGCTCCGGTGGTCAGCAGGCTGGCCGAGGTCTTGCACGTCGTCAGCGTCGACGATGCCGAAGGTTGGGACGTGGCGACACGATTCCGGCCGGGCAGGGGCAGCGTTGCCGGCGACGCCAGCGGGGTGCGAACCCTTCCCGACGGCTCCATCGGAGTGGTTCTGGTCGACATCACCGGCCACGGCGCCGAGCCCGCGATCCGGGCCGTGGCGGTTCGGGACTTGCTATTGCACTCGATAGCCCTGGGGCTGTCCCCGGCGGACGCGATGAGCCGGGTCCACTGGCATGCCCGTCCTGACTCCCTTGCGTCGGCAATCGTTATGCGCGTTGTGCCGTCCACCGGCTCCGCCGAGCTCAGCTCGGCCGGTCATCCACCGTCGATTCTCGTCACGTCCCAGACCGCCACGCTGGTGATTCCCACGGGGGCCCTGCTCTTTCTCGACCCAAGCACCGAGTATGAGTCCGTCAATCTCGAGCTCGGCCCGGGGGACGCGATCGTGCTCTTCAGTGACGGCGTGGCCGATGTCCAACGATCCGCCAATGGTCGGACCGAGCCCGAGGCGCTCGCAGAGATGCTCGTGGCAGAGCGCGGTGTTGCCACGCGCACGGCCGATCTGGTGTTGGGTTTTGCCGACGCCGAGCCTTCCGATGATCAGACCGTCGTCGTGCTGCGACGATCGCTCTGAGCCGATCACACAGGCTCACCACTGGCACAACCGACGCACGAGGTGAGCCATTTGCGCGGTGATACGATGCGATGGTGAGTGGGATCACGATTGAACGATCGAAGTTGACCGATGAATGGATCGCCATCGCGGTCACGGGGGAGATCGACCTGGCGACGGTGGGGGACCTGGACACGGCCATGGACCAGGTCCTCGCTGACGGTGACCAGAGTCTCGTGGTCGACCTGAACGGTTCCTCGTTCATGGATTCGACGGGTCTCAAGGCGTTGATAATGGCGGATCGCCGTTTTGGCGGGGCGGGCAGGGGCTTTGCCGTGGCGGTCGGCAGTGGGCCGATATCCCGGTTGATCGACCTCAGCGGCGTCAGGGGCTCGCTACGAGTGGTCGACTCACCAGACGACGTGATGTAGTCCGGGTCAGATCGTCCTCTTCATCTCGACCCAGACGATGAACTGCCCATCGCGTCTGACTCCCCAAGCATCCGCCACCATGTCGATGATGTTCAATCCCATTCCATCCCCGCGTGATTCGGCCGCGTCGAATCCGCGTCCACCGTCACCCACTTCGAGCCGAATCGAGTCACCGGTGGCGGTGACGCGCACCCGGATCTCCCCATCGCGCGTCCCGTGTTTGACACTGTTGGTGACCAATTCCGACAAGACGAGGGCAACGTCGTCGAATCGGGGCTCGAGAAACGGCTTCAATTCCAGAAGGTATGAGCGTGAACGACCTGGAGCAGCCTCGTCGGCCGTGACTCTCAGAGTCATCTCTCTGGTCTTCAAAGTCGTCACCTCACTCTGGCGATACCCCACACACCCAGAGGCTAAACCCCATTTCTCAGACGTTGGATGTTCAAGAGTCGATCAGTGAGCGCAGCTCATCCAAGGCCTTGGCCAGCAGCCGCGAGACGTGCATCTGTGAGACACCCACCTCATCAGCGATCTCGGCCTGGGTCAAGTCCTCGTTGAACCTCAGATGGAGGATCAGCTGCTCGCGCTCTGGCAGGCGTGCGATGGCCGACTCGATGGTCAGTCGCTCATCGGCGGTGCTCAGATGGATGTCCTCGTCTTCGAGACGGTCGAGGAATGTGACCCCGGTCTGATCGAGGGCGCTGTCCATCGAGTTCGAGACATATGCCTTTCGGGCAACGAATGCCTCGGCGACCTCGTCCTCACTCATGTCCAGGTGCTCGGCGACCTCGTGGATTGCGGGTGGCCGGCCGATCTTCTGCTCGAGGTCGGTGGTGGCGCGCATCACCTCCTGTGACCGCTCTTGGAGTGAGCGTGGCACGCGAACTGCCCAACCCTTGTCGCGCAGCAGTCTTTTCATCTCACCCGAGATCGTCGCCGCGGCATATGGCCTGATGTCACCGATAGAAGGGTCATAACGGAGGATTGCCTTGAGCAGCGCCATATTGGCGACTTGGAGAAGATCATCATCGTCCACGCCCCTGCCCCGGTATCGGTTGCGGATCGACTCCGCAAGATCGCGATGACGCCTTACCAACTCCTCTGCGTATGCCGACGGATCGTCCGCAATCCGCGCGAACAGATCCGAGTCGGACAGATCGCTGGGAATCTCCGACGTTCCTGGCGTCCGCACGACGAACCACACCGAAAGCGACTCACCATCGTGATCGTGGCCCCATTGGGGGGATAGTCGCCGCAAGAGCGTATGGCCAACACCCTCGACCGGATCCTCCAATGCATGCGGATGGAGGTGCGAAACGGTGACGACCAGACCCCGATCGTTGGTTGCCAATTCGATCGTGATCTCCTCGGCGTCTGGCGAGTGCTGTATGGCATTGACGATCAACTCGGTGACTAGCAAATCCGCCTCGGCGTGTCTCATCGAGTCGAGCGTGGCCGTCTCGCGGATGTATCGGCGGGCCCTTGCCGCCGAGTCGGGGCTGGCCGGGAGCGTCAGCCGGGAGGAGCTTGTGCTCACCGTGCTGATCATATTGGGGCTGCCGGGCGTCGGATCAGACTTCGGGGAGTTGCGGCGCCCGCTCCAACTCGGTCTGTGCCGCGGCCTTGCGCTCGGCGAGACCGGCGCCGGCCTCTGCGGCGGCGTCGCTGAGCTCCGCCAATCTCGCAGTCAGGCGATGCTCTTCGTCCCGGAGAGTGGCCTTCACCTCGAATGCGTCATCAGCCAGTCTCTTCCGATCCTCTTCGATCTCGGCCATCCGTTCCCTGATCTCCTTGATCTCATCAGCGAGGGTGGTCGTATCCACTGGATCCCTCCTTTGTCGGCCACGGGTTCGCACCCTGCCGTCTTCCACCAATACCCGTGTCCATCGGTGCCGAAACCTTCGGCTTGGTCACGGCGGTCGTATCTTGGCCGCGAGGGATCGAGCGCGATCCGGGAGCAAGGTTTAGCCGGCGCCGGCGAATGGGTAAGAGATCCGCGTGAGGACCCGCGAGGTTCAGGAGAGCTGGGGCAACCCGGCTGAGAGTCTGGCCGGAAGGCCGGAGGATCCTCGTACCTGATCCGGGTAATCCCGGCGTAGGAAGCAGCTTTGCGGGTCCTCGCAATCCTCTACCGCAGGTAGTTCCTGCGGAAGAAAGCAAGGGACGAAGTCCCGAAGCCACGCTAGGGAAAAGAGAACGACCTCCCGAGAGGGAGGTCGTTCTCTTTCCTGATCTTTCCTGATCTTCGCCGTTGCTGAGTCTCACGGCTCCCAGTACGGCTTGCGGCCGTAGTGACGGTAGACATCCACCATCCAGGCCCGATCATGGGTCTCAGGCCACGTGTCCTTGTCGAACCCAGGTGCGTTCTCCAGGTCCTCTTTGTTGATGTCTACGACAACCTCGTGGTTCAGGGTGTCGACCTCGATCAAGTCCCAAGGGATTGCGAAGTACCTGTCGCCGAGTCCGAGGAATCCACCTGATGCGAGAACCGCGTACGCAACACGTCCGCCCTCGAGGTCGATCACGATCTCCTCGAGATGTCCGAGTTTCTCGCCACCGGGGTTCCGGATCTTGTCTCCGGTGAGTGTCGATGCACTCAAAGCTGGAGCTGTCATTGTTGTTTCTCCTTTCGAGCCTCTCCGAACGCCCCAGATGAGAGGATGAGAGTCAGTCCTCGACCTCCGATGTGTCCTCGTCGACATCCGCTGTGTCGTCCTTGTCCTTGCGGGTGACGGCGACCAACGACTCTTCTGCCGTGACGTGGTACGTCTCGCCGATACGACCACCCAAATAGCCGCCCAGCAGGGCCGCCACCACCAGCACCGCGCTGGCGATCACGGCAGCTGCCGTCAGATTGGTGGCATCGACCTGGGCTAGACGGTCGGGGAGGTCGAAGCGGTCGAAGGCATCGGTGGAAGCACCCACCCACGCCCCCAGGACGGCGAACATCGCCCCCAGGAAGACCAGCCAGAGCCCGGCGCCCATCCCGCTGATGCCGCCGTTGTATCTCGCTATTCGTCCCGCCGCGTAACCGCCTAATACCAGCGATGCGAACACGATCACGGCCGCGACCACGAGACTGAGAATGGATGTCTCATCGAACCCGCTCACGTCATTGATGATGTCCAGTCGAAAGTCGAATAGCGCGACACCGGCGGCAAGCAGTGCCGACAGGAAGACGATTGTCCCCAAGCCGGCAAACATGCCCATCAGGGAGGCGAGCAAGCCAGATCTCTCGTATCGCTCGTAGGAAGCTGTGAGTTGGTCCGAACCGCCTATTCTTCGTTGATTGGTGATGGTCATTTCTCATCCTCCTTGGCCATTTGGCCATTTGAGTTACCCGTCGTGGGGTGAGACCAAACCCGTGATCCAGTCGGTTGGGATGGTTCAGTGCCGTCGCAACGCTCGGATGAACTGGTCTTTGGCCATGCCCGCCCGGCCTTCGATGCCTGTCTCTCGTGCCCTCTCAATGAGTTCATCGACAGTCCACTCCTCGTAGGGCGCTCACCGCCCTTCATCGCCGCCTCTCTTCGGGGAGGGTTGGCGATGCGGGCCGCCATCTCCTTGCTCATTCCCTCCTTGCGGAGAGCCTCATACTGTTCGTTGTCTTTGATCGATGGTCCGTGGTCCTTGGCCATGTCGACCCTCCTTGTCGCTCGATCACCGAGTCATTTCGGTACCCGTCGATGACCACCGCGAACCGGCGAGGTAGGCGCAAGGGCGGATCGTCAACCCTTGTACCCTCGAGCCCGGGCGGCCTGGCCTTGCTTTGTGGCCTTCTTCTTGGCGGCCTCACGGGATGGCTTGCTTCCCGCCTCGTAGTGGTATTTCTTCCCGGAGTCGCCCCATTGGTAATAAGGGCCGTGGCTGTCTTTGCCTCGGTGAACCGGCATAAGCATCTTCCTGTCTATTCGTGCGTGGGTCAGCGCGGGATTACCCATGGCTGGGCACCGGCACACATCGGCCCAACTCAATGCGGGCACTCCTATCCTGGGTAGACCTGGAAGGCACCAAAGCCCACCATCCTGAAGGGAGTTGCGATAAGGCCGCTCATACCCGACGAGGGGTTATTCGATCGACTCGTGGCGAGAAGCGGGAGGAACCTCATATCGGTCTTCCTTCCCTCGCATGTGAGAGGCCGGGAGGTTGCCCAGGACCCGATCCGGCTGAAGAACCTGCTCGCCGAGGTGGACAACAGGTTGGAGACCCTGGGTTGGAAGCCCCGTGACAGGTCTGATCGGCTGGCGAGGGCCCGTGGGCTGATCGACGACAGGGAGTTCTGGGAGCACCAGTCGCGAGGGCTTGCCCTGTATGTCGACGAGGACGGCGAGACGATCCCGATCGGCCTCACCCAAGCGGTGGATCCGACCTGGACGATCATGGAGGTCTTCGAAGTGAGGCACCTGGTCCCCGATCTGGGTGCCCAGGATCACGCGGTACTCGTGCTGACCCAAGACGTGGTTCGGCTCTACCTGCTGGGCCGGCACGGTATGACCATCCAGGAAGCCGATCTACCCGGCTCCTTCGATGACGTGAATTGGTTCGTTCATCGGGAGAAGCAGAGACAGCAGCATCCTGGTCGGGTCGGCTCCGTAGACACTCGACACGGGCACGACATGTCCGGCGGGAGGGAAGAGGACCTGTCGCGGTTTGTCCGAGCCGTCGCTGCTGCACTCCCGGCTACGGCATCGGCCACTCCCTTGGTTGTGCTAGGTGACGACGACCTGGTCGGGCGTTTCGTGAGCGAGTTCAGCGGTGAGTGCGTCAGTCCTGCCCACAGTGGTGTAACCGAGCCCGACTCGGTCCAGGAGATCCGCGATCTGGCTCGGTCCGGCATCGCCGAGATCGAGGAGGCGAGGCGGGAGGTTCTGAATCGCGAGCTGAGTGAGCACATCGGCGCCGGCCGTGCCCTCACTTCGATCGAGGCTGCCCTCCCAGCTGCGGTCTCCGGGCGTGTGGAACAGGTTGCCCTGGTGCGCGACGCAGCTCCGATCTGGGGGCGTTTCGATGAATTCAGCTTCGACGTCTTGCTGAGCGACAGCCAGAGGCCAGGTGATGTCGACCTACTGGACCGTCTGGTGGTCGAATCACGAAAGACGGGTGCGGATCTCCATTCTCTGAGCAGCCCGATCGATGGAGCCCCCTTCGTCGCGGTCCTCAGGTTCTGACGCCCGCGTCAGGCGACTGAGCCGATCCATTCGTCGACCGCGGTGCTCAGCAGAGGGAGTGGCATGGCGCCGTTGACGAGCATGGTGTCGTGGAAGCCTTTGATGTCGAAGCGTTCACCCAATCGCTCGCGGGCCTCATCGCGCAGCCGAAGGATCTCGAGCTGTCCCATCTTGTAGGCGAGGGCCTGTCCGGGCATCCCGATGTAACGGTCGACCTCCTGTTCGATGGTGAGCAGGCCGATCGGTGTCCACTTCTGCAGGAACTCGATGGCCCGTTGACGACTCCATCCCAGGGCGTGCATTCCGGTGTCGGTGACCAACCGGCCGGCCCGCCAGGCGTCGGCCGAGATCATGCCAAGGCGGTCGACGTCGGATGAGTAGAGCCCCATCTCGTCGGCGAGCCGTTCCGAGTACAGGCCCCAACCCTCGGTGTGGGCATAGACCTGGGCGTAACGTCGGAATGTCGGTATGCCTTCGAGCTCTGACGCCAGGGAGCGGTCGAAGTGATGACCTGGGATCCCCTCATGGAAGTGGATCGACTCGTATTCGAACAGGTCACGCTCCTCGGGCTTGTAGGTGTTGAGGAAATAGGTGCCCGGCCGCGAGCCGTCGAGCGGCGGCTGCATGTAATAGGCGGGTGGCATCGCCGGGGCCATCGCCGCCGGCACCGGGACCACGGTGCACGGTGTCTCGGGCCTCGATCCGAACCAGTCGTCAACCACGGCCCACGCCCGTTCGAGGGCGTCACGAGCGTGTTCGAGCATCTGCTCCTCGGATGTGAAGCGCAGTGACGGGTCGGTATGGATGCGGTCGAACACGTCGTCGATCGTGCCCACTCCGAATGCCTTCTCACCGATCTCGACCCACTCGGCGGCGTTGACCTGTGTCGCCCAGTGCAGGCCGATCTCGTGGATCCCCTGGGCCGGCGTGTCGAGCTGGGTGTATTGATGGATGAGATTGGCGTAGATCTCCTCCCCACCGTTGATCCAAATGAGCCCGCACTTGTCATCGGCGCGAGCCACCGGTGTGATGTGCGCGATCAGGTCGTTCCGGTACCTCTCCAGGGCGGGTCGGATCGTGCCGGTCACCAGGCGGGTCGCCTTCTCCTTCCACGCTTCGCCGTCGCCGGGAACGGCCAGGGCGAGGAATGGGTCGCTGGCCAAATCCGAAGCGAGATAACGGTCGAGCTGGCTGAGGACCCTGGTCACCGATGCGGCTGCGGGAGTCATCCCCGCCCCGGCGTTCTCCCGATGAAGCCGCATCGCGTCCTCGAGGTACGCCGGAACCTTCTCGTAACGACCTAACAAGGCATCTGCCTGCTCGGCGTTGGTGACCGTGTTCTGCCTGGTGTCGGAGAGCAAACGGGTGTGGGGGCCGAGGTAGGGATCGATGGGGGCGACCATGAACCTGGTCGCGATCGTCCCGATCAGCACATTGCATTGGTGGATCAGGAGTTGTTGGGTGATGCGCTCCTGTGTCGTCATCTCGGCGGTGTCGAGGGCGCCTGCCTCATCCGCCAGCCCGCGCAGCAGCGTGGTCATCTCGGCGAGTCGCCCGTCGTCGAATCGGGGGAGCTGATCGTCGAAGTCGTGGACACCGTAAACGGTGGCGATGGTGGGCGCCCAGGAGGTATACGCCTTCCAGTAACCGTCGGAAACAGTTGCAAGGGACATTGTCGACGACGCTACCTGAGAACGACCTCGAGGGGTTTAGGGGCTCACTGGCTGGGTATACAACGGGCTCGATCTGGACGACCGAAGGAAGGAGCATCCATGATCGTTCTCGGAGTGATACTCCTGATAGTGGGCGCCCTGCTCAATATCGGGATCTTGTACACATTGGGCGGCATACTCGCCGTCGTCGGGGTCGTGCTCTGGTTACTCGGAGTGGTTGGCCGACAAGTCGGCCCACGAGCCCACTACTACTGAGCGAGAGAGCTCCAACCATCGGCTGGCTCG
>DASWKM010000139.1:0-10551 GCA_036396635.1 Acidimicrobiia bacterium
CCCATCGACTCGCTGGTGTCGATGAGCAGCACCTCGGCCACCTCCACCTCGCGCTGGGTGTCCGGTGCCTCCGAATCGACGGGCAGGAGGGCCTCCAGAGGGGTGTCCCGATAGCCGCCCAGACCGTAGGATTGGGTGCCACCCACCACCACCATGCCCCGTCCTATGTCACGGACAAACGTGTTGAGGAGGGCGACCTTCTCGTCAGGCAGCTCGCGGGCGCTCACGTCGACCAGGACCACGGATCGGTGCACGGCCATCTCCTGGAGCGCCGGCATCTCGGCAACTGGGGCCCGCTGCACCTGCAGCCCTCTCGCCACCAGTGCCTCCTCGAGGATCCGGCCATTGTCGGTGACCCCCTCGAGGATGAGGATGCTGGCTGGCCCCCGTACCTCCACCGCCGCTCGATGGGAGTCGTTCTCGTCGACAGAGTCGCCGGTCATGGTCACCTGTGCGGTGAAGTGGCTCAGCCCGGCGTCCCCCGCCTCGACCGGGAAGGTGACGTAGTTCGGGCCGGGGACGAGGCTGATGCTCTGACTGCCCACCACGCCGGAGTCGTCGGAGACCTCGACTGTGGCATCGCCGGATATGGTTGAGAGCACCTCCACCGTGGCCTCGAAGCTCTCACCTTCGTTGACCGCAGTCGGCATATCGACGCCTCCTATCGCTGCATCGGTGACCTCGATCTCGGTGACGGTGTGGACGTCTATGACGACACCCAGTGTCTTGAGCCGATCGATCTCGGCTTGGAGGTCGCCCGTGTTGCCGCGACCGTCCGACACGAGCACCAGCCGCTGGCGGGTGTCACCGGTCAGAATCGACTCGCCCAATCGAAGACCACGCGCCAGGTTGGTGGCCTCGGTGTCGATGCCCCGCGCTCGGCGATATGGGTCGGTGCCCACCGGAGTGCCCACCCTGGCGTCGGACCCGAACTCGATGACGGCCCACTGTGCCGCACCCGAGTCGGTCAGGGCGGACTCGACCCACGCACGGGCGGAGTCCTTGCCTGGCTCCCGCATCGAGTCGGACACGTCCACCACGAACACGGTGGTGACGTCATCGGAGTTGCTGGTGAACACGGGGTTGACCAGCGCCGCCAGGATCAGCGCGACCAGCACAGCCCGCGCCGTCAGACCGGCCCTCCATTGTCGGGTGGAGACGCCACGTGCCCGGAAGCTGACATAGAGCTCGAAGGCGAGGACTGCCAGCAGAGCGGTCAGCACCCAGGGAAGCAGCGTACGAGCGATCGTCGTCGTTGCGTCGTGCAGCGGGCCGGCCTCGGGTGCCGGCCTGACCTCGGGGAGGGTCTTGACCGGTGCGAGGTCGGACTCGGCCACGTCGGCGTTGACGGCGACGTCGAAGGGCTCGTCGTCGGGACGTTGAACCACCCAGAACCCTGCTTGATCGGCTACCGGCTCGGAATCACCGACCGAGACGACGGCCGTGTTCCCCAGCGGGTCGGTCACACTGGCTCCGGCAGCGCCAACCGGGACGGCGTCACCGACGGTCAGCCCCTCGGCAACGCCATCCGCTGTGGCCAGCCCACCGACCATGCGAGCGCCGATGATCGGGTAGGCGATGTTGATGGGAAGGTTCGACTGCTCGAGGGTGAAAGCGATGTAGTAGAAGGGGACGCCATCCGTCTCGCCCTCGACGATGAGGGGGGCGCCGGGGGCGCCGAGGACCACCTCCCCGCTGGTGACCTCCAGGGACTGGGCCTCGGCGATGGCGATCCGGCTCACGTCGATGTCATCGAGCAGCGGGTGATTGGTGACCAGGGTCGGGATCGGATTCTGGATTCGGCTCAAGGGGAGGACACCGGGTGCGCCGCCGGGCGCATCGATGGCTATGAAGGGTGTCACCGGCTCTTGGGGAACAGGGACGCCGACGTACACCTCGAAATCGACTTCCTCGCCGAGTGCCACATCGGTGTCGACATCCGGGATCGCCGACAGGAGCTGCTCGACGAAGAAGGGGCTCTCTCCGTAGATGCGAGCCTTCAACGAGCCCAGGACCGGAGCGCCCACGAAGCGTTGGTTGTCGTAGAAGAGGAGATCCTCGCCGTCGAGGTACGCGGCCACCCGCGTCCCCGAGGGCAGCTCGAAGGTGTCCTCGAAGACACCACCACCCGGTATCTCGATCTCCTCGCTGAGGACGGTGATCCCATCCACGTCGAGACGGAGGACCTGTACCGCGTCGGGGCCTCCGGTCGATTCGATGGTCACTCGGGCCTGAAGACCACCCGGCCCTGAGTTGACCGACAGGTCGGTGACAGCCCGGTTGGTGTCTGTCTGACCCACCGGCACGAAACGGGTTCCAAGTGGCGCGAGCTTCTGCTCCACTTCGGTCAGCTGACCATCGGAGACGAGGACGAAGTCCGTCTCCCGGTCAGGGAGGACCAGGGCCTCGGCCAGAGCGAAGGTTGACTCGAAGTCGGCCCGCCCGCCGTTGGTCCGGATAGTGTCTATCGCCCGGGAGAACTCGTCCTCACTCTCACTCTGGGTGACCAGGACCGTGGGCCTCGGTGAGGCGACGATGAGGCTGGCGATCCCCTGATCGGGCAGCTCGTCGCGCAGCTCCTTCACCCGCTCGACGGCCGTGGCCAGACGGTCGGGATCACCGTCGATCGCGGCCATCGACCCGGAGGCGTCGACGATGAAGACGGTGTGCTCCGCCAGCTCTGCCTCTTCGAGGATGGCGGGGTGGGCGAGCGCCAGGGCCAGGAGCACCACCGCCAGCAGCTGCAGCAGGAGGAGAAGGCTCCAGCGCAGCCTCTGCCATGGCTCGGCGGCCGTTATCGAGTGCCTCAACCCGTCCCAGTGGAGTAGGGATGACACCGGGGTAGCCGGGCGGCGTGGCGTCAGCATGTGGAGGATCACGATGGGGGCTGCCAGCAGAAGAGCGAGGAGGCCTGCCGGCAGCAGCAGGGTCACCGGAGCACTCCTGCGGCACGCCAGGTCTGTAGCAGGAGTGCCTCGGGATCGTCGTTGGCGTCGACGGCCACGTACACCGAGCCGGTGCCTCGGGTGGCGCTGGCCACTTCGTGACGCCAGTGTTTGACCCGCTCCCGGTACGAATGGGCGACGTCGTCGGTGACGCTGACGGTCAGACGGTCGCCGAGCTCACGGTCGACCAACTCGAGGTCGCCGGTGAAGTCAGGATTGAGGTCTTCCTCACACAGGACGTGGACGATCGTCAGGTCCGATCCCGACGCCCGAAGCTGGATCAGCGACCTCCACTCGGCGGTGAGCATGTCGGACAGCACCACGGTCAGACCGGGAAGGGCACTCTGGCTGAGAAGATGACCCGCCGCCTCGGCAAAAGGGGTGAGACCCCGAGCATCGAGCCCCTCGAGATAATTGAGAAATGCAGGCACCGCCGCCCGCCCCGCAAACCTCGGAGCGGGGCCGCGGGCGGGGAAGGTGTGAACCGAGACGGAGTCGTGGGCGGCGAGGGCGACAAAGCCGAGGGCCGCTGCCAGCCTCTTTGCCTGCTCGATCTTCCCTCCCGCGGCCATGGATGCGGAGGTGTCGATCAGGAGACGAACCGTGATCTCGTCGTCGGCCTCGAAGAGCTTTATGAGCAACTGGTCGAGCCGGGCGAGGACGTGGTAGTCGATCCGTCGGAAGTCGTCGCCCGGGTGGTACTCCCGGAAGTCGGCAAAGTCGACCGTGTTGCCGTAGCGCTTCGACTTGTGCTCCCCCCCGAAACGTCCCATCAGCCGATGACGGCTGCCCAGCTGCAGGCTCTCGAGCCTCGCCATCAGAGCCGGGCTGATGAGGGTCAAGGAACGCCCCGGATCCCCGGTCTCGGCTCAGGGACCGAGTGGAGGACCTCGTCGATGATGGCGTCTGATCGAACACCCTCCGCCGTTGCCTCGTAACCGAGGACGAGCCTGTGACGAAGCGCGGCGGGTGCGGCCCACCTGACGTCTTCCGCGGTGACGTGGGGCCTGCTGTCGATCATGGCAAGAGCCTTTGCCGCCAGAATGATCGCCTGGGCCCCGCGCGGTGAGGACCCCCAACGGACGTATCGCTTGACCGGTGGGGAGGCGGTGTCACCGTTGGGGTGAGTTGCCTCGATGATCCTCGAGACGTATCGAAGGAGGTGGGAGGCGACGGGGAGTTGCGGGGTCATGTCGATCATCTGCCCGATCGTCCCGAGGTCGGCTGCCAGTGGCACCTCGGGCACGGATCCGCCGGTGGTCCGACGCAGTATCTCCTCCAACACCTCGGCGGTGGGCGGGTTGACGGTGACTTTGAACATGAAACGATCGAGCTGTGCCTCGGGAAGGGGGTACGTGCCTTCGAGCTCGATCGGGTTCTGCGTGGCGAGGACGAGGAAGGGCCTGGGTAGGTCTCGGGTCTTGCCGGCGACCGTCACATGTCTCTCCTGCATCGCCTCGAGCAGGGCGGCCTGAGTCTTGGGGGTTGCCCGGTTTATCTCATCAGCGAGGAGGAGGTTGGTGAAGACCGGTCCCGCCTGATAGTCGAAGTGTCGGCGGCCACTCTCATCTTCCTCGAGGACCTGGGTGCCCACGATGTCGGCGGGCATCAAATCGGGTGTGAACTGGATCCGTGAGAAGCGAACACCGATCGCCTCGGAGAAGGCTTTCACCAACTCGGTCTTGCCCAGCCCGGGCACCCCTTCGAGAAGGACGTGCCCCTCGGCGAGGAGGCCTACCAGTGTCTGCCGGATCAGACCGGGCTGGCCGGCGATTCGCCGGCCTACCGCCATCTCGATCTCCCGGGCGACGTCCGCGTAATGATCGAGATTGGCCTGTTCCAATTTGGTCATGTCCCCCCTCCTAACGGGCTTGAGCGGCGAGCAGGTCGAAATAGGCCTGGACGATGCTGCGCATCGACGGCGGCAGGCGAAGCTCACCGAGGGCATCGGCTGCCTCGTTCAGGTATTGGGGGAGAACCTGTGCGTAGGGGACGATCGACTCGCCTCTCTGGGTGGGCCCATCGGCCCGGCCGATGATGTCACCTTGACCAGAGCCTCCGTCGATGCCCACCTGGAGGAGATCTGCGAGAGCGGCCTCGTCGATAGGGGAGAAGACCTCGGCCGTCTCCACATCGGTGCCGTGATCCTGACCGACGTCCCCACCGACCTGACCCTGACCGCCTTGACCCGACGCCGTCCCGTCGCCCGGGGCCACGCCCGTTATCTGGCCGCTGGCGCCATCCTGGGGCTGCCCTCCGGTCCCACCACCCTGGCCCTGGCCCTGACCCTCACCTTGGCCCTGACCCTCACCTTGACCCTGGCCATCCTGGCCTGGTGTCTGCCCTCGCCCCTGTCCCTGCCCACCCGAGGCCTGACCGGTGCCGCTCAACCTCGCCTCGACACCGTCGAGGGCACGCTGTGTCTCGGTCAGCGCCTGTTGGCCTCGGGCGTCGCTCAGCCCGCTCTCCTGACCTTCTGCAGCATCGGTCAGCGATCGAGCGGCTTGGGTCAGGTCACCGGAGGCGAGTGCGCGAGCGGCGTCGGCCAACTGCCCGGACAGCTCGGGGTTGCCTGCCGCCTGGGACTCGGCCAGGTCGGCGAGACGGTCCTCGAGTGCGCTCAGCTCCTGGTTGGAGAGAGAGCCGAGACTGGAGGCGAGCTGTTCGAATTGGGAGGCTGCCTCCAATGAGGCACCATCGGTGAGGGGTCTGAGGGCCAGGTCGCGAGCGAGCCCCTGGACCGCTGCCTTCTGCGACAGGAAGTTGGGGTCGAGCTTGGCGCCCAGCCTCTTCTCCACGTCATCGAGTGATTGCATGGCCTGTTCTAGGGTCTCGGCGTTGCGAAGCTCCTGGGCGAGGCGCTCCAGCTCGGCGACGATCTCCTCGGAGGTGTCGACATCGGCTTGTGCCACAGCCTCCGCGATCTTCTCGACCTGCTCGGCCTCTGCCTCCAGCGCCGACTTCGCGTCGGCCGAGAGCGCCGTCGACGAGCCGAGGGGCGGGAGAAGGCCGATCACGAGGGCCACGGCAGCGGTCATTCCGAGTTGACGGAGCCGATGACCGTCGGCTCTGATCGGTATGGCTGCGGAGGGGTCCGAGGCCTCCACCAACTGATTCGCCCGGTCTTGGATGAGCATGTGGACGTCATCTGCGGGGTCGGCGAACTCGAGGGCAGTGGTGAAGGCGTCCCTCGCCCCGAGCCCCCGCTCTGCGGCGCGAGATGCGTCCCATTCGGTGATTCTGAGGGAACCGGCACCTATCACGAGCCCGACGGCGAACACGCCGACCAGGCCGGCCGCGACGAGAAGGCCACGATCGAAGTGCGTCGTCCATTCGATGGCCAAGACGATGACGACGGCGAGACCGACATGAGGGGCGTAGCTCTGGGCCGTCGCAGAGAGCCATGCGAGACGCATCCGCACTCGGATGTGTCTGAGGAATCCCCTTCTTGTCTTGGTCAAGTTCTACAACTCCCTTGGGACGTATGACGACCGGGAGGCGAAGTTTGGTTCCCGGGATTCTGACTCGCAGTTAAGCAGGGGTCTGGCCATGTCTCTTTGGTCGCATTTCACAGTACCTTTGTCAGTCCCGTGGGATCCGCCGTCTCGAGCTCGCTGTGGAGACGCCTCGCCCTGATCGGTGGGTTGAGTGCGGTGGCATTCGTCGCGCCCGTCCTCGATCTCTATGGCAAGAACCCGGAGGTGTTCGTCGCCAATCGGAGCTCCGCGATCGAGATCGGCGTGTTCGCGGTGGCGGCGACTCTGGTGGTCCCGCTCGCTGCCCTGGGCGTGATGGCCATCGCCGGCGCCATCGGGCGAAGGGCGCCCGAGATCGTCCACCGCACCATCGTCGGGCTTCTCTCGGTGGCGACCGGGCTGGTGGTCAGTCGTCAAGTGTTGGCCGAGCACACCGTCGGGTCGATCCTCCTCGCGGTTGGGATCGGAGCAGCGCTCTTCCTGCTGGCCGAGAATCTCGACACGGTCTTCGTGCTCGCTGCCATCGCCTTGCCGGTGCTGATGGTGATGTTCCTATCCACCTCGGCGACCGCCCGCCTGATATGGGCCGACCCCGAGGTCGTGGAGGGTGCCGCAACGGTCGGCTCGCCCGCCAATCTGGTGATGATCCAGCTCGACGAGATGCCCGTGGCCACGATCATGGACACCGACGGGACGATCAACGAGGCGCTCTTCCCCAACTTCGCCAGACTCGGCGAGGGGGGCACGTGGTATCGCAACGCGCTCTCCGACTCGATCGCCACCACCCAGAGTGTTCCCTCGATCCTCTCCGGGGTGAGGACCGAGGAGGGGCAAAGCCCCTCGTTCGTCGATCATCCCAACAATCTCTTCACCCTCGTCGGACCCACTTTCGACATGCATGTCATCGAGTGGGTCCTGGAGATGTGCCCGGAAGAGACCTGTCCTGACTATGCCGGGCGGGCGCCGGCCCGGTTCAGCAACTTGCTCAAGGACGTGGTGGTCGTCTACGGGCATCTCATCCTCCCCGGCACGACCCGCGAGTGGCTTCCCAGCATCGACAACAGCTGGAAGGGCTTTCTCGGCCAGGCGGAGACGCCGTCGGGGCTCGGGGTCGAGATCGCCGATCTTCCGGTCCCGCCCGATCCACAACGACAGCAATGGGTGAATTGGGTGCAGCGTCTGATCAATGGGATCGACGCCGACACCAATCCGACGCTCAGCTATGCCCACCTCCCATCCCCGCACGTCCCTTGGGTCACCAATCCGTCGGGAACTCACTATCAGCGCCCCGAGGAGTACACCGAGGTCGAGGGGGTCAAGGGTGATGGGACCTGGTCGCTGGAGCCGACCCCCGCCCTGGTCGGCTTTCAGAGGCACCTGCATCAGCTCGGCTTTCTCGACACCATGTTGGGACGTCTTTTCGACCACCTCGACGAGACCGAAACCTGGGATGACACGATGATCATCGTGGTCGCCGATCACGGCGCATCCTTCGTGCCCGGGGAGCATCGTCGTTGGCCATACGAGGACAACAGGGAGGATCTGTATCGGATACCCCTCTTCATCAAGTATCCGAGGCAGAGCGATGGTGGGATCGTCGACCTCCCGGTGTTCGGCATCGACATCCTGCCCACGATCGTCGATGTCATGGATATCGACACCGACTGGAGCTTCGACGGCAGGTCCCTGCTCGAGCTGGACGCCGAGCGTCCCCACCAGCCGACGAGGTGGTGCTGCAATGGCGATGGCATCGGCACCGACCTCGGGTCCTTGTTTGCCCAGGTCGAGAGAAACCATGAGTGGATCCCTGACCAGTCCTCATGGCTGGGTGTGGCCGGTGTCGGGCCGAATGCCGACCTGATCGGTCAACCCGTCACCGACCTCGACGTCTCCGAGACGAGTCGCTTCCGATGGTCGCTCGACCTCGGCGCCAACCTCGATTCGGTCGATCGCTCCTCGGGGATCCTGCAAACACTCCTGACGGGGAGGGTCGAGCTGCCGGAAGAGTACGGAACCGAGTTGTTGGTGGTTGTCAACGACATTGTGGCCGGCGTCGCGCATCTCTCCCGAGACAGCGCGAGCGGCGGGTCTTTCACGGGAGTGATCACCGAGCTGTTGGTCAATGACGGGGTCAACGACGTCGAGATGCTCCTCGCCGGCCCCAATGGCGGTTGGGTGGCCGGGTTGAACGAAGACCTGACACTCGAGTTGGTGGCCGAAGACGGCCATGTGCTCGACATCGTGACGGAGGGTGGCAGGAGGGTCCAGGTCGATCGGGTCGAGGTGTCCGCCGACGGCTGGGAGATGGTCGGTTGGGCCGCCGACATCAACAACAAGCTCACGCCGGACATGATCTACGTATTCGCCGGCTCCCGGCTCCTCTCGTCGGGCCCACCGGACGTCGACAACCCGAACGTGGTCAATTGGTTCAAGAGCGAGGACCTCCTCACCTCGGGATTCAAGCGGATGATCACTAGGAGCCAGGTGCCGGACGGAGTCGACCATGTGCTGGTCGTCGCCGAGTTCGGGGCGAAGGCAGTCGCCGACTCGGTGTCGCTGACCGGTTAGGGAAGGGCCACTAGTGCGGTACCAGGCTGTAGAGGTATCGGCTTCCCTCACCCAGCCGTTCGCCGGCGACGACATCGAACAAGGGGTCGACGAGCTCTTCGAATTCGGCTCTGGTGCGGCCCCGGTGCAACTCGTCGTCGACCTTGTTGGCGGTGAGCTTGGCCACCATCTCGTCGTCAGGGGCGACGAACTCGATCAAGACCGGGCATCCGAAGCCGGCCAGCCATGCGAGCACGCGGGCGGGTGGGATGCTTGCCGTGTAGATCAGGTGATGGATCAGCCCATACGCGACGACCAGGTCGGGATCGGCCCGCTCGGCCAGGCCGGGACGCTCTACACCTTCCCATCCTTGGGCCGGTGAGGGGTTGTTGAGGTCGCTGATGACCAGACAGACCCGGCTGCCCCGGCGATAGACGGCGTCGAGCACGGGCTCGTCGCCATCAACGGCTATCGCCACCGTCCCGAACTGGTGGGCCACCTCGGAGAAGTAGGCATCATTGGCTCCCAGGTCGAGCACCCGCTGCGGGCGATGGGTGGCGAGCGCTTTGCGCAGAAAGTCCGCTTTGGCCTCCCGGTCGCGGCTCACATGCCGGTATGACTCGTATTCGACCCACCCATGAGTGTCGTGAGCCCACGTCAGGCCGGTCACGAGTTTCTTCAGCTTGCGGACGTTGGCGAGGATCAGTTGATCGCTGAAGCCGGCGGTGGCCAGCTCCTTTCTGATCTCAGCCCCCGACAAACGCTGCTCCATCCTGGCTTGGAGAGAAACATGCATCAGGGCCGCGGGGCGCAGCCGCTTCCCCAACGACAGGATGTGTCTCATGTCGGCTGCCGTCGGGCCCTCCATGTCGCCCCTCAGCCAAGGCTGGAAGGGGACCCCGGCCCAGGAACGGAGCATCAGCGGGAAGAGGAACTGCCTGGTGAACTGGCGATAACCGATCCACGGCTCGCCGGACTGGTACTCCTCGAAGGATCCGATGTCGATGAAGACAGGTCGCCCTTCGATGAACTGTATGTTGAAAGGGGTGGCGTCCTTTATCGTGATCCCTTCGGCCAGCGCCTCGGCGAGAAGGTCGAGTTGGAGCAGGGCGGCGTCTCTCAGCATCGAGAACGTCCACTCGTAGGGATAGGAGACGAATGGGACCCGCGGATGCTCCAGGGCGGCTATGGCGCCGCCGGGAGGCCGCTCCAGGAGCTCGGCTGGGATCAGTCGGCCGTCGGCGGTGGCCCGCCGGTGGAAGTCAGTCTTGGCCAGGGCATGCCAGGCCGCGAGGCCGCGCTCATCGAGAAGCCGGAGGACGCGCTGGCCTTCGAAGACGACATGTGACGCCGGATCACGGAACGAGCCCGGGTCGGCTCTGAGCATGGCCTCGGTCAGGACTCGGAGGTGGCGGGGGCGTCGGTCTCGGTCGTGGCTTCGGCCCCGGCCCGCTTGCCCATCAGACGTGCCCTCCATGCCTTGAACGCAACGAGTATCCCCGCGGCGCCACCGAGGATGGCTTGCAGGATCAGGCTTCCGGACCCGGCGTCCAGGTATCCAAAGATCATCAGGTTGTCCTTCC
>DASWKM010000140.1:0-3348 GCA_036396635.1 Acidimicrobiia bacterium
GTCGGGCGGTGACCCGCCTGTTAGCACTCTCCTATGGTGAGTGCTAGATGAATGTAGCACTCTCGAGCCGGGAGTGCTAACTCACATCTGAGTCGTAGCGACTCAGGTTTGGTTAACTATCCCGTGAGCTTTCCGCGCGGCCAAACGCTCATATGTGACGCGTGGTGCATTAGGAACGCGGTTAGAGGACCATGGAGGGGTCGACCGATTCCGCCCAGTCGGTGAAACGGCCCTGTGAGAGCCAGTGGGCCCCGGCCACCCCGATCATGGCGGCGTTGTCGGTGCACAGGATTGGGTCGGGAAGAGCCAGCGCCACACCTCTCTTGTCCGCTTCCTCGGCAAACCGATGGCGCAGCCGCCGGTTGGCCAGAACCCCTCCACCCCCGCCGACGACGCCGGCGCCCGTGGCGTCCAGCGCGGCGAATGTCTTGTCGACGAGCACATCGACGATGGCCTCTTGAACCGAGGCGGCCACATCCGCCAATGGGGGCAACTCACCGCTCGCATTGGCCCTGTTGATGAATGTGACCACCGAGGTCTTCAGCCCGGAGAAGGAGAAGTGATAGGGGCGGTCGGGCAGGGCCCTCGGGAAGTCGACCGCGTCCTTGTCGCCCCCTTCCGACGCCAGGTCGATGGCCGGCCCGCCAGGGAAGCCAAGACCCATGACCCGGGCCAGCTTGTCGAAGGCCTCCCCGGCCGCATCGTCGATGGTGTGGCCCAATGTCTCGTACTCCCCCCAGTCGAGCACGTGAACGATCTGAGAATGCCCACCCGAGGCGAGCAACACGACGGCGGGTGGAGAGAAATCCTCGAACTGGAGCCGCGGGGCCATGAGATGGCCCTCCATGTGGTCGATGCCGACGAACGGCAGCTGGCGAGCCCACGCAGTCGCCTTGGCGAACGAGTGTCCAACCAGCAACGCGCCGACCAGACCGGGCCCGGCGGTGGCTGCCACCCCGTCGAGGTCCTGTGGGTGGACACCTGCCTCGGTCAGCGCTCGGTGGGTCAACGAGCGGATCGCCTCCACATGGGCCCGGGCCGCCACCTCCGGCACCACTCCGCCGAAGCGGGCGTGCAGGTCGACCTGGGAGGACAGGACATTCGACATCGCCTCCGTTCCCCGCACCACGGCCACCGCCGTCTCGTCACAACTCGTCTCGAAGGCGAGGATGGTGGGCTTCACTGCAGACCCTCCACGAAGCCAGGACGGTCGATGTCATGGGCCCACATGATGAAGGCGTCGTCGTCCCCGTAGTAGCCCGGCCTGACACCGACCGGGACCAGCCCGAGACCGGAGTAGAGCGAGCGTGCCGAATCGTTCACCGAGCCGACCTCCAAGGTGAGATGACGAGCTCCCATATCGACAGCCGCCCCGATCAGGGAGAGCATGAGCAGTCTCCCCACACCGCGGCCGCGGCTGGCCGGGTCGACCAGGAGATTGGTCACGTGAGCCTCGTCACCCATCACCACCACGCCCGCAAAGCCGATCGTCTCCTCCTCGTCCGCGACCAGGTAGACCCGGTCGGCGGCCTCCAGCTCGGAGATGAACTCTCCCTCTGTCCAGGGGCGAGGCCGGTTGTCCCGCTCCAGCCGGACCACGTCGGCGAGGTCATCGCGATTCATCGGGCGGATCGAGGTCACGAGGCTCCCCACGGGCCCTCCTGACGCAGCTTCTGCCAGTTGATGGTCACGTCGGGCTCGCGCATGTACATTGGTCGAATCTCGTCGGGTGTCGGGTAGTTGTCGCGGTCGTACTTGCCCGCGCCGATGTCGGCCAGGGCGACGGCATAGGGGTAACGGGGTCGGGCGGACTTGACCTTGGTGAGGCCACGGAAAAAGCCCTCGGGCATGGCGCTCACATCTCCCACGACGAGACTGTGCTCGACACTGGCCTCGAGTATCGCCTTGAGCGCCTCCGGCTTCATCAGCTCGGTCTCAGATTCCTTGACTACGCCACCCGGGACCGGCCGATAGCGAGCGACGGCGTACTCACCACGCCGGACGTCGACCACGGCCCAGATCAGCCGATGCCCGGTCTTCGCCTCGAGGGCGAGGGCGTCCACGGAGACCGCCGGGATGACCGGGATCCCGAATGCGGCCGCCAGACCCTGTGCAGTGGCCAGGCCGACTCTGATCCCGGTGTATAGGCCGGGGCCAATGTCGACCACCACGGCGTCGAGATCCTCGGGAGACCAACCCACCTGGTCGAAGCAGAAGTCGATGGCGGGCACGAGAAACCCGGCATGGCCGACTCGATCGATGCGTGATGCGGCGGCCAGGGTCCGCCGGTCCTCGACGACCGCCACCGACGAGCCGGGTGTCGACGTCTCGATGGCGAGCAGCTTCATGCGACACCCCCGAGCTCGCGCTCAGACCATGAGCCCTCCGTGACGAATCGCAGCGTCCGGGCCTCGTCGTCATCGACGTCGAACTCGACACGAAGATGATCCTGTGGCAGTCCCTGCTCGACCGCCTCGCCCCACTCGACGACCAGCACGCCATCCCGTGCCATCTCGAACACGTCGAGATCGTCGAACTCGTTCAGTGACCCGAGTCGGTACACATCGACATGGACCACCGGTATGAACCCGCTCTTGTACTCCTTGACCAGTACGAACGAGGGGCTGACCACGGCTTCTTCAACACCGAGCCCGGTGGCGATGCCACGGGTGAAGAGTGTCTTCCCCGCCCCCAAGCCTCCAGCCAGGACGATGATGTCTCCGGGCCGAAGACTGGCGGCCAGACGGCCTCCGAGAGCCTCCGTGGCTGCCTCGGTGGGACAGCGGACCTCGATCACCCGTGAAACTCCAGTGACGGCTGCACCGGGGCCTCGAGATCCTCCTCCGGCTCGGGCTCATCGAGGATGGTCCTCACGAGGTCGAAGTCCTCTTTCATCTGCTCCCTGACCTCGGGCCGCCCGCGAAGAGCCGCCGCAGGGTGAAACGTAGGGATCAGGGTCGCACCCAGCCACCAGTCGAATCGCCGACCACGGAGCCTGGTTATGCCCGTCTCGGTGCGGAGCAGCAGCTTGGTGGCGAAGTTGCCCAGCGTTACCACCACGGCGGGGTGAATCATCCGAATCTGCTCTCTCAGATAGCCCTTGCATGACTCGATCTCGTCGGGCCGCGGGTCACGATTGCCCGGTGGCCGGCATTTGATGACATTGGCGATGTAGGCCTCCGACCGCGCCACCCCGATACCGGCGAGCAGCTCATCGAGGAGCTGGCCGGCGGCACCCACGAACGGCTCACCCTGCAGGTCCTCGTTCTTGCCTGGCGCCTCTCCAACCAGCATCAGCCTGGCGTCGGGATCACCGACACCGAACACGACATTGGTCCGTGTCTCCGA
>DASWKM010000141.1:0-4315 GCA_036396635.1 Acidimicrobiia bacterium
CAGGGACCCGAGCCACCCTCAGAAACGGACCATGGAGCTGGGGCCCAGGGACCGGTTGTCACAAGCCTTCATAAAGGAGCGTGAGGCCGGGCGCACATTCGAGGGCCCAGACGGCGACTACGTCCACCTCGACATCCGCCACCTCGGTGAGCCAAAGATCGACCGCAAGATCCCCATGGTCCGGGAGTTGGCGGTGCGCTATGTGGGTATCGACCCGGTGTACGAGCCGATCCCGGTCCGCACCGTCGTCCACTACATGATGGGTGGCATCGACACCGACACACAGGGAGCGACGTCGCTACCCGGTCTGTTCGCAGCCGGTGAGTGCGCCTGTGTGAGTGTCAACGGCGCCAATCGTCTCGGCTCGAACTCGTTGACGGAGATACTCGTCTTCGGGGCCCGGGCTGCCGACTCGGCCGTCACCCACTCCGGAGTCGCCCCACCGCCAATGCGTGACCTCCTCGAGGGGGCCGCCGCGGCCGAGCAGAGCCGTCTCGACGGGTCGCTGCTCAGAGCCGACGGGGGTGGTGAGACCCTCGCCGGGATCCGCGCCGAGCTCAGGGACACCATGGAAGAGGGTGCCGGCATCTTCCGGGATCGGAACGCGCTGGAACGGACGTGCACCAACATCACCGGTCTCAAGAGACGTTACGAGAAGCTGGCGCTGTCCGACACCAGCCGCACCTTCAACACAGAGCTGATCGCCGCCCTCGAGCTGGGGGCGATGATCGACATCGGGGAGGCGATCGCCCACAGTGCCCTGGCCAGAACCGAATCACGGGGATCCCATCAGAGGATCGACCATCCCGAGCGAGACGACGCCGGTTTCCTCAAGCACTCACTGGCATACCAGGATGAGGGGGACCCCAGGATCGCCTACAAAGACGTGACCATCACGCGGTGGCCACCTGGAGAGAGGGTCTACGGGAGTGCCTAGTCAGACGGTCCTCGAGGTTTTCCGCTACCTCCCCGACTCCGAGGAGGAGTCACGCTTCGACAGCTACAAGGTGACCTATCTGGACAATTGGGTCGTCCTGGACGCTCTCAATCACGTCAAGGAGCACCAGGACCCAAGTCTCAGCTACCGATGGTCGTGTCGGATGGGCGTGTGTGGGAGCTGCGGGATGATGGTCAACGGGGAGCCCAAGCTCACCTGTGAGACCTTCGTCCGGGACTACGACACCGACACCATCAAGATCGAGCCCCTCACCCATTTCCCCATCGTCCGCGACCTGGTCGTCAACATCGACGACTTCATCGAGAAGCTCCCCACCGTTTCGCCCTGGCTGATCACCGATGCGGAGAGAGATCCCGAGGACGGCGAGTACTTGCAGACACCGGCTCAGATGGCGCATTACAAGCGGTTCAGCATGTGCATCAACTGCATGCTCTGCTACTCGGCTTGCCCGGTGTACGGGCTCGATTCCACATTCACCGGCCCTGCCGCCCTGGCCCTGGCCGAGCGCTACAACCTCGACACCCGTGACCAGGGGCAACGGGAGAGGGCCGCCGTCGTCACCGCTCATGAGGGGATCTGGGAGTGCACCTATGTCGGAGCCTGCACCCAGGTCTGCCCCAAAGACGTCGACCCGGCCGGGGCGATCCAGATGCTCAAGCTGTCCTATGCCCTCGACTGGGCCAAATCCTTTGTCATGCCCAAGGCGGGCCGGGCATGACCCGGGAGCTGAGACGCCCCCTGCCCCGCAGCTGGTGGCTGAGAAAGGCCATCTACTTCCAGTTCATGATGCGCGAGCTGACCAGTCTCGCCGTGCTGGGGTACGCCGGGGTCATGATCTGGGCCTTGTGGTCCTCCGGCACCGGTGGTGGGTTCACCGGATTCCACGACTTCTTGACCAGCCCGCTCGGTGTGTGGCTGCACATGGTGGTGCTGGTCCTCGCCCTGTTTCACAGCGGGACCTGGATCGCGCTCACCCCCAAGATCCTGGTCTTGTGGCGAGACGATGAGCAGGTCGAGCCCGACGTGATCGCCGGGGCCAATGGGGTCCTCTTCCTCGCCATCTCGGGAGCAGTGCTGTGGCTGGTGTTGGGTTGAGCGTGGGACCCGATCGCACCGCCCCCCTGTTCTGGCTCCTGTTCGCCGGAGGTGGGACTGCGGCGGCAATGCTCCTCCCCGTCATGGTCTTCATCACCGGGATCGCGGTACCCGCCGGATGGGTCACCAATGACGAGCTTCTCTCGTTGCTTCGCAACCCGATCACCCGGATCGTGCTGGTAGGGCTGGTGTTCCTCTTCCTCTTCCATTGGGCGCACCGCTTCCGGTATGCCATCGTCGACCTCGGCATGCCTCGTCTGGGAAACCAAAGGTGGCTGTTCTATGGGGCGGCGGTGGCGGGGACGATCCTCGCCGGCCTGGGGGCACTCCGTCTGTAGTGTCACACCGGAGGAATCGAGATGGCTGAACAGTTCGAGCTGAAGACGATCACTGCCCAGGGGCTCGATGCGGCGGTGGCCCGCGCCGAGCACTACCGACTCCTCAACCAGCCCAGGCTGGCGCAGAGCATCTGCTTCGACGTCCTGGCCGTCGATCCCGACAACCAGCGCGCCCTGGTGGCGTTGGTGCTGGCCATGACCGACGAGTTCGAGGCCGGCGCATCCTCGGTCAATGGTGCCCGTGGCTATGCGAATCAACTCACCGACGACTACCAGCGTCACTACTACAACGGCATCATCGCCGAGCGGGAAGGTCGGGCGCTGATGGCGCGTGGCCCCAGCGCCGCCGTTGCCTATCACGCCTTCCGCGAGGCCATGGAGTTCTTCGAGAAGGCCGAGGCGGTGCGGCCACAGGGAAATGACGACTCCATACTCCGCTGGAACGCCTGCGCCCGGACCATAACCTCGGCGAACCTGCGTCCTCCCCCACCCGAGGAGCAGCTCGGCCTCGAATAACCGTCGGAGCGTGGGGGATTTCCCCCATACCCGGGACGGAGCGGCGGTGGGACAATGGGTCCAGTCGCAAACAAGGAGGAAACATGCGGCGTTCGCTCACAGTGCTCACGATGTGTCTCGGCCTCATCGTCCCCGCACTGCCCGTGATGGCCGATGGACCGCCGGAGGGACCTGTTCACCTGGCGCTGGGCGATTCCCAGGGGTTCGGGGTCGGGGTGCCTCGAGCCGACAAGCTGGGCTACGTCCCGGTGCTCAACCGGTGGCTCACCGCCGTCGACTGCAGGGACGGTGACCAGTCGGCTTGTCCGAATCTCGAGTTGCTGAACATGTCGATCTCGGGGGCCACCACGGAATCCCTGATCGCCGAGCAGCTTCCCGGAGCGCTCCAGTTGATCGGCCAGCGCAACTCGGACGCCGACTCGGGCAACGACGTGATAGTGATCACCGTGACCATCGGAGGGAACGACATCTTCAACGCGTTCGCGGCCAACTGTCTCGGTGGGGTGACCCCCGGGTGCGCCCAGGCGATCGCCAATGCGTTCGGGCAAGCCCAAGCCAATCTGGTGCAGATCCTGGGCACGCTGCGTGCGGTCGCCGGGCTCGACACACGCATCGTGATCTCTACCTACGACAATCCGTTCGCGGCATGTGTGCTCGCACAGTTCGAAGCGTTCGGCGATCTCGTCCTCGAGGGTGGGCCCGGGTTTCCCATAGGGTTCAACGACCTGATCGAGTTGGTGGCAGCCGGCACCGGTGCCGAGGTCGCCGACACCTTTGGCGAGCTCACCGTGGACGATTGGGTCGGTGGCGAGGACTGCCTGCACCCCGACATCAGCGGGTACCACACCATCGCCAAGGTCTTCCTCGAAGTGCTCGACTGATTCACTGCTTGATCCGCATGGGATGCGGTGAGCTCGGCGAAACCTGAGGCTAGGCGACCTCCATAGAGGTCGCCTAGCCTCAAGAATGCTCATGGGCAGGTGCAAAGGTCGCCGACCGGTGCAAGAGATCGGACACGTAGAACGAGGACGACGGCCTACACACCGCTGCACGGTTCTACGGTTACGGTCGGGCCGTAGCCGACCTCGAGATGATCGAGTCGATCCGTGAATGGGCCGAGAGCCCACAATCGTGAGATCGTCGGCTAGTCGCCGACAACCAACCAATCGACGGCAACCCATTCCGCTCCGTCCCAGATCAGAGGGTTGATCTCGACCTCACGGACACCCAACCCAGCCACACCCCTGCTGATGATGCCGACGAGGCGCGCCAGCTCTGCCACATCGGCCGGAGGCCGGCCGCGGTAGCCGTCCAGCACCGCTCGCCCTCGCAGCCGATCGATCATCTTCAGGGCTCTGCGCTCATCGACAGGTGCCGGTGAGAAAGCGACGTCACGGGTGACCTCGGT
>DASWKM010000142.1:0-2570 GCA_036396635.1 Acidimicrobiia bacterium
ACCCGCCGATGTAGGACATCTCGACCGGGACGGAGAGACGAGCAGTGTTCGAGGATCGGATCTCGGAGTAGCGGTCGTCGCGTTTGGCCCAGACCTCGTCGATGGCCTGCCCGAGGTCGCCCCCCGACCGGATGACATCTCGAAGACTCGTGCCGGAAGAGGCGAACAGACAGGTGTACAGCATGCCTTCCGCCGAGATCCTGGCCCGGGTGCAGGCCCCGCAGAAGGGCTTGGTCACCGATGCGATCACCCCCACCTCACCCTGACCGTCCCTGTATCGGAATCGGTTGGCCACCTCGCCCGGGTAGTTGGGCGGTATCGCCTCGAGCGGGAACTCGGCATCGATGGTCGTGATCATCTCGTCGGCCGGCACGACATCGTCCAGGCGCCACCCGTTGGTGTTGCCCACATCCATGTACTCGATGAACCTGACGATGTGGCCCGTGCCCCGGAAGTGCCGGGCCATGTCCAACACCGCATGCTCGTTGACCCCCCTCCGGATCACCGCGTTGACCTTGATCGGCCCAAGCCCCGAGACCGCTGCCACCTCGATCGCCTCCAGGACGCTCGACACCGGGTACCCCACGTCGTTCATTCTCTCGAAGGTGACGTCATCCATGGCGTCGAGACTCACGGTCACCCGATGAAGCCCCGCCGCGGCCAATGCGGGTGCCTTGCGCGCCAGGAGTGAGGCGTTGGTGGTGAGCGTGAGGTCGGTGACTCCCTCGACACCGGCGATGAGGCCGATCAACTCCTCGACATTCTTCCTGAGCAGTGGCTCCCCACCGGTGATCCGCACCTTGTTGACTCCCCGGGCGACGAACTGACCTACCACCACCACGATCTCTTCGAAAGTGAGAAGCTGGTCACGAGGGAGAAATTCGTGATCCGGGCCGAAGACCTCCTTGGGCATGCAGTACGTGCAGCGAAAGTTGCACCGGTCGGTCACCGAGATGCGCAGGTCCCGCAGCGGGCGGTCGAAGAGGTCGGTGGCGACTGTCATCGGTGACGAACACTATGCAGGAACCGGGACAATCGATTGGCGGTCACACCCATGCAGCCCGAACCGCGGGGCCCGACCAGACGGTCGGAAGGGTGGGTCGTGTGGCCCACACAGCCGCGGTGCACACCTGTCGATGATTTGATCATGACTCTCAACCAACGCACGACACGCCGCAGCCCCGGCCGATGCAGACACGCCTCGACGAACGAGACGCGAATCGCCGGGCTGAGACGCACCTTGTGCAACGCCTGCGGTCAGATCACCCTGGTCAATCTCAGTGATGCTGCCGCCGCCAACAGGGCTCAGGCGGCAGCCGACGCCGTCGCCTGATCTCGCCATGCGCTGATCCACGCCCCAAGGCCAATCGGCAGGACCAGGAGGGGCACGAGGAACCCGACAAAGGGCAGATACCACACGACGCCGACGACGATCGACCCGGCAAGGACCGACCCGTAGAGATCGAGACGTCTGAGTAGGACTCCTCCCAACCACCCCACCGCCGGTGCACCGGCGACAAACGAGACCGCCAAGGCGATCCCCACCAGGGTGAGGATCACAGGGACCAGCACAGCCAACAGGGGAAATGCCGCCGCGGCCGGCGCGAGGACGAGGATCAAGCCGGTGACGACGATCATCAGAAGCGGCGAGAAGATCACGAGCGCTCCCAACAACCAGTTTCTGATCGGCCGCTTTCCGACGTTGTTGATCGCCTGCTGGGTGCGGCGGGGCCATCCCAGGGCGGCCAGCAATGCGGCAACGGAGAGGAACAGGACGATCAAGAACCGTCCCAGAACCGTGAGCGCTCTGATCCGAACATTGGGAGGCAGCGGGGTCTTGGCCACCACTGCACCCTCGACACCGGCCATCTCCAGGCCCTCGATGTCATTCTTCGATCGATAGCCGAGGTCACCTCCGACCGTCAAGCTGTCGACCACGTTCAGGCGACTCACCGATACATCGACGTCGCCTTCCACCGTCCCGGCCAGTTGGAGATTCTTCTGGCTGCCGTTCAGGTCCTGGGCGATCGTCCCGAGGGCGTCGGCCGACCACGCCCAGAGGAGGGCGTCTCCGCCGATCACCGAAGTCGGCCACAGGGTGGCATCGACCACGGCAGCCACCACGTCGCCATTCACCGTCCCGCTCACCGCGAAGTCGTTGGCCGAGACGCGCAGATTCCCCTCCACCAAGCCGTTGACGGTCACCCTTGGAGCCACGGCCAACACGGACCCGGTCACGGTGCCGTCGATGACAACCTCCTCCCCGGCGAAAGCGACCAGGTCTCCATCGAGCGTGCCTTCGACCACCACCCTGACCGCTCCGGCGTAGAGGTCGTCCGGAAAGACATCGTCGCCCTGGATGATCACGAACTCCGAGTTGGACGTCTCGGCCGCGACGACGGGTGTGGCCGCCGCCGCGACCAGGAGACCGCCGGCCAGGATGGTGAGGACCAGTCTCCTAGAGAGGTAGGGCATCGGCGGCCAGGTCGAGAAGGGACCCGGGCAGGATCCCCCACAGGAGCGTGGCGACGACCGCGACGATCAGGACCAACCGGATCGGGCCGGGCACC
>DASWKM010000143.1:0-5681 GCA_036396635.1 Acidimicrobiia bacterium
TGCTCGGGGATGCCGACACGTTCCAGCAGGGCCATCGCGTTCTCATCGGCCTCCTTCTTCGCCTCGCGGCGCACCTGTCGCGGAGCCAGTGTGATGTTGTCGATCACCGTGAGATGGGGGAAGAGATTGAACTGTTGGAAGACCATCCCGGTCTCACGACGGACCACCTGGATGTTGCGTATATCGTCTGTGAGCTCGATCCCGTCGACGATGATCGTTCCCCGGTCGTGCTTCTCCAGGCGGTTGATGCAGCGGATCAGGGTCGACTTGCCCGAGCCCGAGGGCCCGATGACCACAACAACCTCCTTTTTTCCAATGATGATGTTTATGTCCTTCAGCGCCTGGAACTCACCAAAGAACTTGTCGACGTCGATCAGCTCGATAATGGCGTCACCCGTGGCCTTGGTGGCATCGGCAAAAACATCCGTCATCTCATGTTCCCTTCATCGTTCACCCACCCCGAGACGTTTCTCGAGGCGTCTCGCTTCTCTTGACATCACATATGAGCCCACCCAGAACAAGAGTGCTGCGAACGGCAAGGTAACCGACTCGAGACCCTTGGCGAGGAAGTCCGGTTGGGAGTTGACAACCGCTGAGACCCTGAGGACGTCAAACATGCCGACGACCGTGACAAGCGATGTGTCCTTGTAGAGGCTGATGAACTGACCCACCATCGCAGGAATGGTGTTGCGCAGTGCCTGGGGCAGGACCACCAGTCGCATCGTCTTCCAGGGCGGCATGCCCACCGACTGAGCCGCCTCGACCTGACCCTCGGGGACGCTCTGGAGCCCACCCCGTACCACCTCCGCGACGTATGCCGCCTCGAACAGGGTGATAGCGATGAGAACCCTGATGACCTGACCCGGGCTCAGCGCTGCGGGAAGAAAGAAACCGAGAGCGAAGGCCCCCAAGAGGAGCAGTGTGATCAAGGGGACGCCTCGAATCAGCTCGATGTAGCTGACGGAGAGCCATCGCACCACGGGCAGCGAGGATCGCCGTCCCAGGGCGAGGAGAAGCCCAAGCGGAAAGGCGAAGAGAATCCCGGCCACGGTCAGAAAGAGATTGAGGTGGAGACCACCCCAACCGTTCCAGTTGACACCGCCACCCGCCAGGACGAGATAGATCGCCGCGAGAAGTGCTAACAGCAGCAGCCATCCGCGGTGGAGCACCCGCCACGGGATCCGGGCGGCAGCCATAAACACGCCCACTCCGGCGCTCAACGTGGCGAGCACGGTGACGCTCGGTCCGATGGTCCGGGTGAGGGTGAGGATGAAGACGGCAACCGCGACCAAGGGCCAGAAACGTCGAAGCACGGCCCACGGGGTCGACCGAGTCAGGGGAATGCCCGACTCTGTGGCCTTGGCGATTGCCGAGCCGACGGTCATCGCCGCCATCACCCCGATGAACACCCCGCCGAGGATCAAGGCAACCGTCGGCCTCCAGAGTTGGTCGCGGGGAAACCGGCCAACCATGAACAGAGCCAGATTCCGTCTGAGGATGGTGAAGTCGGCGGCCCCAACGAATCTGATCAGGGCCACGGTGGCTCCGGCGAAGGCCACCCCGAACATCAGCGTCAACAATGTGTCGTACCAGGTCCTGAAGAGATGGGTGCGGGCCCACTCCGATGCTCCCCGCCCAGCCGAAGTGGGAAGGGGCATGTGGTCTTCGGGGCGGGCGGGTGTGACCGTCATCAGTGTGTCACGAACTGGAGTCGGCGGTTCAGATAGTTGACCATGAGCGAGATGCTCAACGAGAACAGCAAATAGGCCGCCATCACCATCAGGATCAGCTGTGGGGCCGGTTGACCGTTGCCGATTGCCTGAAAGGCGATGAGGACCACGTCGGCGTAGGCGACCACGATGGCCAGCGAGGTGTTCTTCACATAGTTGAGGTACTGGTTGATCGTCGGCGGGATGGCGATGCGCAGGGCTTGGGGAAGGATCACGAAGCGCAGCCTTTGCAGCGAGGTGAGAGCCAGGGCACCGGCTGCCTCGGTCTGGCCCTTGGGGACCGCCTGGATCGACCCGCGCACGATCTCGGCCACATGACTGGCGGTGTAGAGGACGAGAGCCCCCATCACGGCGAAGTAGGAGCCCAATCCGCTGAACCCGCCAACGATCAACCTCCCGTCGAGCACCGGGATCGTCAGCCCGATTGGTCGTCCCATGAGCAGATAGGCGCCTGTCCCGCCCACCAACACCAATCCCAGGGACCACAGAGCACGATGAAGTGGGGCCCCTGTCCTCACATGCAGACGTGTCCGCCACCACCAGAGCAAGGCTGCGCCCACGAGCAGGCCGAGCATGACGAGGCGAAAGGCGCCGGCGCCGGGCTCATCGACGAATCCGGGGACTGTGATCCTCAGATTGCTGATGACGAAGAGGTCCAGCGGGGTCGCCGGGTCCCGGGGTGGGGGGAGGCGAAGGACCACCGCACGGAATGCGAACACGATGATCAGGAGAGGAGGGAGGTTGCGGAAGACCTCGACATAGAGAGTGGCCGCCTTTGACACCAGCCAGTTCGTGGAGAGACGGGCGACACCGATCAGGAGCCCGATGACACTCAGCAACGGGATCCCGACCACGGCCAGGGCAAAGGTGTTCTTGATCCCGACGAGCAGGGCACGCCGGATCGGGCTCCCCGCGTCGAAATTCGCATCGAGAATGGGGACCCCGAAGGGCTGATTGAGAAAACCGAAGTCGGTGCGGATTCCCTGCGCCCTCAGGTTGTTGGTCACGTTGAACCAGAGGATGTAGACCGAGAGGACGACCAGGACTATCGCCATCACCTGAAGCAGGGCGCGCAGCACCCGCGCGTCGCGCCACAGCGGCGGTCTGGCCTGGGTTCCGCGTGGGGCTGTCACCTGTCCACCTGGCGAGAAGAGGGAGTGGCCCGAAGGCCACTCCCTCTAGTGGCTATCAGCGATAGGGGGGAGCGTAGAGGAGCCCGCCATCGGTCCACAGGGAGTTGACCCCCCTGGGGATGCCGACCGGAGCCACGTTTCTCTCGTAGATCTCGGCGTAGTTGCCCACGGCCTCGATAACGCTCACCGTCCAGCCCGGGTCGATTCCCAGGCCGGGGTCGAAGATGCTGACGTTGCCGTCGGCGTCGGTGACCTCGAGTCCCAAGAACCGACGGATGTTGTCGTCTTCGGGGTCAGAGAAGGTGCCGACATTGTCCGAGGTGATCCCGAACTCCTCGGCCTGGATAGTGGCTATGACCACCCAGTCGATGATCTGTGCCCATTGACTGTCGCCGTCACGCACCACCGGGCCGAGAGGCTCCTTGGAGAAGGTCTCGTCGAGGATGACGAGCGCCTCGGGCCCGCCTTCGCCGTCGGGGAACGCCGACCGCACTGCGGCAAGCTGGCTCTTGTCCGACGTCCAGCCGTCGCAGGTGCCGGCGATGAAGGCCGCCTGGAGAGTCTCGTTGTCATCGAATGTCTGGAGGTCAAAGGGAATGTCACCCATGCGGGTGGTCACGTTTAGCTCCGTGGTCGTGCCCGTCAGTGAACAGATGGCGGTGTTGGCCAATCCTTCGATCTCGGTGATCCCGGAGTCGGCGCGCACCATCATGCCCTGCCCGTCGTAGAACGTCGTGGTGAGGAAGGTCCCCCCCTCGCCTCCATCTCGTCCCGCCGTCCTGGTCGTGTTACGAATGAGCACGTCGATCTCGCCCGACTGGAGTGCGGTGAAACGCTGACCCGCGTCCAACGGCTTGAACTCAACGGCATCGGGATCACCGAGCACGGCCGCAGCGACGGCCCGGCAGTAGTCGATGTCGAACCCGGAGTATGCGCCGTCCTCGTCGACGAAGCCGAACCCTGGAACCGCATCGTTCACTCCGCAGTTGAGCGTGCCCCGCTCCTGCACGGCGGCAAGCACTTCACCTGCAGGAGGTGCAACGGTGCCGCCGTCGCCGGGCTCTGCTGTCGTTGTTGTTTCGTCGGTCGCCTCCGTGCAGGCTGCGATCACCAGCGTCAGGGCGGCAAGAGCCGCCAAGAGCTTGATTCTCTTCATTGCTCCTCCGTAGTAGGGACACGCCCGGGGATGGGCCCGCACGCTCAGCGAGCGACCCTAGCCCCATCGCTTCTCGGCGTGCCGGGAAAACTCGCTGGGACTCGCACCCATTGTCTCGGCGCTATACGCTTGTTCCCTTGGCTCTTAGTAGGAGGACCCTGACCAAATGAGCAAGAAGACACGGATATTTGCATTGGTGGCGGCGCTGGCGCTGGTCGTAGCCGCCTGTGGTGACGACACCGGCGGCGGCGGCGAGTGCGACGGGCCTGCCGAGGGCATGCCCGACCTGGAGTGTCAGACGGTGACGGTGGGGGTGGAGAACGCCTACCTGCCGTTCAACTTCATCCCGGCGGGTGAGACCGAGGGGCAGGGATGGGACTACGACGCATGGGGGGAGATCTGTGATCGGCTCAACTGCGTGGCCGAGTTCGTCGAGGCGGGATGGCCGGCCGTGATCGACCAAGTCGCTCAGGGCGACATCGACACGGCTGCCGACGGGATCTCGATCACCGACGAGCGCAAGGAGATCGTCGACTTCTCCGATCCGTACATGATCGTCGAGCAGAAGTTCATCGCCCAACTCGACGACGAGCGCTTTGCCACCTCGGACGACGTCATCAACTCTGATGCCATCGTGGCCACCCAGGTGGGCACGACCAACTTCGAGTTGGCGGCCGAATTGGTCGGCGACGATCGAATTCAGGCCTTCGATCAGTTCGGCCTGGCCATCCAGGCCCTCATAGCAGGCGATGTCGACGTGGTGATCATCGATGATGCCGCCGGCCTCGGGTACATCGGTGAGAACGCCGACCAGATCAAGACGGTGGAGGGTGCGCTGCAATCGGACCCGCTCGGCTTCATCTATCCCTTGGGGTCGGAGCTGGTGGATCCCGTGAACCAGGCCATCCAGTCGATGAAGGACGACGGGACCTTCGAAGACCTCGGTCGGGCGTATTTCGGGCCGAGCTTCACCGTCACATATGACGACATCGAGGAAGTGATCGTCACAACGACAGCACCATGATGTAGGCGGCTGACCATCGTCGTCGTCATTCACGAAGCGCCGGGCATCACAGCCCGGCGTTTCGTTATCTTCGGGCCATGACCGAGCACCATCCAGCCGAGATAGCGCCGCCACCCGGGCCGGGGGCGAGCCTGTACAGATTCGACGCACGCGAGTTCCCGTGGTGGCTGGTGGGGATGTTGGTGATCATCGCGGCGATGGTCGCCGCGATCATCTTCTCCAATGAGTATCAGGAGGCCTTCGAGAGGATCTTCCCTTTCCCGCTGAACTTGACAGAGGGCATAGCGGTGACTCTCTACCTGACCGTTGCTTCGTTCATCGTTGCCCTGGGGTTGGGACTGGTTCTCGGGCTGGCCCGGCTCTCCAAGCGGCCGTTGGTCAGCAACATCGCCGCCGTCTATATCGAGTTCATACGTGGTGTGCCGATGATCGTCTTCATCTTCACCGTGGCCCTCGTGCTCGCCCCGGACTTTGCCGACCTCGTCAACCAGCCGAGTCGGGCGATACCAATGGTGATGCGGGTCGCCGCTGCACTCGCCTTGTTCTATGCCGCATTCATAGCCGAGGTATTCCGGGCAGGAATTCAGTCGGTGCCACGCACCCAGTCCGAGGCCGGGAGATCGATGGGGCTAAGTGAG
>DASWKM010000144.1:0-29482 GCA_036396635.1 Acidimicrobiia bacterium
GTTGCGACCCGAGTTCCTCAATCGGATAGACGACATGATCGTGTTCGACAAGCTGAGTCGCGAGGATCTGCGCGCCATCGTCGAGATCCAGATGTCGTCTCTCCGTCAGCGCCTGGCCGGCCGTCGAATCGACCTCGCGGTGACCGATGACGCGCTCGACCTCCTGGCCGAGCGTGGTTACGACCCCGTTTATGGGGCAAGGCCCCTGAAGAGGACCCTGCAGAAGGACCTCGCCGATCCGATCGCGACTGCGATCCTCGGGGGTCGCTTCGGTGAGGGGGACACGGTCAAGGTGGGTGTCGAGGACGGTGGGTTGACGATCGGATGAGTCGCCGGCTGATCACACGTGTAGATTCGGCGCCACACCTAGCAAGGAGAAAAGGATGGCGACGTTCATATCCATGATCAGCTACACCGCTCAGGGGATAGCAAGCATCAAGGACAGCCCCGCTCGTCTGGATGCGGTCCGGGAGAATATGGCGGCGATGGGAGTGACGCTCAAGGATTTCTACCTGACCATCGGAGAACACGATGCGGTCGTGATCCTCGAGGCGCCGGACACGGCATCCGCCGCCAAGGCACTGCTCGCCGCCGGCGCTCAAGGCAACGTCAGCACGACGACCATGGCTGCTCTCACCGAGGACGAGTTTCGATCGGTGATCGCCGACATGGGTTGAGCCGCCCGCGGGGGTTCAACCGCCAAACGGGGACCACACCAGGGTCCCCTCGTGAAACTGGCTCCAGGCGAACCAGAACGCCTCGTGCGAGATGAGCTCCTCACCATCCGAGCCGTAGACACGGATCGACTCCTCCAGCTGGACGGTCAACCCCTCGTACTCGATCTCACCGTTGGCAAGCGCATCCTTGGTGGCGGCCACCGGGAAGGCGATCGGGGTCCCGTCGGTGGTGACCACACCGACGACCTTTTCCTGGACGGGTAGGCGAGGGTCGACGTCACCGATTGGGAAGATGGGGCCGAAAGCATCCCGGCCGGCGAGTGGATCGGCGTCGTAGGTACGCCCGATCCCGCCGTCCTGGGCGATGATCCGTGTGTCGGGGTGGGCCTGTTTCCAGTCCCTCCAGGTCGAGGCCACCACCGACACCTGCTCGAGAACGACACCGTCCGCGCCGAGCGGGCCGGTCAATGCCCTCCCGGTGAAGGTGTCGATGGCCGAGTGGGTCGTCAGGTCGTACATGAGCTTGTTCGACCGCGACAACAACCCCGACGTGCGTAGGACGACCCGGTCGAGCCCAGGCACGTCGTCCACGAAATAGGCCTGGGCCGAGCCGCACAGAGTGCAGTATGGGATCCCCAACTCACGCCCGCCGAGGGTCAGATTGACCATTTCGTGGATCTCCATCTGGTTCTTGGGAAGGGCAATGGCATCGCCGTCGACGACGACCCCGAAAACGATGCCATCGTCGGGATACCAGTCACCGCCTGCAGCGTCGGTGGTCGTCGGATAGTCGAGGGAGGGGATGCAATTGCAGAGACTGTTGTCGCCCAGCTCCCGGGTGTCGGCAAGCACCCCTCCCCAGGTGACCAACCGCCAGTCGACACCATGGTCCTCGTCGAAGAAGGGTTGCCACGTCGGCTCGATCATGGCATAGACCCGCTCTTTGACGTCCGCGTAGCCCTCCCATGCCGGGAGGTCCCAGGCGATTAGGTGGTTCATCGCCCACACGAAGTCGACCTGGTCGGGGTCCGGCTCTGCCCCGGTGAGGTCGGTGAAGGCTGCGAGCAACTCGTCCCGCCCCGGGCCTGCCTGATAGAAGCGGAGCAGGTCGGCGATCAGCCAGGCGGCCCGTGCATCCCCCTGGCTGGCCACATCAGTGGCGGCTGTCACGTCCCAGCCGACCTCGAACAGATTCTCCAGCAGCCGGCCGACGCTCTCGGCGGTCGCAGGATCCAGCGGCCCGTCTGGGACCGATGGCGGCGCCGGATACGTGGATTGGGGGGCCGGCTCCACCGTCGTCGACATCCTGATGGCGGTGGTGGTGGTCGGCGTTGGCTCGGTCGTCGAGGTCTGATCAGACCCGCTCCCGGTGCAGGCGGCCAGAGCGACGAGGCCGACCATTCCAAGAAGCTTCATCCCCCCAAAGTACGTGGCGAGATGTCTTATCCAGATAAATCGCCGGAGTCCCTGCGGTCTTCGTTCCGGGTCTGATCTGTGTCAGACTGATGAAGTCATGCGGGCGCGATCCTTGCTGGTAGCGACCTCTGTGGCCTTGGCGGTCTCAACGGTCGCACTGGCCGACGACGGTTCGGTCGAGAACGGGGCCGCCGACGGCAGCCCACTGATCCTGCTCGATCACGGCCCGGCGGCCCGGTCGACCAGGCGTTCATGGAGTCCTGTCGAGCCGGAGGAGCTGACGGTCGCCTTCACCGGGGACACGTTGATCCACACGAGTGTCTCGTTGGCGGCTCGCCAGGTGGACGGCTACGACTTCCGCCCGATGTTCGAGTCGGTGAGACACCTCATCATGCGAGCCGATTTAGCCATCTGTCATCTCGAGGTGCCGCTGTCTCCGACCAGCTCGGGCCTCACGAGTTATCCCCGGTTCAACGCACCCGCAGAGATCGCCAGGGCCCTCGTCTGGGCGGGCTATGACGGTTGCTCGACCGCCTCCAATCACTCGATCGACAAAGGTGTCGCCGGGATCTCCGGCACCTTGTCCGTCCTCGAAGAGGCCGGTCTCGGTCAGGCGGGAATGGCAGCCGATCCGGGCGGCGGTTGGGAGGCCGCCATGTACCAGGTCGATGGGATCCAGATCGCCAACATCTCAGCCACCTACTGGCTCAACGGTCTGGCCATGCCTCGTGATCAGGAGCATTTGGTCCAACTGCTCGACATCGATCAGCTGATGCTCGTGGCTGCTCGCGCCCGGGGGGTTGGCGCAGACCTGATCGTGATCAGCATGCATTGCTGCACGGAGTACAGGATGCAGCCAACTCCGGCTCAGGTGGAAACAGCCCATACCCTGATCGAGTCGGAATTCGTCGACCTGGTCATCACGCATCACTCCCATATCGTCGGCCCGGTCGAACGGGTGGGGGGTGAGTTCATCATCCACGGTCTGGGCAACTTCCTCTCCGGGATGCATTCCGACCCACGAACCTCGGATGGTCTGATCCTCTTCGCCAACGCCGGGAAGGTCAACGGAAGGTGGCGGTTCACGTCGATCGATGTGACCCCGACCAATGTGACCAGCTGGAGTTGGCATATCGAGCAGGCATCTCCCGGGTCGGCGAGCTTCGAGCGCACGATGTCGGTGCTCACCGGGATGGGAGCTCCAATCGGGCTGTATGAAGGGCGCGGTCTCTCCGATTGGCAGCTCGCCCTCATCGAGTGAGTGCCTCAGCCATGTCGGCTCAGTGGGCTGTGCCGTGACCTACTTCTTGGAGGATCCAGCTGTTGCCATCCGGATCGCTGAACCCCGAGAAGGTGGCATAGTCACGTCTCTCCGGGTCTACTCCGAGCACCCAACCCTCGGGTCCCATGTAGCGGACCTCGTCGAGGACGACGCCGCGCTGGCTCAGCTCGGCACGGGCCGCCTCGATATCGCCGACGATGAGGTGCGTCCCCTTCACGACTCCCGGGTCGTTGTCGGTGAGACCCATCCCGATGGTGGCCGAGCAGGCCGATCCCGGTGGAGTCATCTGCACCACCCTGAAGTCCTCACTCGGCTGATGATCGACATCGAGGTGGAACCCGACCTTGTTGACGTAGAAGTCCTTCGCTCTGTCGACATCGGAGACTGGGAGTATCACGACCTCCAGCTTCATATCCATGATCAGGAGGCCCCTGCTTTGAGGGTCTCGAGAACGGCGTCAAGGCGGTTCATGGTGATCTGCATGCCCTCTTCCATCCCTGCCTCGATGTGGCCGTCCCTGTTCTCCTTGGTCTTGTGCAGGACCCTCGTCCTCATCGTGGTCACCCCTTCGGCTTCGTCCAGGGTCACGGTGTTGAGTGACTCGGCGTCCGGGTATCCCTCGAATACCTCGGTGGACACGAGACGATTGGGGCGCTCGATTTCCTGATAGACACCGTGCCAGCCGAATTCTCCGTGCTCATCGTCGGTGACCACAAATCGCCATGAGCCACCTACACGAAGATCGATCTCGCATAGGATCATTGGGTTGTCCTCGAAGCCCCACCAGTTCGGGACATGCACCGGGTTGGTCCATGCCTCGAACAACAAGTCAGCCGGGGCGTCGAACTCTCGCGTGATGAGGATCTCGGTATCCGACGGGAGTTCCACCGTTGCCGAGCCTGTTCTCGTGGTCATTCTTCCTTCTCCTTTGTCTGCAGTGTGTTGAGGTATTGATCGAGACGATCGAGACGCTGGTTCCACAACTCCTCGTACCGTTCCAACCAGGTGTGCATTGGTTTGAGCGCCACCGCATCGACTCGATATAGACGCCGCTTCCCCTCGGACCGCGACTTCACCAGCCCAACCTCCTTGAGCACCTTGAGGTGCTTGGAGACCTGAGGCTGGGATACGGGTAGGGCGGCAACGATCTCGGACACCGGCCGCTCGCCTTCGATGAGCAGATCGAGGATCTGTCGTCGACGCGGCTCGGCTATGGCATTGAATGGATCGGTCGTGGTGGCTGCTCTCGCCATGAGAAGCGACCATACATAACCATATGGGAATATGTCAAGGGGATTAATGAAACCTGAGGTTGTCCGACCTCTGTACAGGTCGGACAACCTCAGGTTCGCGGTCGGCTCAGAAGGGTGGGTTGCCGAGGCCGGTGACTGCCGAGGTGGCCTTCTCGCCGACCTCGCCCTGGGGGGTCAGCTGCGCCCGTCCCCGACCGCCGCCCGGGATCTCGAGCTCGACGACCAGGGCCTTGCCCGCCACTGCGGTGCCACGCAGCGTCTGCACGACACCTTTCCAGGTTCCCATGACATGGTCGGTCTCCAGAGCAGCCGCGCCGGTGGTCAGGAGCACCCCATCGCTCCCCATGATCCTGACGGGACCGGTGTATGAGCCGGGCATCAGCGGTCGCGGTAGATCGTCTGGATCTGACTGCGCAAGACGATCTCGGGCGCCCGACCGGCATGCTCGGCTGCCTCCTCCATCTCCTCGATCTTGTCTCGGAGCCGATCCACCTTTCTCCTGAGACGGCGGTTCTCCTCCTGGAGGGCCAGCACGCGACGCACACCTTCGAGGTTCATCCCCTGGTTGGTCATGTCCTGGATCAGCTGGAGCCGCTCGATGTCCTCCTGTGAGTATCGACGTGTCCCACCTGGGGTGCGGGCAGGGTCGATCAGCCCCCTGCGCTCATAGATCCGGAGGGTCTGTGGGTGCATCCCGGCCAGTTCGGCGGCAACCGAGATGACGAATACGGCTCGTTGTGAGTCTGTCATGACGTCGTTCCAATCATCTCAGATGGGACCGGATGTCGTCGGTCTCATGTTGTGCCAATTCCTCCAACAGCCTCTTCTCATCCTTGCTCACCCTTTGCGGGACGGCCACTTCCACAGTCACCAGGAGGTCACCGCGACGACCTCGCTCGGGGGTGATTCCCCTGCCACTGACCCGGAAGGTCTTGCCGGATGGTGTGCCTGCCGGGATCTTCACCTTTACTCCGCCGTTCAGGGTCGGGACGTCGATCTTGGTGCCGAGCGTGGCCTCGGTGAAGGTGATGGGCACCTTCACGGTGAGGTCGTTCTCCCTTCGGCCAAACGTGCGGCTCGGGGCGACCCGGATTCGGACCATCAGGTCGCCGGCAGGGCCACCGAAGCTTCCCGGGGCGCCTTTGCCACGGAGCCGGAGTGTCGCTCCGTCCTTGACACCGGCCGGTACCCGTAGCTTGACCTGCCTGAGCCGGTTCTCAGAGCCCGAGCCACGGCACTTTGTGCACAGCGTTTCGATCAGCCGGCCCGAGCCGCCGCACTGTCCACAGGGCTGTGAGAAGGAGAAGAGTCCCTGATTCTGGGCGACCACACCCCGTCCACCGCAGGTCGGACAGGTGGTGACCGCCGAACCTGGCTCCGCACCGGAGCCGGAGCATCTCGAACAGGGCGCCGCCCCCTCCACCGTGACGTCGGTCGTCACGCCGAAGGCGGCGTCCTCGAAGCCGATGGTCAGCTCGGTGGCGAGGTCATTGCCACGGGCGGGGCCGCCCCGGGAGCGCTGTGAGCCGAAGCCGAACAAGTCACCGATGCCGCCAAACCCGCTGAGCAGGTCTTGCAGGTCCTCGACTCTCACCTGCTGTCCACCGAACCCGCCTTGCCGACCTCCGAACCCGCCAAACCCGCCGGTGGCGGCGAGACGACGCACCTGGTCGTATTCCTTGCGCTGCTCGATGTCGGACAGCGTCGCATAGGCCTCGGAGATCTCCTTGAACCGGTCCTCGGCGGACAAGTCCCCCGGGTTGGCGTCGGGGTGGTGGAGTTGTGCCAGCTTTCGATATGCCTTCTTGATCTCCTCAGCTGTCGCCGTCTCGGCTACACCGAGGACCTTGTAAAAGTCCTTGTCCATCCAGTCGCGGTTCATTCATGCACTTCCAATACGACCAAAGCCGCCCGCAGCACCTTCCCATTGAGTCGGTAGCCCCGGCGAAGCTCCTGGGACACGATCAGCTCCCCGTCACCACCCGGCGCACCCACCGGCTCATGGATCTCGGGATCGAACGGCTCATCGATCGTCGGGATGATCTCGAGCCCCTCGTCCTTCAATGCGTTGAGTAGTTGTTCCCGGGTGTTGAGCATCCCGGCGTAGAGCTTCTGCTCGGTCTCGGTCGTGGGCTCGGTGGCGAGGGCGGCGTCGAAGGAGTCCAGAACCGGCATCAGACCGTGCACCACCTTCTCAGTGGCCCGATCGAGCATGACGGCACTCTCTTTCATCGTCCGCTTGCGGTAATTGTCGAAGTCGGCCGCGACACGCTTCAGATCGTCCAGATAGGACGTCGCTTCCTCTCGGGCGGTGGTGAGCTCTGTGAGCATGAGCTCGATGGCGGTATCGGGGTCGTCCGGCAGCTCCAAACCCAGCTCATGCGGGTCTGGAGCCTGTCGGGCCTGTACGACGGGAGCTGCCTCGACGACCTCTTCGGGAATCTCGGCGTTGACGTCACTCATCCTCGTCAACGATCTCCGCCTCGACTACGTCGTCATCGGCATCAGCACCTCCGCCATCGGCGGCTCCGCTCTGTCCGGCGGCGGCCTGTTGATAGAGACGGGTTGCCATGGCCTGGCTGGCCTGGATGAGCTCATCCATGGTCGCCCGTATCTCCTCGGTCTCGGCATCGGCGTCGCCGAGGACCTTGTTGAGGGCGGCTTTGGCATTCTCAACTGACGTCTTCTCCTCAGCGGTCATCTGCTCACCCGACTCCTCGATGAGCTTGTCGGTCTGGTGGACCAGTTGCTCGGCCTGGTTGCGGGTCTCGACCGCCTCACGCCGCTTGGCGTCCTCCTCGGCGTACGCCTCGGCGTCCGTGACCATGCGGTCGATGTCGTCCTGGGCAAGGGCAGTACCACCGGTGATGGTCATCTTCTGCTCCTTGTTGGTGGCCAGGTCCTTGGCGTTCACATGCACGATGCCGTTGGCGTCGATGTCGAAGGTGACCTCGATCTGGGGTATTCCCATGGGCGCCGGCGGGATGCCGGTGAGCCGGAACTTGCCCAGGCTGTTGTTGTCGTTGGCCATCGTCCGCTCACCCTGAAGCACGTGAATCTCAACCTCTGGCTGGTTGCTCTCGGCCGTGGTGAAGATCTCCGACCGCTTGGTGGGGATGGTCGTGTTGCGCTCGATCATGCGTGTCATGACCCCACCTTTGGTCTCGATCCCGAGCGTCAGGGGGGTGACGTCCAACAGGAGGATGTCCTTGACATCGCCCTTGAGCACGCCCGCCTGGATGGCTGCACCGGCTGCAACGACCTCATCGGGGTTGACTCCCTTGTGAGGCTCCTTACCGGTGAACTTATGCACCAGCTCCTGCACGGCAGGCATGCGGGTCGAGCCGCCGACCATGACCACGTGTTCGATCTCCTCGACTTTGATCCCGGCGTCCTTGATCGCCTGCGCGAATGGCCGCTTGGTCCGGTCGAGCAGGTCCTCGGTCAGCTTTTGGAAATCGGATCGGGTCAGCTTGTACTGCATGTGCAGCGGGCCTGCGTTGGTGGCGGTGATGAACGGGAGATTCACCTCGGTCTCGGCCACGCTCGACAACTCGATCTTCGCCTTCTCGGCAGCCTCCTTCAGACGCTGACTGGCCATGCGATCGGCTGCCAGGTCGACGCCATGATCATCCTTGAAACTCTTGACCAGCCAGGCGATGATGGCGTCGTCCCAGTCGTCACCACCGAGGTGGGTGTCACCGGAGGTGGCTTTGACCTCGAACACGCCGTCGCCTATCTCGAGCACGGAGACGTCGAAGGTCCCCCCGCCGAGGTCGAAGACGAGGATTGTCTGATCGGACTGCTTGTCCAGCCCGTACGCCAAGGACGCAGCGGTGGGCTCATTGATGATGCGAAGGACGTTGAGCCCGGCGATCTGACCGGCTTCCTTGGTTGCCTGACGCTGGGCGTCGTTGAAGTAAGCCGGGACGGTGATGACCGCATCGGTCACGGTGTCACCCAGGTAGGACTCGGCGTCCCGCTTCAGCTTCATCAGGATGCGGGCCGATACCTCCTGGGCGGTGTAGTCCTTGTCATCGATCTTGATCGACCAGTCGGTCCCCATGTGACGCTTGACTGAGCGGACCGTCTGATCCGGGTTGGTGATGGCTTGACGCTTGGCAACCTCGCCAACGAGTACCTCGCCGTCCTTGAAGGAAACGATCGACGGAGTGGTCCGTCCCCCCTCTGCATTGGCGACGACCGTCGGGTCGCCACCCTCCAGGACGGCAATGACGCTGTTGGTGGTGCCCAGGTCGATACCTACCGCACGTGACATTGTCTTCTTCCTTCCGATCATGGGTCTAAGTCCTGTTAGATGGTACAACCTGAGTGCGGTTGTATCAACTTCAGATAAGAATAATGGTCTGACCAGCCACTTTATGTAGCGAGAGTCTTCACATACTCGACCAGGTCGGTGATTTGCTGCTCATCGAGCTGGTCGACGAAGAAGGTGGGCATTATCGCCTCGTAACCCTCCACGACCTGCGAGGCCGGGTCGACGATCGAATTGAACAGATAGGCGTCGTCGGCGAGAACCTCCTCACCGTTGGTCAGGGGGCGGGTCGATCCCGCCAGTCCCTTCCATGTTGGTGCGGAGCCTTGCGAGCCGTCGGTGGTGTGACATTGCAGACACCCCTGGCCCTCGGCGAGGACCTGGCCCCGCGCCGCCGCCTCCGGATCGACGATCGTCGGTTGGGTGGTGGTGGTCGCCCCATCGCCCAGTGTCTGACCGCTGAAGAGGAACAGTCCCATACCCAGGCCAAGCACCACGAGAAGTGCGAGGGCGCCTTCTGTCCAGCTGGTCATGAGGGGCGAACCGTAGACATGAGTCCGAGCGAATATAGGGTTTGGCTTGATGTCACCCCTAACCCGACGTCAATTCATCGCAGCGGCCGCCGGTCTGACGGTCGTCGGCGGTGGGCTGGCTCTTCCGGCAAGGGGGCTGACGATCAACCCTCGCTCCAGTTGGGGAGAGGACCTGCCACCCAAGGGCCCTCTCGCCGGCGAGGATGTCGAGTTTCTCATCGTTCATCACTCCGCCTCCCACAACGGCCATACCGGCGCCGATGCCCCGGCGATCCTGAGAAGCTGGTATCACTTCCACACGGGGGAGAAGGGTTGGAACGACGTTGCCTACAACTTCGTCATCGACGCTGATGGTGGGGTTTGGGAGGCAAGGGCCGGGAGTCTCAACGGTCCGGTGGCCGGCGACGCCACCGGTGGCAATCAGGGCTTCACTCAACTCGTGTGCCTGATCGGGGATTACAACAGCGCTGAGCCATCGGTGGCAGCCAGGGCATCGCTGGTCCAGGTTCTGGCCTGGCTCTCAGACCGGTATGGCGTGTCGACGGCCGAGGGTGCGGAGGTGACATTCACGTCCAGAGGCTCCAACAAGTGGCCGGCGGGCACATCGGTGACCACGCCGACGATCACGGGTCATCGGACCATGAGCAACACGACTTGTCCCGGCGACAGCCTCTACTCGTATGTGACCGGCACGTTGCGGTCGGAGGTGGCAGCCACGCGTGGTGGGGCCGCCCCAGCGGCAGCCACCACCTCGACATCGTCGACCACGCCCACCACATCTGTGACGACGACGTCCACGACCACGACGGTCCCTCCGACCACCACCACCACAAGCGTTCCCCCGACCACGACGACGTCCACGACCACAACCGTCGCACCCCCGACGACGACCGCCACTCCCTCGACGACACCCTCTGTCTTCCCGGCTGATGACCGAGTGGCAGTCGGGCCCGTCGAGGGCGCCTCAGGTGCGTTCAACGGCCTGCTCGCCACCGCCGGGACCATGATGGCCGTCGGCACCGCACTGGTCCTGTGGCGTTATCGCCGCTTGAGCGAGCCCTCGACCGCTCGCCATCGGAAGCGAAGGCCGTGATGGCCGAGATCGATCTCGCGCTCCTCGCTCTCAGGGTCTGGGCCGGCATCGTGATCCTGGCCCATGGCGTCAACCATGCCCGCAGCCTCGAAGGGACGGCCCGCTGGTTCGGCTCAAAGGGCTTCCGGTTGCCGCGACTCAATGCGGTCCTCTCGGCGATCAACGAGGTGGTCATCGGAGTGGCGCTGATCGCCGGCATACTCACCGCCATCGCCGCGGCCGGTCTTGCTGCGACGATGGTCGTAGCCTTCTGGTCGATCCATCGTTTTGCGGGATTCTTCGTGTTCCACCGGCCCGACGAGGGTTATGAGTACGTGGTCACGCTGACCGTCGTCGCACTGACCCTGGCAGTTGCCGGGCCTGGGTCGATATCGATCGATGCCGCGTTGGGCATCGACGAGACTCTGAGCGGCGCAGTCGGCGCCGGGATACTCGGTGGTGGGGTCCTGGCCGCTGTGGGCCAGCTGGCGACATTCTGGCGTCGGCCTGGGGATGACGGCGCAACTAGATGACCCTTGGAGCGATACCGGGCCGGTATGTCGAGACCAGAGGCGCGCTTCACCAGCTCGCCTTCTTCGCGCTGGGGCCAGCCCGATACAAAGCAGTCGGGCGGATGGGTCTGCGCGCCACCCCGGGGGGATTCGGGACCCCCGAGTTCGAAGGGCGGGTGGCCCGTGTCGACGGCGACGTACTCGTCCATGAGCAAGGCGGCAACGTTGCCACACAACGGATCACCACGATCACGGCCGCAGCCGAGTTTTTCGGTCATGAATACGAGGTCGACTGGTTCGAAGGATTCCATGACCCTCTCCAACCGGCCGACCCCGACACCCCTCTCATCGTCGACGACACCTCGGCGCGAGCGATCGGGGATTGGTTCGAGTTTGCCTTCGACGTGTTGAACCGTCTCCGCGGCCACGGCACGGACGACGACCAGGTCTCGGAAGTGCAGCTCTGGCCGGAGCATTTCGACCCCGCCACGGAGATGGGGAACGAGGCGATGGGTCAGCGTGCGAGCTTTGGGGCGTCACCCGGAGATGCCGGCCACCTCGAGCCATATCTGTACGTGGCCGCATGGGGGGAGGTCGATCGCTCGCATTCGTATTGGAACGGTCAGGGGTTCAATGGGGCCAGTCTTGGCTATGCCACGCTCCTCGTTGCCGATGACCCGGCCCGGACGGCTCTCGACTTCCTACTCGAGGGCTACCGAATCCTTCACGGCGGTTGAGACCAGTGAGTCGATCAACCCGGCCGCGGCGCCGCGGACCTCTGCGATCGTTTGGTCGAATCGATCGTCGGGCCCCCCGTATGGGTCGGGAACCTCATCGGAGTCGGTGTCGGGATCAAACGTCCTGAACAGCCGCACCTTGGCGCGGTCCTCGAGTGTCGGAGCGAGAGCGGTCACGTCACGAAGGTTCGCCCGATCCATGACGACGATCACGTCGTAGCGGCTGAAATCCAACCGGTTCACCGTGCGCGCCCGTCCCTTGATCTCCAACCCGGCGCGGTCCCCGGCCGCCACGATCTGGGGATTTGGGGGTGCCCCCACATGCCAGGTGCCGGTGCCGGCCGAGTCGACGTCGACCAGCACCCCACGGTCGTCGGCCGCCTCGAGGATGGCCGCTGCTGCCGCCGGGGAGCGGCAGGTATTGCCTGCGCACACGGCAAGGATCCGCACCTTCACGTTCTCGCCCCTGTCACCCGCCGCTCGGCCAGCTCGAGGTACGACTCCTCGGTGTCAAAGCCCACGTAATGACGCCCGGTCTCGATCGCGGCCACGGCGGTGGTGCCCGATCCGATGAATGGGTCGAGCACCAGGTCGCCTCGATAGGTGTACAGCTCGATCAGACGTCTGGGCAGGGCGACCGGGAACGGCGCAGGATGACCGACCCGGGTGGCACTCTCGCTGGGCACCTCCCAGACATCGATCGTGGCTTCGAGGAACTCGCCGGTCTCGATCGTCGCCTTGTGGGGAAGTCCCCTCGACTCCCGGTCCGGTTGCTTGACTGCACGGTCGAAACGTCCCTTCGAGGCAATGATGACCCGCTCGGTCACGTCACGCAGCACCGGGTTCTGCGGCGAGCGGAAGGAGCCCCATGCACAGCTCCCGGCGGCTCCCCTGGCCTTTTGCCAGATCACCTCACCGCGTAACAGCATCCCCAGGTCGTCCTGGAGGATCGAGATCACGTCCGCGGACAACGATCGGTACGGCTTGCGGCCGAGGTTGGCCACGTTGACCGCCATCCGACCGCCCGGCTCCAGCTTGGCGAGACATGCCGACAGCACGTCGTGGAGCATCTGCAGGTAGTCGACATAGCTCGAGGGAACATGACCCGCAGCCAGGTCCGTCTCGTACTCCTTCCCCGCGAAATAGGGCGGCGAGGTCACCACCAGCGCCACAGACGAGTTGGCGACCTGGTCGTCTGTCATGTCCCGGGCGTCCCCACAGAAGAGCCGGTCGATGACCACTGGCGGCGCCACCCCCTCGTCAACGGAGACCACCGGAGAGATGAAGCGCTCGTAGAACGACGTCGAGTCATGTGACTCGCGCTTGCCCGACCCGAAGCCCGACGTAGCTGTGGCCAGCCGTCTCTTTGCCATCGACGGTGAAGTTACCCCTGTGGCGCGATAGTGCCGTGTCATCCCGGAGCGACTTCAATTGACACCCTGCCATGAAGATCGTGCTGCCCGAGGACCGACCCAAGATCGAGGTGCCGATCAAGGACGGCCGCACTGCCACGCTGAGCCCGGTGCTCAGCTCCGACCGCGAGTTCTTCGAGAAGGGGATCGACGCCCTCTCCATCGAGAGCCGCTACGCCCGATTCGGTCAGGGCGTGGCGCATCTCACCGAGTGGGAGCTCGACTACCTGAGCGATGTCGACCAACGCACACATGTTGCCTGGGGGGCGGCCGTGGATGGCCAGGTGGCAGGTGTAGGGCGATACATCCTGCCGGCCGACGGGGGCTGTCCCGAGCTGGCGATAACCGTGCTCGACGAGTTTCAACGCCACGGTGTGGGCACCGCCCTGTTTCGGGCGCTGATCGCGATCGCCCGGGCCGATGGGGTGGGCGAGATCTGTTTCGAGGCCCAGTCCGACAATCGTGCAGTGCTCCAATTGATCGGCGAGATGGAAGTCGCACCGTTCCTGGACGGCGACACCATTGAGCGGCGCTTGCGTATCGGCGACATCCCGGCCACGTCGCTCGACGCCGAATACCTCGCCGTCATCGACGAGGTCAGGCGCTAGTGGCCCGTCGCGCCCTCCTCCAGGTCGAGCGAGGCGGAGTTGACGCAGTAACGCAGACCGGTCGGATTCGGCCCATCGTTGAACACATGACCGAGATGGCCACCACAGTTGGCGCACCTGATCTCGGTACGCACCATCCCGTAGGAACGGTCGACCTCCTCGTCGATGGCACCCTCGGCGAGCGGCTCGAAGAAGCTGGGCCAGCCGCTGTGCGACTCGAATTTCGTGTCCGAGGAGAACAGGCTCTCGCCGCATCCGGCACAGCGGTAGACGCCTTCGGTCTTTGCGTCCCAGTACTTGCCGGTGAAGGCACGCTCGGTCGCTCCCTCCCGAAGGACCTGATACTGCTCCGAGCTGAGCTTCTTCTTCCACTCAGATTCTGTCTGTGGCATGTCGGTCATCGACTCTTCCTATCGGCTATTCAACCCGAGGCGGCTCTCTAATCGAACGATGAACACCGCTTGGGCCGGGTTGAGCTTGCCACGCGCCACCTCCGGCGTCATCCACCGGACCCGATCGACCTCCGGGTATTCCCATCCATGGAGCGTGAAGGTGCCTGGCTCGAAGGTGTCGACGTCGAAGTCAACCTCGACAGCCCATGCGATCACCGTCTTCCGCGACCTGAGCGTCGTCTCACCCAGCGGGACCCAATCCGCTTCGGGGGCCGTCCAACCGGTCTCTTCCTCGAACTCTCGGGCTGCAGCCGACAAGTCGTCTTCCCCCTCCCTGACCAAACCCTTGAGCACGGACCACGCGCCCGCATCCCTCTTGGCGAACCACGGACCGCCCGGATGGCCGATCAGAACTTCCAGATGAGGGTTGACACGGTATGGGAGAAGACCCGCAGATCTCACGGCACCCGACATTACGCTTGATCTGTGACCGTCTTGGCCACCTACTCGCCGGGCGACAAGGACCTGGCCACGTTCGACGCAACTCTCCAGCTCGGTGAGTCAGAGTCCCTGGGGGTCGGGGTCAAGCGAGTGACCATGGAGCAGCTCGAGCGCGCCGCGGCGGGTTTTTTCGACGGCGAGGTCGATTTTGGGGGCGCCGTGCACGAGTCGAGAAAGTCGATCAAAAGGGTCCGTGCCTTGTTGCGCCTGATCCGTGGTGAGCTGCCCCGCAAGGTGTTCGACTTCGAGAACGGCACCCTTGGGGAAAACGGTCGGCTCATCGCCGAGATCCGATCGGCACAAGGGGTCCTCATCGCCGCGACATCCATCAGGGACCTCTACGGCGATTTGCTGGCGGACGAGACCTTTCTCGATCTGACACGACGTCTCGAACGTCGCCGAGACCTCACCGAGTCGAAGGCGCTGGAAGATCCCAATCTGGTGGGGCGGGTGGTTCGAGGCTTGGAGCGCGCCTACCACCGGTACTCATCGTGGCCCACGGACCCGGATGCGAGAGAGGTGTACGGCATGGGGATCCGTGATTCCTATGAGGCGGTCGGGCCCGGACTGTCCAGGACCTACACGGATGGACGGCACAACATGGTGCGGGCCTATCGACGCAGTGGACCTCACGATTTCCATGAATGGAGGAAGAGGGTCAAGGATCTGAGACATCAGATGGAGTTCCTCGCTCCACTGTGGCCTGAAGTGGTCGTGGGCACCGCGATGACCTTGGAACGGCTCGGGGACCTCCTCGGCGAGGATCATGACCTGACCGAGTTGGTGGCTCTGCTGCGGAATCGGCCCGATCTGTGCCCCGACCCTCGTGAGAGATCTCTGCTCCGGGCCCTGGCTCATCAGCGGAGAACCGAGTTGCAGACGGCAGGGGAGATCCTCGGTCGGCGCGTCTATGCCGAGAAGCCCGCCGGGCTCGTCGGTCGCTTTGGGGAGTATTGGGAAAGCCGCAAGCTGGCGATCGGGGGCCCGCTCGACACGGTCGTCGTCTATTAGAGGTGCCGGGCGCCAGGTATCCGAGCACACGGACGGGGAATCCTGATCCGATGTCCCGGGTTGACCCGAGTACACCCATCAACCAGGAGAGTCTCAAATGAGTGATCGCGGACGCGTGAGGGTCGAGCCCGGAGCCAAACGGGTCCGGGTGATGCTTGGCGGCGAGATCGTTGCCGATACCCTCAGCCCCCTATTGGTGTGGGAGGTCCCTTACTTCCCCACCTACTACTTTCCTGAGGTCGACGTGAGGACCGATCTACTCGTCGAGACCGGGGAGACGCGAAAGAGCCCAAGCCGGGGTGAGGCCTCCCAGTACTTGGTGAAGGTCAACGGCTCCGAAGGCGCCGCCTACTCCTACCGCGAGCCCAGCGTGGAAGAGCTCGCCGGTCACTTTGCCTTCGTCTGGGACACGATGGGCCACTGGTTCGAGGAGAACGAGGAGGTCTATGTGCACCCCCGGGACCCCTACACCCGGATCGACATCCTCCCTTCCGGTAGGCGGGTCCGAATCGAGGTCGATGGGGTGACGGTGGCCGACTCGACCAACGGATCCTTCCTTCATGAGACCCATCTGCCCACCCGGTACTACTTACCGAAGACCGACGTCAGGATGGACCTCCTCACCCCGACCGACAAGGCCACCCATTGCCCGTACAAGGGGACCGCGCGCTACTGGTCGGCCACGACCGACGGTCAGACACACGAGAACCTGGCCTGGGCCTACGACACCCCCTTCCCGGAGTCGCAGAAGGTCGCCGGTCTCGTCGCCTTCTACAACGAGAAGGTCGACATCTACCTCGACGAGGTCCTCCAGGAGAGGCCCAAGACCAAGTTCTCCTAGGTCAGATGTAGCCTCGCCTCCATGCGTGTCGTATTGGCGGCGCTCGTGGCTCTCGTGTCGTGCACGTCATCGATCGACGTGCTCACCGAGCAACATCTCCAGGGGACGTACGTCCATGACACCGGTGAGGAGATGAGGTACCTCGTCTGGCTGCCCGACGGATACGGCGAGGACCGGGACAAGCGTTACCCGCTCATCTATTTCCTCCACGGCAGTGGTGACGACGACTACGACTCGACGTTTGTCATCAGCTTCGGCCTCCCGGCGGTTCTCGCGTTGGGAGAGCAGCCGGATAACTTCGACTTCGTGGTCGTCTCACCTCAAGCCTCACCACAGACCACCTGGTACACGGGGAATCAGCCAGAGGTGGTGGATGGCCTTCTCCAGAAGGTCCTGGACACCTATCTGGTGGATCCCGATCGGGTGTACCTCACCGGTCTGTCGATGGGCGGCTTTGGATCGTGGCACATCGCCAGCCGTCATCCGGAGCGGTATGCAGCGATGGCCTCGCTGTCCGGGAGTGGTTTTCAGCAGGCCCCGATGCCGCCGGCGGAGCTCGCCTGCCGGCTCACGAGCGTTCCGGTTTGGGTGATTCACGGTGAGCAGGATCTCATCGCCCAGTTCGAGCCGGTCCGGTCACAGGTCGAGGCGTGGGAGGAACTCTGCGACGCCGAGGTGAAGTGGACGACTTATCCCGACGAGGGCCACTTCGCCACCTATGAGATCGCCTACCGCGACCCTGCCTTGTACGACTGGTTTCTCGGCCACTCCCGCTAGGGGCGAAACGGGCTCGAGGGACGTAGGCGAGCGGATTGACCGTCGTCGAACTGGACCTCGCCGACACATTCGGAAGCCGCGGTCACCTGGTCGTTGGAGAGGCCTATGACGGTCAAGAGTGCTGTGGTCTCCTGTTCGGTGCTCATGAAGCTGAGATCGGGTTGACCCAGCCTGGTCGTGCTCAATCCGGACAGACGCAGATAGATCGGTGAGTCGACCGTGGGGAAGTCAGGCCCCGCGGCGAAGAAGGAGAGCTCGCTGTCGACCAGGGTGTCGCCGGCATCGGGACAGTCGAGCAGGAGCTTGTAGACGTGCGGGCCAGCGGTCCAGAAGCCGGGCTCGAACTCGTGGGAGAATGCGATCGCCCACTGCTCGGCGTTGAGGTCGTCTGGGAGTGAGGCGGGTGGGAGGTCGATTCCCTGAAGTGGTGGTGGCTGGTCACATGCCACGAGTAGCAGGACCCCGGCGAGCAAGAGGCGACGCATCACTCGATGCTAAATCGCGGGAAGGGAGCGGAGCTCGGGTGGGCCGCCCGCGCCACCGTCAGTCGATTGCAGTGGCGAGCTCTATCACCGTGAAGCTCGCCCCGGTGGGGTCGGTGATCCCGACGAATGTCCCGACCTCGGCGACTTCCATGGGGCCAAAGAGGATCTGACCTCCGTTCTCCATGGCGGCCGCCATCGCGTCGGTCGCGTTCTCGACCGCGAAATAGACCCCCCAGTTGTTGGGGATGCCCTCCGCCGGCGGCGGCATGGCTCCGGCAACAGCCCGGTCCCCGATCGAGAGCGTGGTGTATGGCCCGCTCAGCCCTTGGGAGGTCTTGTGGGTGAATCCCAGCATCCTCTCGTAGAAGGGGAGAGCCGTCGGCAAGTCGTCAGAAATGAGCTCGTTCCAGTTGAGCCCGCCGTGCTCGTTGACGATGGCGGCACCGAAATGGGTGCCTGCCTGCCATATTCCGAACATCGCTCCGGTGGGGTCGGAGAGGATGGCCATGCGTCCTGCGTCCGTGACGTCGAACGGCTCGACGAGAGCGGTGCCACCCGCCTCCTTCGCCCGGTCGACGGCTGCATCTGCATCGTCGACCGCGAAATAGGTCGTCCAGACGCTGAAGGGCTGTTCGTCGGGTGCCGCTCCGATACCGGCGGCGGGAAGACCCTTCTGCAATGCCATGCGGTATGGGGTTGTGCCGGTCTCCACATTCTCGAGCTCCCAACCGAAAAGCGCAGAGTAGAAGGTCCCCGCTGCCTCGACGTCGGTCGCGGCCAGGTCGCTCCAGCAGGGCACGCCTTCGGGGTAGCTGTGTCGCGTTGGCATGGTTCTCCTGTCTCTGCGTTGACCGAACGCTAGGCGGCCCGCCACTAAAGCTGACCTGTGGCGGCGCGCTCGATCTCTGCGAGGTAGCCGGGAGTGTCGTAGCGCTCGAGGAGGAACGCCTCGGCATAGCCCGGAAGCTGGTCCCCGACGATGTGGTGGGCGAGCAGGTCTGCGGCGCCCGCCGAGACCATCACCCCGAACCCGGAGAGCCCTGCGACCAGATAGACGCCTGGCACCATGGTCGGCCCGATCAGCGGCCGATTCTCGACCGTCTTGGTGTAGTAGCCGCCGTCGACGAACGACTCGGGCATGCGACCTCGGTATGCCCCCAGCCCGGGCACCATCGTGGTGAGCCCCCTCATGACCACCTCGGGATAGAGAGGATCCTCGAGCAAAGGCCAGACCGGCTCGACGACCTCGTCGTGATACTCCCAAAGTGCGACGACATATGGTGAATCGGGGCCGCCCTCGGGTCGGAAGTGGCAGAACATCGGCATCTCGCCTGTCAACTCACCGCGACCCATGGAGGTCAGCTCGGCCCTTTCCGATTCGGTCCAGCCGATGAGTTGAGGGTCGCTCCAGATGGTCATCGGCGCACCGCGCGGGACCACTCCCAAGTGGTCCTTGAAGATGACCTTCAGATGGAGCTCGGAGAAGAGTGGCAGCTCGATCCCGGCCATCGCGGCCAGCCCGCCCGACATCGGGCCGGCGGCGATCACCACCGCCGGCGTTGCGATGGTCGAGCCGTCGGAGAGGGCGACCCCGTCGCCGATTGCGGTCACCTCGGCTCTGACAAGTCGTGTGCCGGCGTCGCGGGCCCGATCCAGCATCCATTGGCCGAGGCCCTGGGCGCTGAACCAGCCGGCGCGACGGAGACGGATCCCACCCACCGCATCAGGGGTCAGGAACGGGTACTCCCGAGCCAGCACCAAATCGTCGAGGATGTCGGCCTCGGCGCCGAGACGCCGGATCATCTCCGTCTGCTCGACCAGGTCGGAGAAGGTCCCGCTCTCCGCGGTCGCGAATAGATAACCCCGGCGATTCAGCCCGAAGTCGGTCTCCACTGCGATTTCGTCGAGGAGGTCGATCGATCGGTTCATCAGATCGACCATCGGCTTGTTTGGCCACCAGTTCCGATAGCACTCGGTCGACTTGTCCGAAGTCAGGGTCAATGGGGGTCTCGGGTCGACTATCACCACCTCGCCGAGACCATGCCGGACGGTCAGGTGATAGGCAGCTGACACCCCGGCGATGCCGGCGCCGACGATGACCACGTCGGCAGTCATGCTCACCGGTTGAGGTGTGCCTTGACCTTGGCCGCCACGGCGTCGGGGGTGAGCCCGAACTGCTCGGCCAGCACCCCGGCTGGCGCCGAGGCCCCGAAATGGTCGATTCCGATGCTGAGCCCCTCGTCCCCGACGACTCTCTCCCAGCCGAACACAGAACCGGCTTCGACCGAGACACGTTGCGCCGCGCCGAGTACGGCCTCCCGGTACTCCTCGGGCTGTTCGAAGAACAGCTCCCAACAGGGGAGGCTGACGACTCGGGCCGAGATACCTTCGCCCTCGAGGAGGTCGGCGGCTCCCAGCGTCGTGGCGACTTCGGAGCCTGTCCCGATCATGGTCACGTCCGATCCTTCGCGGACCACGTACCCGCCTTTGTCGACTTGACCAGGGGGCAGCGTGGGGAGATCCTGTCGGGTCAGGACGAGTGCCGTGGGCCCGTCGGTCCGATTGAGGGCGATCTCCCAGGCCCGGATCACCTCGTTGGCGTCGCCTGGGCGGATCAGCCAAAGATTGGGCATGGCCCGCAGCGAGGCGAGGTGCTCGATCGGCTGATGGGTGGGTCCGTCCTCACCGAGGAAGATCGAGTCGTGGGTCCAGACCCAGATCGATGGGATCTGCATGAGCGCCGATAGCCTGACCGCCGGCCTCATGTAGTCGGAGAAGATGAAGAACGTGGCGCCATACGGCTTGAGACCACCGTGAATGGCCATGCCGTTGACAACGGCGCCCATGGCATGCTCTCTAACCCCGAAGGCGATGTCCCGGGAGCCCGGATCGTCCTTGGAGAAGAGCCGTCCCGGGTCGATCACGGTCTTGGTCGACCCCGCCAGGTCGGCGGCGCCTCCTATGAAGCCGGGTGCCTTCTCGGCGATCTCACTGAACAACTTGCCAGATGAAGCTCGGGTCGCCAGCTTCTCCCCGGGCTCGAACCCGGGACCGTCCAGGGTGACCCGGCTTGGCGCATGAAACCGCTCCCACTCGGTGGTGTCGGCCGAGTCGAAGCGCTCCCGCCACTCGCCATGAGCTTGACGTCCCCGCTCCATCGCCACTTTGAAGAAGGCGTATACGGAGTCGTCGACGTAGAACTCGGGATCCAAGGGATAGCCCATCATCTCCTTGGCCAGCTTCACCTCCTCATGGCCCAATGGCTGGCCGTGGGCGTCGGCGGTGTCCTGCAGGTTGGGGGCGCCGTGAGCGATGTGAGTGTGGCAGACGATCAGGGAGGGCCGGTCGGGGTCGGCAAGCGCCGATTGGATCGCCTCGTCGACAGCGGCCCGGTCGTGTCCGTCGATGTCCTGGGTGTGCCAGCGGTAGGCGTCGAAGCGCTTGGAGACGTCCTCGCTGAAGGTGATGTCGGTCGAGCCGTCGATTGAGATCTCGTTGTCGTCGTACAGATATGTGAGGCGGCCGAGGCCGAGGTGCCCGGCCAGGGAGGCGGCCTCGGAGCTGACCCCCTCCATCAAGTCACCGTCGGAGACGAACCCGTAGGTGTGGTGGTCGACGAGCCCGGCGCCGAGCCGTGAGCGGAGATGGGTCTCGGCGATGGCCATCCCGACTCCCGTGGAGAAGCCCTGACCAAGCGGGCCCGTGGTCATCTCTATCCCCAGCTTCTGATCGATCTCGGGGTGGCCGGCGGTGTGACTCCCCCACTGACGGAAGTTGCGGATGTCTTCGAGGCTGAGCGGGAAGCCGGCGAGGTGGAGGAGGGAGTAGAGGAGCATCGACCCGTGGCCGTTGGAGAGCACGAAGCGGTCACGGTCCGGCCAGTCGGGGTGGTCAGGATCCACCCTCAGGTGCCTGGACCAGAGGACGACTGCGATGTCCGCCATCCCCATCGGCATCCCCGGGTGCCCCGAGTTGGCCTTCTCCACCGCGTCCATGGCCAATGCCCGGATGGTGTCGACCGCGAGTTGCTCGGTGGACGGCGTGTCAGGCATTGGCGGCGAGCGTACCGCTGACTGCTGCCTTTCCGCGCGGCCAAATGATCACATTTGATCGCCGCGGCATTAACAACGGGATCATCAACCGGGGCGGCAGTCCTTGCAGGCCCGGAAGCCGGCTTCCTGGGCGTCGGAGATGGAGTGGAAGTCGACCACATTCGACGGCTTGGAGCGGCGTATGCCCCCGCAGGTGGGGTGGCAGTAGATCCCGGTGCTGGCGTTGGCCCGGACCCGGACGTGACGCGAGGCGAGGTCCTCGAGGACATCCGGTTTGGCACCCTCGTGCTCCAACAGCTCGATCTTGTAGTGCGGCCCGCCGAGCGAGTAGTTGCCGATGTGGCCGTCGGTCCTCACCACGCGGTGACAGGGGATGATGAGAGGGATGGGGTTGCGAGCGACGGCAGACCCCACTGCCCGCACTGCCCTCGGTCGTTGGACTTCGTTGGCCACCCAACCGTAGGGGCGGACCTCGCCCTTGGGAATGGTGGCGGTGGTCCGCAGGACCTCCTGCTGGAACCGGGTCACCGAGCGAAGGTCGACGGGGAGCTTGCCGGGTGTGCCCCGTTCGATGGCCTCGGGGATGTGCCTGCGCCACGCCGAGGGTGCCTCGGCGGGCAGCAGGACCTTGCCGAATCGCTCGGCGTAACGCTCCTGGAAGCCGTGTACGATGTCGAGAGACGAGACTCCGTCGGGGTTGAAGGTGACCGCAACCGGGCCGATGGCCGAGTCGTAGAACTCATACCCCTCGGCCAGACCGGTGCCGAGGGCGACGCCCTCGGTGAGACCGGGGGGCGCCTGCCCCATCAGTGCCTCCAGTTGTGACTCGATGCTCATTGCTCCTCCTCGATTGCTACGCGTAGCCGGGCGAGGGCCCGGTGCACGTCGGCCTTGACGGTCCCCTCGGGACGGCCTGTCGCCTCTGCGATCTCAGCGATACCCATTCCGACCAAATGGCGGAGAACGACCGCGGTGCGTTGATGACGGTTCAAGGTGCCGAGACGCCGATCCCACGCCGTGCCGTCCATCGGCTCGGGGTCACTGCTCCCCACTTCGGTCATCTCGACATAGATCGGGCGCCGTGAGCGGTCACGGAGATGATTCCGCCCCAGGTTCATGGCAATGGTCCACAGCCATGGCTGAAGCTTCATCGACAGGATCCGATCACGGTCATAGCCGCCGAGAGCCCGATATGCCCTTATGAAGGTCTCCTGTGTCAAGTCCTCGGCCTCCTGATGGTCGCCACAAATACGACGGAGCCCCCAGAAGAGCTGTCTGCTCATCTCCTCCACCACCGCCGGGAACGCTGCGTCCAGATCGGTGGCGAGTGCTTTCGCCAGGTCATCCATCACGGTCAAGAACCCCGCAGGGGCTCAGCCGGTTGCACCGCGCGCACCGTACCTATATTTAGCGCATGGGACCCACCCCGATCGAGGGCGCTCTGGCTGCGGCCGAAAGAGCGGTGAGCGATGGGAGAGGCCTTGCCGGCACCGGTTTCTGGGCAGCAGTCTCCATGGTGAAAGGGGAGCCCGAACTGGTGGACCGCTATGCGGATCGGATCGCCGCCATCGATCGGAGCGTCTTCGAGAAGTGGGCCTTCCTCGCATTGGGGATCGTGGCGGGCACGGTCCTCATGTTGGTGGCGACGGCGGGCGGGTTGGCCCTGATCGCGCTGGCATACGCGGCGGAGGGCATCTGGGCGGTCCTGTCGTTCTATGCAGGGCTGGGTGTCCTGCTGGGAACCACTCATGGGCTGGCGCATCTCCTGGTCGGGAGGCTCTCGGGGATGCGGTTCACCCACTGGTTCATCGGAGCCGTCACGCGCCCGCAGCCGGGGGTCAAGATGGATTACTCGACGTATCTGCGCGCCGATGCCCGGCAGAGGGCGTGGATGCACGCCTCGGGCGCGCTCGTCACCAAGGCCCTCCCCTTTGCCCTCATCGGAGCGGCTGTAGCCGCCGACCTCCCGACCTGGGCCGTGTGGGCGTTGCCGGCTCTGGGTGCGGTGATGATCATCACTGACATCGCCTGGTCGACAAAGAAGTCCGACTGGATGAAGTTCAAACGGGAGATGCGGTTCGCTCAGGAACCCTGATCCTCCTGAGGGATCGAGCCGTCGCGCTGGTGCATCTCATCGTGGACGGCGACGAGGTCTTCGAAATCGGGCGGGTTCTCAACATCGATCGAGATCAGGTGTCTGGTCCTCGGCCCACCGTCTTGGTCAAACGCCCGTGCCCGCTTCAGCAACGCCGCCGCCGCATCGTCGATCCGGCGATGTTGGGCGAGATGCTCCTCCCAGCTTTCGACCGCCATCAGCTCGGTGAGCCGGGTCGGGTCCGACGTGCTACGGAAGAGTCGCCATCGATAGGCGCCGGTTGAAAGCCGGACCAGGCGCACCTCATTCATCAGTCTGGTGAACGCGGCGAAATCCGCATCGTCGATCTTCCAGGTGTTGAGCACGATCACCGGTCCGCCTTCGAAGGCACCCACATCGTGGCTGACCACCGCGTCAACGTCTCCGGTGAATTCCGGTGTCATCACGGCGTCCAGGTGCGGCACCCGGAATCGGGGGGCGACGAAGCCAAGGATCAGTGCGGCCGAGGAGAAGATCACGAGCGACCCGCGTGTGCCGATCCGGTCGGCGACGAGACCGGAGGCAATCGACCCGAGAGGGAGAACGCCGGCGAAAGCGAGCGAGTAGATCGACATGGCTCTCCCCCGGATCCACGCGGGTGACATCAGCTGTGCGGTGGCATTGAGTGTCGCCAGGGTCAGGAGCCAGAACAGTCCAGCCAAGAACATGGCCAACCCGGCAACCCAGGCATTTGGGGCGATTCCGAGCAGGATGCCGGCAACGCCGAACAGAGTGATGGTGTAGGGGACCCACGAGCCATCTACCCAGTCGCTGATCCGGGGTCGTATGACCGCGCCAAGCAAGGCACCGGCGCCCATGGCGCCATAGAGCAGCCCGAAAACGGCCGCACCCCCACCGAGCCGATCGGTGTGAACCGGGAGCACGGCCTGGACCACAGCCGAGTTGAATGCGAACAAGCCGACCAGGGTTATGAGGTTGCGGAAGACGGGGGTGAAGCGGGCGAATCGGATGCCGATCGAGATGGCAGAGCCCATCGACCGGGGTGCGTAGCCCTCCCTCATCTGGAGATGGGGGCCAATGGCGACGAGAGCGACGATGATCGCCCCATATGACAGGGCATTGACGGCGAAGCCGGCCTCAGCGCCGTAGGCGACGATCAGGGTGCCGCCGATGACCGGGCCTACCGCCCGAGCCGCATTGAATGCCGCCGAGTTGAGGGCCACGGCCGATGCGACCAGGTCCCGGGGAACCAGGTCGGGAACCAGTGCCTGCCATGACGGCATGTTGAGGGCAAGACCCGTGCCGAGGACCAGCCCCAGGGTCAGAAGGAGACCGGGTGTCATCAGATCGAGGAAGGTGAGGACGGCCATCGACGCCGCGGCTCCACCCATGATCCCCTGTGCGATCAACATCAGTTTGGCCCGATCGAACATGTCGGCGAGGGCTCCTGCGGCGAGGGAGAAGAAGAGCAGTGGGAGCGTCGCCGAGGCCACCATCAACCCGACCCAGGTGTTGGAGGCCGTCAACTCGAACATGAGCCACGCCCCGGCTGCCGACTGGATGAACGTGCCGGCGGCGGAGAAGACATTGCCCGCCCATAACCACCGAAAGTGGGGATATCGCAGTGGCTCGGCCGCGGAAGTCATGCCGGCAGAGTAGGCATCGCCTAGCTTATGACCGGTGGTCCGAGACCTCGCCTACTTCGTCCAAGCCGACGATGGGCCCGGCCCTGGCGTCCTCGTCCTCCACTCTCTGTGGGGCCTGACCTCGTCGGTCAAGGGCCTGTGCGACGGTTTGGCCGATCGTGGCTACACGGTGCTGGCACCCGACATCAACTTTGGGGAGCTTCCCGAGACCGAGCAGGAGGGAATCGACCGGCTCGGAGCGGCCAGCCCGGACCGGTTGGCCTCGTTGGTGCTCTCCTCGGCAAAGCTCCTCCATGACCAGTCGACCGAGGGCACGATCGGGATCATCGGCTTCGGCATGGGCGGCTCATTGGGACTTTGGGCGTCGGTGCGACTGCGGGATCTGGTGGGTGCAGTCGTCTCGTTCTATGGGACCCAGCAGATCGATTTCGCCGGGTCGGAGTCCGCTTACCTCGTTCATTTCGCCGAGGAGGACGATTACATCACCGACGACGAGGCGGCCTTCATGGAGGCGACGATGGGTCTCGAGTCGTTGCCCGTGCAGGTGATCACCTATCCGGGAACCCAACACGGGTTCTGCGAGCCGGACGGTGACACGTTCGACCCGGGCGCATTCGAGCAGGCATGGGGGCGAACACTCGACTTTCTGGAGGTCGAGCTAAAGGCGTAGCTCGACGGGATCGCCCGTGGTGATCGCTCCGCCCTTGAGGACCTTGGCGTAGATACGCGATTCGCCGGGATGCCGACTGTTGAGCATCCGGGAGAAGCGGCCGTCCTTGAACCATTGGGCGTTCTTCTCGCACGGCCCGGTGTAATCGGTGATCTCGATCTCGACAGGGCCGATCACCAGCCGGGTCCCGGGCACCACTTCCAGCCAATCGAGACCCGCCACTGTGATGTTGTCACCGGCCGAACCGGGCTGGATGGGGTGCCCCTCGCGCTGGAGGCTCTCGATCACCTCCAGTGAGTACAGGCAGAGAGCCTGGTCCGGGCTGCCATGGTTGACCTTGTCCGCCTGTTCGTCTCCGCTCACGCCGGACTCGTCGATGACTGCACGGTCGACAGGTAGCTTCGGCACCCCGCCCCTGCTGGTGCTGATCTGATGAACGTGACCCACGGGCGCAGTGTAGGGACGGCCTCTATCCTCAATACATGACCACGAGCACACGTGTTGGGGGCTCCCACCGGGTCACTCCCGAGCTGCTCGTGCGGCTGATCGCGCGGATCGGTTCGCCAGGTGGGCGGTCAGGTGTCTCGATCGTGGCGCCGTTTCGGGAGGCGGTGATAGCAGTCGTGCCCGAAGCGACCGACTCGGACGTTGTTGCAGCCGTCGAGCGGGCACGCGCCGCTCAGCGCGGTTGGGCGGCGACACCGGTGCGGGACCGTGCTCGAATCCTGTTTCGTTTCCACGATCTGGTCATCGAGAAGGCGGACACCGCCATGGATATCATCCAGCTCGAGGCGGGGAAGGCCCGGATCCCGGCATTCGAAGAGGTGTTCGACACCGTGGCCACCGCCAGGTACTACGCCAAGACGGGCCCCCGCTTGCTCGAGCGGAAGCGTCGGGCCGTTTCCTTCCCCGGTTTCACCACGGCCTACGAGTATCGACACCCTCTCGGTGTCGTGGGCAGCATCTGCCCGTGGAATTTTCCCTTCACCCTTGCCATCTCCGACATCCTGCCCGCCCTCCTGGCCGGCAACACCGTCGTGATCAAGCCTGACGAGAAGACGCCGTTCTCGACGTTGTACGGCGTGTCACTCCTCGATGAGGCCGGTCTTCCCGATGGGGTAGTCCAGGTGGTCACCGGGTATGGCCACAAGATCGGATCGACTCTCATCGAGAACGTCGACTTCCTCATGTTCACCGGGTCGACAGAGGTGGGCCGTGTGGTCGCCAGTCAGGCTGCCCGACGCCTGATCGGGTCCTCGATGGAGTTGGGTGGGAAGAACGCCGCCATCGTCATGAGCGACGTCGACCTGGACAAGACGATCCCGGGGATCTCGAGAGCCGTCTACGCCAACGGTGGGCAGCTGTGCATCTCCAAGGAGCGGATCTATGTCGACGAGCGGATCAGGGATGATTTCACCACGCGTTTCGTCGAGCACACCCGAAACCTCGAGCTGAGTGCGTCGTACGACTTCACGTCGGCCTTGAGCTCGATGATCACCCGGGAGCACATGGAGAGCGTCCATGCCCACGTCGAGGATGCCGTTGCCAATGGCGCAGAATTGCTCACTGGCGGAAAGCCACGCCCTGACGTCGGGCCGCTGTTCTACGCTCCTACGGTTCTGACCGACGTCAACGACTCGATGTTGCTCTGCCGGTCGGAGACATTCGGGCCGGTGGTGTCCATATACGGCTTTGGCGATGTTGATGAGGCTGTGGAGCTGGCCAACGACTCCGAGTTCGGCCTCAACTCCAGTGTTTGGACCGCTGATTCCCGTCGCGGCGTCGAGATCGCCACACGGCTCGAGGCCGGCACGGTCGGGGTCAACGATGGATACGCCGCCGCCTGGTCGTCATATGACGCACCCATGGGCGGCATGAAGGCGTCGGGTCTGGGCCGCCGGCACGGAGCTGCCGGCTTGTTGAAGTACACCGAGGCGCAGACTGTGGCCGTCCAACGTGGGATCCCGGCGTTCGCCCCGCCCCCGGGACTCGACTACCCCCGCTATCAGAGGTTGCTCGGCCCCCTTCTCAAGCTGCTCAAGCGTCTCCCGTTCTACAAATAGCGTTCCTAATGCCGTGGCGATCACATGTGATCATTACGCCGCCTGATTCGAGTCAGAGCCGGATAGCCGGCGTTCACCAGGGTGGGCCGCGGAGGTCGATGGTGCCTGACTCCGGCGCCGGCCCGTTCACGTCGAGGACCATCACCTCGTTGAAGGTGAACACCTCGGTCACCCCTCGTTGCTCATCGAGGACGGTGCCGGCGAACACCCTCCATCCCAGGCTCCGGTAGTAGGGGATGAGGGCCTGTTCACAGACCAGCAGTGCGAAGAGAACCCCCTGTTCAAGGAGGAAATCCACGGCGCGGCCGATGCCCGCCGCCGCGAAGCCCCGGCGTCGTGAATCGGGATGGGTGGCCACGCCGCCGATCCCGCCAATGTGAACGCCCACGCCGTCATGAGTGGCCTCCCGGATGACGATTCCGGTGTATGACGTCAAACCGAGCTTCGAATCGGTGACGAGAACGCCCCACGCCGGTCGAGCCCACTCCCGAGCGCTGCCCGGCCACTTCGCTGCCTCATCGGGCGGGTAAACGGCGGTCCGTAGCTCGGCGAGTTGTTGCCGCTCGCTCTCGCTGTACTCGTCGACCCGTCTCAGGGTTGTGGCGACAGTCAAGATTCGCTCATCTCGGCGAGGTCGGACTGAAGGGTGTCACGCTCCTCCTCGTCTTCGATCTCGGCCAAACGGGCTCTCGCCAGCTCGAAATGCTCTGTGAAGGTCTCGATGTCGTCAACCGAAGCCGCCGCCCGGGCCAGCGCCTCGTGGGCGAATCCGGTGACGAACGGGCCGAGTCCGTGCTCCTCGGCGAGCTCCAATGACCGTTCCGCGAAACGCCGGGCGAGGTCGGGGTAGCCAAGGACGGAGGCGACTCTCGACACCTGCCAGTCAGCTATCGCCCAATTCCTCGGAGTGCCCACCTGATACCAATGGTGACGCTGTGTGAACGTCGAGGCGAGCATCTCCTCCTCTTGTTCCCGGCTCAGCGCGCCGGCATCGAGCAGTGCCCAGGTGTGGTTGAAGGCCATGGGCGCCAAGGTCCGGTGCCACGCGGCGATGTCTTCCTCGCTCGGGTTGGGGATCGGCTCGGTCATGTGGTCTCTACCTAATGTTCTGGCTGCGATGAGCGACGCAACGATACGCGGCGATGGCTGACCACACCGTGGTTTCGGTTGA
>DASWKM010000145.1:0-11363 GCA_036396635.1 Acidimicrobiia bacterium
GTCGAAGTCGATGGTGTTGAGCAGGCCCCCGCCACCCCACTGTGGCATCGGCTTGCGGAGGAATCGCTGGTACGCCTTGAGCCGGAAGTCGAGCATCCATTGCGGTTCTCGCTTCATTGCGGACATATCGCGAATGACGTCCTCGTCGAGGCCCTTGCGAGGTTCGAACGCGAGCGCGACCTCGTCCTTCCAGCCGAGCTGGTAGCCGCCTAGATCGATATCAACTGTGGCCACGAGTTCTCCTCGATGTGAGTGTTCTCCAGATTGTTCAACGGGGTTGTGGGTCCCGGGATTTGCACTATGACGATAGGGGAATTGTAGGCGTCAATCCTCGCTTCGTGAAACCCCTGCTCAACGACGCCTTGCCACGATCCGGACCATCGGCCAGGTGGCGAATCGATAGAGCCGGCTCAGCTCCACGAGCATCCTCCTGATCGCGGCCGGCCGCTCGTAGTCATCGATGTCCGGATCGGCCAGATACCGCCGTTTCAACGCCATCGCCTCGACCCCCATCCGCTCCATCGTGCTCTCGTCCACGAGTCCGACGTCGGTGGGAAAAGTGAACACCTCGGGATGGTCGGCTTTCGCGATGTCGAAGCCGCGGTTCTGGAGGGTGGTGACCATCATCGGGACCTTGAGCCCGAACCCTGACTCACCTGAGGGGCCCTCCCGTGGAGGTAGACCGAGATACCGCACCAAGGCGGCGCGACCCGGATCGGCCCCTTCCAGCATCTCCTCGACCGATGGCGGCGGAGCCGCCGAGGGGGTTGGCTCGAATGGGATGAACTCGTGGAAGGCGAGCACGAGCAGACCACTTGGGCGCAGGATGCGAGCGAACTCCTCGGCAAGTGTGTCCGGGTCGACACGGTCTCCCTCCCAGGTGGGGAATTGGAGGACCATGCGGGCCGTGGCCAGATCGAAGGACCCTGCGTCGAAAACCGCGGCCAGACGTCCTGCTGCGACCCCGGCGCGCCAATCGAGGCCGTCGTCCAGCGGCGCCTTCGGCTCGGGAAGGGTGGGGACAACGGAGCGGGCACCTGCGTCGATCATGTAACGAGACAGGTCGCCGAGCCCCGCGGAGAAGTCGAGGACGTCTCTCCCCTTCACCATTGCCGGGGGCGCGAAATTCTCGATGAGGTAGTAGACGAGCGGCCTCATCAAGTGCCATGAGTGTCTCGTTTCCCATGTCACGTGTCAGACCCCGATCCTCGACTCGACAGCTAACTTGAACGTCATGCCAGTGATTGTGGTCGGTGCCGACACTGCGGCCGGCGGAGTCATCCTGGAGGGCTTCCAGCCATCGGAGAGAGAGATCAGGGTATTCGTCTCTGATGAGGGTACGGCCCAGCATCTCAGGGGAGTGGGTTTCAAGGTCGCCCTCGGCGACGTCTCGGACGAGAGCCATGTCGAGGCGGCGGCGACACGATGCTTCTCGGCTGTCCTGATCGCCGAGGCTGCGGCTGATGACCGGGAGCGCGCATTCGCCGACTCCAGCCAGGAGGTGATGGAGGTTTGGGCTCGAGCCGTCGCCAATTCCCGGGTCACCAGAGTGATCTGGGTCACGGCCGAGGATCCTCCGCAGACCCGGGCGAGTGAGGTGGCCAAGGTCGACCCGGGCGACACCGATCTCGCCGGGAAGGTTGCTGCCTTGGACGACGCTCAGTCCATACCGACGGCCTGATCGTCCTGGTAAGGGCTGAGACTGTCCGCAATACGGTCAGCCAGCCGCTCCTCGCGACGACGATCCCTTTCGAATGCCGCCCTCAGGAGAGTGAACGGGTTGACGGCGACACCGTCGAGTTGTAGCTCGAAATGGGTATGGGGGGAACTCCCCTCGGCGTTGCCACTGTCGCCGACCCAGCCGATCAGCTCACCCACCTCCACGTGCTGGCCGGCCTCGATGCCCGGGGCGGCGGTGAGAGACCAGTCGGCGTCGCCATCGTCGGTGCCCGGGGTGTCGTTGTTGAGATGGAGGTAATGGGTGGTCCATCCCCCTGTGTGCTCGATTCGTATGAAGCGCCCGGAAAGCCGATTGATGGAGACCTCGATGACCGTGCCCGCGGCCGCGGCATAGACCTCGGTCATCTTGGGCGCCATCAGGTCGTTGCCCTTGTGACGACGCCCGCCGGAGCGACTGGCACCGAAGGTGGAGGAGAAATCGGTCTTCGATGTCTCCTGGGGGAAGGTGAGCTCGAAAGGGGGCTCGGCCTTCGCCTCAACACGGAGAGCCGGGAACAGTCCGACGACGGCGATCGCCGCGGCGACGAAGGGCGCAAACAGACGCGCCAGACCTGAGGGATGCAACGAATCCTCCTCTGTGAGATAGGGGAGTTGGGACGTCCAGGTGTCCCGTTTGGAGCGTCAGGTTACGGGTCGGTTCGCGCTACGCAAATTCTTCGATGCAAATAGCAGCGTTTCACTGTGATTCGCTTGCCGGCGGTGTGGGCCGCGCCCTGACCGTGAACCGGAGACGAGAGACAGGCTGGTCATCGACCGATATGACGAACGAGTAAGGCCCTTCCTTCTCGAAGCTCAGGTTGTTGAAGGTGAATGATCGAATCAATCCGAAGTCGGTGGTGTCACCGGCGTGTCTCGGATCGGGGAGACGTATGTCGTGGGCCAAAGGACTGGGCAACAACGATTTGCCGTCCTCGTCCTGGAGCTCCACCGAGAGCTTGAGGCTCCTCTCGTTCCACGAGACCGGCACGCGGAGGCGGAGGCCGATGGCGAGGCTGGGATGTCGGGCCGGGAACCGTGCCACCCAAAGTGTGTCCCATCCCCCGCCGAGGATGAACAGCTTCCCCCTGACTGCTTGCACCGCATCCGCCAACAGGGCGACATCGACGGTGGGCCCCAGTGAGTCGGGGGGTGTGTCCATCACCGCGGCGAGCCTAACCAGTGGCCCGTCGCCTAAATACTTGTGGCGTCTCTCCGGCCCTCGACGCTCCTGGAGGCGTCGAAGTGCTCGCCGCAGCTCCCCGTGCGAGACGCGCGCTTCTCCTTGCCAGATGACGCCGTTGGCTCGGAGACACGCGCACACTATTCACGCGACAGACCACCAGCGTCGATTGAGCCCAGGAGCGATCTCGGATAACGTTGCCTCGGAGAAACAAATGACAGAACCAAGCAAGATCGCGCCCGCCGAAGGAAAACTCGGCGTCCTCACCCCCGGTATGGGAGCCGTCTCGACGACGTTCGTCGCAGGGGTTCTGGCCGCCCGCAAGGGATATGCCCAGCCCACCGGGTCGCTGACACAAATGCAGCGGATCCGCCTCGGGAAGCGCGACGAAGACCGCAATCCGCTGATCAAGGAGTTTGTCCCACTCGCATCACTGGAAGACCTCGAGTTCGGTGGCTGGGACCCCTACTCCGATGACGCGTACACGGCTGCGATGAAGGCCGGCGTCCTGGACCCTCGGCACGTCGAGGGCATTGGCGACGAGCTACGTGCCATCAAGCCTATGTCGGCGGTGTTCAGCACGAGGTGGGTCCGGAACCTCGACGGGACCGATCAGGTGAAGAGCGGCGCCAACCACATGGACGACGCCGAGGCGCTCATGGAGGACATCGACCGGTTCCGTGCCGATAAGAAGGTCGACCGTCTGGTCGCAGTCTGGTGTGGCTCGACCGAGGCATACCAGGAGCCAGGTGACGTCCATCAAGATCTGGACACCTTTGAGCAGGGGCTCAAAGACAGCGATGCGGCGATCACACCGTCGCAGATCTATGCCTATGCCTGCCTCAAGATGGGTGTCCCTTTTGCCAATGGCGCCCCCAACCTGGCCGTCGACATCCCGGCCATGCTCGAGTTGGCCGCACAACAGCACGTCCCGATCGCCGGGAAGGACTTCAAGACCGGTCAGACCCTCATGAAGACCATGATCGCTCCCGGCCTCAAGGCGCGGATGCTTGGGATCCACGGCTGGTTCTCAACCAACATCCTGGGCAACCGCGACGGCGAGGTCCTCGACGACCCTGACAGCTTCAGATCGAAGGAGGTCTCCAAGCTGGGTGTCCTCGAGAACATCCTCCAGCCGGACGTGTATCCCGACCTCTACGGCGACATCTACCACAAGGTCCGGATCAACTACTACCCGCCCAAGGGAGACGACAAGGAAGGTTGGGACCACATCGACATCTTCGGGTGGCTCGGATACCCGATGCAGATCAAGGTCGACTTCTTGTGCAAGGACTCGATCCTGGCTGCTCCTATCGTCCTCGACCTCGCCTTGTTCATGGATCTCGCCGCACGGGCCGGTCGGAGTGGGATCCAGGAGTGGCTGTCGTTCTACTTCAAGAGCCCACAACACGCCAAAGGGCTCTATCCGGAGAACGATCTGTTCATCCAGCTCACCAAGCTGAAGAACAACCTCCGTCACTTGATGGGTGAGGACCTGATCACCCATCTCGGCACCGAGTACTACGACGAAGCGTGAGCGCTGCGGGATGAGCTCACCGCCGCCAACCCCGGGTTGCCACGTCCGCTCAGCGACGTCCACCGCCCTGAGAACGGCGATCGGAGGCTGACGCCGCCAACCCAGGGTTGCCACGCCCGCTCCGCCTCGACAGGCGTGTAGCTTTCGGCCACGTCACCAACCGAGGAGTTGAACATGGGTGAGCACCCCAATGCGGACCTTGCTCGAAAGCTGTTCGAGGCAATGGACTCGGGGGATGTAGCCGTCGGCCGGTCGCTGATTGCCGATGATGTCGTGTGGCACACCATCGGTGGCCGCACCGTCGAGGGTCTGGACCAGCTCGAGGCTGCGATGAGCGGGGGTGGTGACTTCTCGATCACGGGCGACGTCCACGATGTCGTCGCCAACGATGACCATGTTGTGGCGCTGATCAACGCGACGGCGACGGCAGGTGATCAGCAGTTCACGTACCGGACCGCCGAGATCATGCATGTCGCGGATGGCAAGATCACCGAGCGATGGGCGTTCTCGGACGACACGCAGGCCATCACCGATTTCTTCAGCCAGTTCGAGTAGCGGCTGTCGCGTTAATAGACCGGTCCGCCCGAGGGACTTCAAGACAGCGTAGGTGGGGATCCCACGGGCGGCGTCGCGACAGCTCAGGCGTGTACAAGCCGGGGTCGAGCCCAATCTCACCCTCCGGGAAGGTGCCCCTGAGCTCGGAAAGGTCGACATCGGGGTCGGGTCGGATGGGGTCGTCGACGACATCGGTGCGGTTCCGAGCCGCTCGACACGCGGCTCCCATCAAGATCTCATCCACGACGAGAACGATAGGCGGGCCGGTTGCGCCATACGCTGGTGCCATGGATGACCTCCAGGTTGGCCGGTGGACCATCCCGGCCGACGAGCTCGAGGAGCGGTTCGAGACTTCGGGTGGGCCGGGCGGCCAGCACGCCAACCGAAGCGAGACCGCAGTTCGGATTCGGTTCAGCGTGCCCTCCTCCTCGTTGCCCGACGATGTCAAGGAGAAGCTGACACACCGGCTGGGAGACAACATCGAGGCGTCCTCCGCGGACACACGATCGCAGTTCAGGAATCGTGCCATGGCACGCCGGCGACTGAAGGAGAAGATCGAAACGGCCTTGGTCGAACAACCCGTCCGTCGTCGCACCTGGCCGACTCGGGCTTCGAGGATCCGCCGGATCGAGTCGAAAAAGGCGCGCGGGGCGATCAAGAGGTTGCGACGCCGACCCAACGGCCACGACTGACGGATACCCTCGTCCCCAAATGCCCATGACCCCGGAGCGCTGGACGTTCATCGGCAACTACGCCGACGACGTCTTCGGTCAGTACGACGACCATCTGGCCGGGCTGATGAGCCGCGCCGTCGACGCAGGTCTCCCACCAATCGCGGTGTCTGCCGACGTGGGGCGGTTGCTCAAGATCCTGGTGTCGATGACGGACGGCAAGGTGGCCATCGAGCTGGGCACGCTGGCCGGGTACTCGGGGATCTGGATCGCGCGTGGCCTGGCCGACGACGGCAGGCTCATCACCGTCGAGTACCACGACCGGCACGCTGACTTCGCCGCCGCCGAGTTCATCACGGCTGGTGTGGCCGACAAGGTCGAGATAGTCCGCGGCGCCGCCCTCGAGGTGCTCCCGGAGATCGCGGGAAGGCTGGGTGATTCGAGCGTCGACTTCGCCTTCATCGATGCGGTCAAGTCCGAGTATTGCGACTACTTCCGCCTCCTGAGGCCGCTGATGAAGGTCGGAAGCCTGCTGGTGGCCGACAACGTATACGGCACCGGGGCCGGTTGGATCGATCAGGGGCACGGGACCGATGAGTTCAATCGTCTGGTTGCGGGAGACCCCGATTTCGATGCCGTGGCGACGCCGATGAGAGAGGGCGTTCTCATCGCCAGGAGATGTGCCTGACGCCCGGCTGGGAATGAGCCGTGAAGACCGGGCGTTGCCACCCTCCCACCTTGAGCTCACCCGCTACTAGCCCCTCGCCCAACGTCGACTATGACCAGAAATGGTTTGTGATGATCGCCGTCGCGGCGAGTGTCATCCTCGCCACGATCGACGCTTCGATAGTCAACGTCGCCTTCCCCACCCTCATCGAGGAGCTGGAAACCTCGTTCAACGTCATCCAGTGGGTGGCGCTCGGGTATCTGCTGACCATCGCCACGCTCACTCTCGGAATGGGTCGCCTCGGCGACGTGGTCGGGAAGAAGAAGCTGTTCGTGACCGGCTTCGCGATCTTCACCCTCGCCTCGGCGCTCTGTGGGTTTGCGCCCGACGTCTCGTGGTTGATCGGGTTCCGGATCGTCCAAGCGATCGGGTCGGTGATGATCCTGGCCCTCGGCGCGGCCATCCTCGTCGAAGCCTTCCCGCCGCATGAGCGGGGCAAGGCTCTCGGTTGGATCGGCACCGCGGTCTCGGTGGGAATCGTGAGTGGCCCGGTCATCGGTGGCCTGTTGATCTCGTCGTTCAACTGGCGTGCCATATTCTTCGTCAACCTCCCCGTGGGCATAGTCGGCACCTTCCTCGCCCTCCGCTTCGTGCCGAAGACGCCACCGGCACCAGGGCAGTCTTTCGACGTCGCCGGTAATGTCCTCATGAGCGTCTCGCTCTTCTCGCTGTCACTGGCACTGACCCTGGGCCAGGAGGCGGGGTTCGCATCGCCGCTCATCCTCACCGCCTTCATGATCGCGGCGATCGCAGCCGTCGCGTTCGTCGTGGTCGAGCTGCGCGCCCATTCGCCGATGCTCCAGCTCCGTCTCTTCAGGAACCCGGTGCTCAGCGTCAGCGTGGCGTCCGGCTTTCTCGCCTTTGTCTGCGTCTCTGCGACCTTCTTCTTGCTGCCCTTCTACCTGGAGGGTGTTCTCGGGTTCGACGTGGGCAGGGTTGGCTTGCTCCTCGGGGCTGCTCCCCTAATGATGGGGCTGGTCTCACCCATCTCGGGAAGTCTCTCCGACCGGCTCGGGATCAGGCGGTTGACCCTGTTCGGCCTGGTGTTGATAGCGATCGTCTACTTTTCCTTCTCGACACTGGGTGTCAACACGACCGCCATCCATTACTTGGCGCTCGCGGTGCCGCTCGGCATCGGCCTCGGCGTATTCAACTCCCCAAACAACAGCGCGATCATGGGCTCGGTCCCCCCCGAGTACATGGGGATCGGCGGAGGCCTGCTGACCATCACAAGACTGCTGGGTCAGATCTCAGGCATAGCGGTCCTCGGGTCGATCTGGGCGGCGACCGTCGCCTCCGCCTCTGGTGGCTCCCTCCCCGACGGAGGAGCCTCGGCGGCCAGCCCGCTCGCACAGGTCGCCGGTCTCCACACCACCTTCGCAATTGCGGGCGTGATCATGCTCGCCTCGGTCGCCATCGGTGCATGGGGGATGCGCAACGAGCGTCAGGACCGCCTGCAACGGTCAGCCGTCGGCGTCGAGGCATAGCGCCAGCGCGGCGACACGATCCGGCTTGCCCATCGGGGTGCGCGGCATGTCCTCGACCACCAGCCATCGCCTCGGCACCATGAATCCGGGGAGGCGCTCGGTCACCCACGCCACCAGATCACTCTCTTTCACCGCTCCGGTGTAGACGCAGGCCACCAGCTCTCCCCATTCATCGTCGAATACCCCCACCACGATGACTCCTGAAACGTCCGGGTGCTGGCTCACGACGCTTTCGACATGCTCCGGGTTGACGTTCTCCCCACCGGTGACGATGACTGAGTCGGCGCGGCCGATGACCCGAAGCGCACCGTCGTCGTCGAGGGTTCCGAGATCGTTGGTCTCGAGCCACGGGTCTTCGCGATCAGGCTCATCCAGATAGCCGGGCGACACCTGGCGGCCGCGGACGGCGATGCGCCCCGTGCTCTCGATCCTGAGATCGACACCCGGCAGCGGATGTGCCTTCCTCTCCAGCCGTGAGCCGGGTCGTAGCGTTGCCACCTGGCCAAACGTCTCGGTCATCCCATATGTGGGAAGCACCGGCAGCCCGGTCGCTGCGGCCGCCTCCAACAGCCCATCGGGTATCGGCCCACCGCCCACGAGCACCGCCTTCAGCCCGTCGAACGGGCCATGACCGACGAGGCGGCGCAACATTGTGGGCACGACCGACACCATCGTCGACCCGCCGAGGGCGGTGGCATATGACGGTGGGTCGAACCGGGGCAGCAGCCTCACGGTCCCGCCGGTCCATGCCTGGCGGACGAGGATCGTGATCCCGCCGACATGATGAAGCGGCATAGCGAGCAGCCAGGTGTCGTCCGGCCCGTGACCCAGATGCCCGGCCGACGCTTCGGCAGCCGCCGTCAGGTTCTCCATGGTGAGACGCACCCCTTTGGGAGGTCCCGTGGTCCCCGAGGTGAAGGCGACCAGTGCGGCGGCGCCGCTTGGCTTCCGGGGGTCGATCCGGGGCCCGAGCACCATGACCCCGCCCCCGGCCATACCGGCGATCAGGTCGAATACAGAATTCGCATCCAAGGAAGGGGTCGAAACCCGTGGCTCGTCGGCCATCCTTCGCTCCACTTCGATGCGGGACTGCGCGTAGGTCCACGTCTGTTTTTCCGTCACTAGAAACGGTCGGTCCGGCTCGGCGCGCTCCAGCCATTCGATCACGGTCCGATTCTGGCCCTTATCCTCTCGCATCGTGGTTTCTGAGATCTTTCACGACGAAGCATGGGAGGACGTCCCCGGTTTCGACTTCACCGACATCACCTATCACCGCGCCCGCTCGGCAGGTGTGGTCAGGGTCGCTTTCGATCGCCCCGAGGTGCGCAACGCGTTCCGCCCCCACACGGTCGACGAGCTCTACACCGCCCTGGATCATGCCCGCCAGACCACCGACGTCGGTTGCGTCCTGCTCACCGGCAATGGGCCCTCGCCCAAGGACGGTGGCTGGGCATTCTGCTCGGGAGGGGACCAACGCATCAGAGGCAAGGACGGCTACAAGTACGCCGAGGGCACCGAGGTCGACCCGGGCCGGACCGGCAGGCTCCACATCCTCGAGGTGCAAAGGCTGATCCGGTTCATGCCCAAGGTGGTGATCTGTGTTGTCCCCGGTTGGGCGGTGGGCGGTGGCCACAGTCTCCACGTCGTGTGTGACCTGACGCTGGCGTCGAAGGAGCACGCCGTCTTCAAGCAGACCGATGCCGACGTCGCCTCCTACGACGCCGGGTATGGGTCGGCCTACCTGGCCCGTCAGATCGGTCAGAAACGGGCTCGTGAGATCTTCTTCCTTGGTCGTGAGTACACCGCGCAGGAGGCCTACGAGATGGGGATGGTCAATGCGGTGGTGCCCCATCGCGACCTGGAGAAGGTGGCGCTGGAGTGGGCCGCCGAGGTCACCTCGAAGAGCCCGATGGCCCAGCGGATGCTGAAGTTCGCCTTCAACCTGATCGACGACGGCCTGGTCGGCCAGCAGATCTTCGCCGGTGAGGCCACCCGGCTCGGTTACATGACCGAAGAGGCCCAGGAGGGGCGGGACTCGTTTCTCGAGAAACGCGACCCCGACTACAGCCCATTCCCCTGGCACTACTGACCGGTGAGCCGTTTTCAGGCCTGGCAGACGGCCGCCCGACCCCACACTCTGCCCGCAGCGATCGTCCCCGTCCTGGTGGGCGGCGGCCTCGCCTATGGCGAAGACGTCTTTCGCCTGGATGCGTTCGCGTGGGCACTCCTCGGAGCGCTCGCCATCCAGTTGGCGGCCAACTTCGCCAACGACGCCTCCGACGCCGTTCGCGGCGCCGACACGGCCGAGCGTCTCGGCCCGCCACGCATGGTGGCGCTCGGGGTAATCAGCCCCCGTCAGATGTGGGTCGCCGCTTGGGCCGCCGTCGGCGTCGCCGCCGTCGCCGGAGTCTTCCTGACCTTCATCGCCGGATGGGTGGTCTTGTTGATCGGTGCCGGCTCGATCATCGCCATGCTCGGCTATGTGGGCGGGCCCGTGCCGTACGGGTACCGCGGCTTGGGTGAGGTCTTCGTGTTCGTCTTCTTCGGGTTGGTCGCCACCGTGGGGTCCCGATACGTGCACGACATGACCGCTCCCTTGAACGCATGGCTCCTCGCCATCCCGATCGGGATGCTGGTCACTGCCATCCTCGTCGCCAACAACTACCGGGACACCGACACCGACAGGGTCGCAGGCAAGAGGACTCTGGCGGTGATCTTGGGCAGGGACCGCACCCGAAGACTGTTCGCGGTCCTGGTCTACGGGGTCTTCGTCGTCCTGAGCGTTTTCGCCGTGGCCGGGTGGGTGCCTGTGTCGACACTCTTTGCCGGGTTTCTGCTGCCCTATGCCACCATCCCGGTCCGGATCGTCTACTCGCGGACCGATGGCCCGTCGCTGATTCGTGCTTTGAAGGCGACCGCGCGGCTTCACCTCTGGGTGGGAGTGATCGTCGCCGCGGCGGGCGCGTTTGCACCCTGAAACCGGAGAAGGCCGAGACGCCGTCTAACACGGCATGAGGAGAATCACATTTCTTTCCGCGCTCGCCGTCCTGGCCGTTGCCTGTCTCGGTTCCGATTTCGCCGCCAGTGTCGAGGGTGCATGGCAGCTCACCTCGGGGACCGTCGACGGCGAGGCCATCCCCATCCTGGAATCGCATCCGATCACCATCGAGTTCGGCGATGGACAAGTGGGTGGCACGGCCGCATGTAACGGGTACGGCGGCACATATGAGCTCTCTGGCGCAACGTTGAGCATGAGCGATCTGGCGATGACCGAGATGGCCTGTTCCCCGGATGAGGTGATGGAGGCCGAGGCGTTGTATGCGAGTGCCCTGATCCTGGTGGATCACGTCGAGGTGAACGCCGACCTCACGCTCACCGGCCCTGGCACCGAGTTGGTGTTCGAGATGCTGGAGCCGGTCCCCGACGCCGAGCTCACCAACACGGTGTGGGTCCTCGACAGCCTCATCATGGGTGACGCGGTGTCCTC
>DASWKM010000146.1:0-3718 GCA_036396635.1 Acidimicrobiia bacterium
ACGAATGGTTCTTACCGACTTGGATGTCAGACTCGACGAGCAAGTCACCGGTCCCGTCACCGTCGAAGTCGAGCCACACATCCGCATACCCGCCATGACCTGACACGGTGACCACCTCTGTTGGACCGGAGACGTCGACCAGGACAATGACCCCCCCTCCGGCGCCAGCCGGCTTCGACAGGTTCACACAGTGGGCCGCGAACGCAGGGCCAGCAGCGAACACCATCAGGGCCGCCGTGGCCAATACCACAATAAGAATCCTCTTCACTGAATACCTCCATCGCCCCGACCACGCTTTGTGGTCTTCGGCCACGAAGATACCAAACATGGGCATCCGGCGCTACCGAAACACCTCGATTGCTCCTCGTCGGGTCAGACACACCGAAACCCCACGGAAAGCCAACCCAGGGGTTCTCCTGTGTCCCTGGCGCAGTGTAAAGCGGGGATGAGTTGTGTCCCTTCACATCCGACCGGGAGAGTCACAGAAACAGCGGAATCACCGCGATGGATGTGGTCTCTCGATCAGAGAGTCGGATTGGTCTAGTCTCGCCAGCCCGCTGACGGATCAGCCTCCACGTTGACGATCTCACGCTACGAGAACGACATCCGACGTCTCGTGCGTGCGCGCGCCCTGATTTACAGCGACTGTTGGAGCGGTTTGGACATCGTTCGTCTCGCGTCGGTCGCTCTCGTGTCCTCGTGTCATGTGAGATGAGGACGTCTCGGCTCGTCCTCTCTCGGCCGCAGATCCTTGCCTTCCGACGGCGGGTGGGAGCGCTCGACGAGCGCCTCCCGCGCGGACGACGTTCGCTGCGGCGTGCCGCGTGGGCGGGCCTGCAGGACAGCATGCCTCGAGCCGCGCTCCTCTCGATTCACGTTCGCATCCAGGGGACCGAACCGAGGACCTGGGAGGACCCCTCCCTCGTCCAGCTCTGGGGTCCGCGGTTCAGCGCCTACGTCGTCGCGGCACGCGATCTCGCGGTCTTCACGCTCGGGAGGCTGCCCGACGATGTAGCCGACCGGCAGTTCGCCGAGGACCGCGCCGCACGCCTGCAGGCGCTCCTCGGCGGGGCGAGGATGACCTACGGTGAGGCGGGGCGAGCCCTCGGGGTGCATCCCAATAGCCTCAGGTACGCCGCACTCACCGGCACAGTCCTGATGCGGTGGGACGGTGCCCGCCAACCAGTCGTCTGGACGGTGCCGCCACCCGACATCGACCAGCGTGAAGCTCGTCTCGAGCTCGCCCGCCGCTACCTGCACACATTCGGTCCTGCTACTCCCAAAGCGTTCGCCGTGTGGGCGGGGATCGCGCCGCGCATGGGTGGCGGGGCGTTCGAGGCGCTCCGCAGGTCCCTGAGTCCGGTGCGAACACCGATCGGGGAGGCGTGGATACTCACCCGCGACGAGCCTGCGTTCCGCAACGCTCCTGGGCTCGTGGCGCCCGCCCGGCTCCTCCCGAGTGGCGACGCGTACTTCCTCCTCCAAGGTGACGATCGCGAGCTCCTCGTCCCCGATGCCGATCATCGTCGCGCGCTCTGGACGCCTCGCGTCTGGCCGGGCGCTGTCCTCGTCGACGGTGAGATCGTCGGGACTTGGCGGCGGGCGCAGGCCAGGGTGACCATCCAGAGCTGGCGCCGTCTCTCCCGCCGTGCGCGCGACACGGTCGAGGTGGAAGCGGCGTCATTACCGGTGCCCGGTATCAGAGGGGAGATCGGCGTCCGCTGGGACGAGTGAGCAACCGGCTCACGCTCTGGTGACCGCCGACCAGAGCCCGGGGGCCGGATCACAGTGACCCGAGGTTGACAGGAAACCATTTAGTTTCCTATTCTCGCTACTCGTGGAGACTGTGTTCAAAGCGCTTGCCCACTCGACCAGACGGGACCTGCTCGACTCGTTGTTCAAGGAAGACGGACAGACGTTGACGTCGCTGACCGTAGGTCATGACATGACCCGAATCGGAGTCGCCAAACACCTCCAGCTTCTCGAGGAAGCGAGGCTGGTGGTGACCTGGCGGAAGGGCCGGGAGAAGCTGCATTTTCTGAATCCAGTCCCGATCCGTCTCATCCATGACCGGTGGGTGAGCAAGTACACCGAGCCTTGGGCTGCCGGCCTGGTCGGCCTGAAAGGAGAGATGGAGGAACCAATGGAGAAGGTGTTTGAGATATACATTCGCACCACCCCGGAACGGCTGTGGGCGGGCATCACCGACCCGGCGATCCGAGCCAAGTACCACTTCGGTGCGGGCGTCGACTCCGCTTGGACTTCCGGCTCGAAGTGGATGCTGGTGCACCCCGATGCCGATGGCGTGCTCGCCGAGGGCGAGAACCTGGTGGTGGATCGACCTCACCGACTCGTGCAGACCATGGACGTCTTGTGGAGCGAGGATGCAGAACGGGAAGGCACCTCCCGGGTGACTTGGGAGATCGAACCCGTCGGTGACGCCTGTCGGCTGACGGTGATTCATGACCAGCTCCGAGACGATGCTCCAGCCGAGCTGTACGGAGGGTGGCCGATGATCCTCTCGGGGCTGAAGACCTGGCTCGAGACCGGCGAAACCCTCACCACTCCGGGCTCGCTCATGTACGGCAACACCTGAATCAACAAAGGAGAAGACCCATGCCATCGACCACCATCACCGAGATGCGCACCGTGGGGATCGGTGTCCGAGACCAAGAAGCGGCCGTTGGCTTCTACGTCGACACCCTCGGATTCGAAAAGCGCCTCGACGCGCAGATCAGTCCAGAAATGCGATGGATCGAAGTCGCACCCCGAGGGGCAATGATTTCCCTGGCACTCACCCCGGCCCGGGGGTCCACCGAGGTGACGACTGACACCGGCATCCGCTATGTGGTGCCCGATGTGGACGCCGAGCATGCCGCCATGTCCGAACGCGGGGTCGACGTCAGTGAGGTGGTCCGTTGGGAGGGTGTTCCACCCATGTACACCTTCGACGATCCCGACGGCAACCGTTTCTACATCGTGGAGGAAAGCCGATGACCACAACCCGATCCGTCTCCGAGAAGATCAACAAGACGTTCACCGCCATCCTGCAGAAGAGTCCCGCCAAAGGCGGATGGACTTACGTCGTCACTGACTGGACCGCTGAGTTCTTCGGCACCCGGGGTCTGGTCAAAGTCTCCGGAACCATCGACGGTCATCCCTTCCGCAGCTCCCTCATGGCTCTTGGCGACGGCACACACAAGCTCCCGATCAGAGCCGACCTACGGGACACGATCGACAAGAGCGAAGGTGACAGGGTCACCGTCCACCTCACGGAACGGCACCGGCCATAACCGCTACGGCGCCCGAGCGTTGGTTGCTGGGGTGGTCTAGTGGTGTGAGTCGTCTAGCTTCTTCAACCGGAACCTGCGAACCCGACTTGGAGTGAACCAGTGACTGTCTTGGAGTGGCTGCTCGATTCTGACTCTTCGATCCGCTGGCAGGCGATGAGGGATCTCACCGACGAACCCGCAGAAGCCGTTGCCGTCGAGCGCTCATCCTCGTGGGTGTGGTCAAAGGTCCCTACCCATTCGTGACGTTGCCACCGATGCTTACTCGATGACCGATACCGCCGCTACCATCGAAGAGCCTGTCCTCAGGCGGCTCTCCACCCTCGACCGGTTCCTCCCGCTATGGATCGGTGCTGCCATGGTCGCCGGCTTGGTCCTGGGAAGCCTGATCCCGGACCTGAACGACTGGCTCGACACGGTCAAGATCG
>DASWKM010000147.1:0-9629 GCA_036396635.1 Acidimicrobiia bacterium
CGCCCGCATCGAGGGTTATGAGGGCCCCCGCACCTACCTGGCAGCCAACTACGCCAGCCGCACCATGCGATGGAGCGGGACGATCTTCCTGGCCTTCCTCGCCTTCCACCTGGCCGACTTCACCTGGGGCATACAACCGGCGGCGCCCGACGCATGGGCACGCGGCGAGGTCTTCGCCAACTTCGTCGAGACATTCAACCGACCCGCGGTCACCACGCTCTATGTGGTGGCAATGGCGCTTCTGGGCATCCACCTCTATCACGGGGTCTGGTCGATGTTCCAGAGCCTCGGGATCAACCATCCTCGCTTCAACGCCTGGAGGCGCTTCTTGGCCTACGGTCTCTCGGCGATCATCACCATCGGTTTCATCTCCCCTCCCCTGGCTGTCGCCTTCGGGTTCCTGGGGTGACCTAGATGACGCTCCACCTCGAATCCAAGGTCCCGCCGGGCCCGATCGCCGACAAGTGGGAAAACCACAAGTTCTCCATCCGGCTGGTCAACCCGAACAACAAGAGGAAGTTCAAGATCATCATCGTGGGCTCTGGCCTGGCCGGCGCCTCCGCCGCGGCGTCACTGGGCGAGCTCGGCTACGAGGTCGACGTCTTCACATTCCACGACACCCCGCGTCGGGCCCACTCGATCGCCGCCCAGGGCGGGATCAACGCGGCGAAGAACTATCACAACGACGGTGACTCGGTGTTTCGGCTCTTCTACGACACGGTCAAGGGGGGCGACTACCGGAGCCGGGAGGCAAACGTCCACCGTCTCGCCGAGGTATCGCTGAACATCATCGACCAGGCCACCGCCCAGGGTGTCCCGTTCGCCCGGGAGTATGGGGGGCTCCTCGACAACAGATCCTTCGGAGGAGCCCAGGTCTCGAGGACCTTCTATGCACGCGGCGCCACCGGCCAGCAGTTGCTGTTGGGCGCCTACTCGGCGCTGATGCGCCAGGTCGAGACCGGGAGGGTCAAGCTCCACACCCGTGCCGAGATGCTCGATGTCGTGGTGAAGGAGGGGCGTGCGGTCGGCATCATCGTCCGTGACTTGGTCACCGGTGAGGTGAGCAGTCATTCGGCGCATGCCGTGGTCCTGGCGACGGGTGGCTACTCGAACGTCTTCTACCTGTCCACCAATGCCATGGCGTGCAACGTGACGGCGATCTGGCGGGCCCACCGTAAAGGTGCCGCCTTCGCCAACCCGTGCTTCACCCAGATCCACCCCACTTGCATCCCTGCCTCTGACGAGTTCCAGTCGAAGCTGACCCTCATGTCGGAGTCGTTGCGCAACGACGGGCGTATCTGGGTGCCCAAGAACGCTGGTGACTCCAGGCCGGCCGACCAGATCCCCGAGGACGACCGCGACTACTTCCTCGAGCGGATCTACCCGGCCTTTGGAAACCTGGTCCCCCGTGATGTCGCCTCCCGGGCCGCCAAGCGAATGGTCGACTCAGGCAAGGGGGTCGGCCCGCTCAAGAACGGCGTCTTCCTCGACTTCGAGGCTGCCATCGCCAGGGTTGGGCGAGACACGATCGAGGACCGCTACTCGAATCTCTTCGAGATATACAACCGCATCACCGACGAGGACCCGTTCCGGGTCCCGATGAGGATCTACCCCGCCCCCCACTACACCATGGGTGGGCTCTGGGTGGACTACAACCTCATGACCACGGTGCCCGGGCTCTACTCGATCGGCGAGGCCAACTTCAGCGACCATGGCGCCAACCGCCTCGGTGCCTCGGCACTGATGCAGGGTCTGGCCGACGGGTATTTCGTCCTCCCCTACACGATCGGCGACTACCTGGCCGACTACCTCGGCGACCCGGTGGTCCCCACCGACGACCCGGTCTTCGGCGACGTCGAGAGCGGGGTCACCGCCCGGGTCGACGGCTACCTGGGCGCCAACGGATCGCGCTCGGTCGACTGGTTCCACAAGGAGCTGGGCAAGATCATGCTCGATCACTGCGGCATGGCGCGCAATGAGGCGGGCCTGCAGAAGGCCCTGTCCGACATCCCCGCCCTGCATGAGGAGTACAGGACCGACATGCGGGTGCTCGGCAGCGGTGAGTCGCTCAACCAGAGCCTGGAGCGGGCGGGCCGGGTCGACGACTTCTTCGAGCTGGCACAGGTCATGTGTCTCGACGCCCTGGCCCGTGAGGAGTCCTGCGGTGGCCATTTCCGAGAGGAGCACCAGACCGAGGAGGGCGAGGCCATGCGTGACGACGAGAACTTCGCCCATGTCTCGGCGTGGGAGTGGAGTGATGACTCATCGCAGCCCGACCTGGTCAAGGAGCCGTTGGAATTCGAGAACGTGAAGCTCACCACCAGGAGCTACAAGTGAACGTCGTCCTCCAACTATGGCGGCAGGACGGGCCCCACGCCCCCGGTGGGTTCAAGATCTATCAGGTCGATGGGATCTCCGAGGACATGTCTTTCCTCGAGATGCTCGACGTCCTCAACGAGCGTCTGGTCAACCAGGGTGATGAGCCCGTTGCCTTCGACCACGACTGCCGTGAGGGCATCTGTGGGACGTGTGGGATGATGATCAACGGTCAGGCGCACGGTCCCCAGTTGGGCACTGCCACGTGCCAGCTTCACATGAGGAAGTTCCATGACGGGGCAACCATTGTGGTCGAGCCGTGGCGGGCCACCGGCTTTCCTCTCGTGCGGGATCTGATCGTCGATCGGTCGACGTTCGACCGGATCATCGCGGCCGGCGGTTACATCTCCGTTGACACCGGCTCGGCACCTGACGCCAACCTGATCCCAATTCCCAAGATGGTGGCCGACACCGCCTTCGACGCCGCCGCCTGCATCGGTTGCGGCGCCTGTGTCGCCGCCTGCCCCAACGGCGCGGCCAACCTCTTCACCGCGGCCAAGATCTCTCATCTCAACCTATTGCCGCAGGGCCAGGCCGAGCGCTGGACCCGGACCGAGAGGATGGTGGAGGTCATGGAGAGGTACTTCGGGTCCTGCACCAACCATGCAGAGTGCGAGAAGGCTTGCCCCAAGCAGATCTCCATCGACTTCATCGCCATGATGAACGCCGACTACGTCGCGGCGAAGTTCAAGAACCGGCGGCTGGTGGCCCAGTCCTGACTCAGCGGATCAGCTGAAGGTCGTACAAGAAGTTGAGCGGTCCGTTGCCGTCCTGCAGCGTGGGGCAGGTCCCCGAGGGCATGAGAGCACAGTCGAGTGCGATGGCACTGGCAGAGTCGATCTTCTGCTGACCAGGGGCACTGACCGACATCGAGCCCTGAACTCCCGAATAGGCGATGCACATCGTGCCGGTGTCGGTGAAGTCGGCGCCACAATTGAACGGCGGGGACGTCTCCGCCCAGAGCCCATCGATGAAGAGAGGGGTCAGGCCCCTTATGTGATAGAGGCACGAGGCAGACCCGCAGAACCCGGTCTCCCAGAGCAGAGGTGCGTGACCCACCCGCTGAGAGTCGAGGATCTCCGAATTGAATATCGAAAACGGTGTGGGCAGCGCCAGCACCTCGGTCATGCATGCCACGGTTTCGGAGTGCGCCAGGTCACGCTCGACCTGATCGGCGACAAACCGCGGGTGGGCTCGTGCCAGGTCACAGCTGGGAGTGACCCCGGTGAAGACAATGGAGTCGTCGATGAAGTCCCAGAGGGGTCTGTTGTCGATACTCACTCCGAACAAGGTGGTGCCCGAATCCTGGTATGGCCCTCGATCCAAACGGCCCGCGTAGTTGGTTGGCCATGTTCCGCCGGTGAGGAGCCCAGAGGTGACATCCTGAGCGGAGTAACCGGCCGTGTTGCGGAGCATGTTGGGGAACGGGGGCCCGGGTGTCCCCGACGTCTGACACCAGAGACCGTTTATCCGGTCGACACCTCCGGGAATCGAGGGGTCCTGATGGCCACTGAACTCATGGTCGATGCCATCGGATATGGCTCGAGGGATCGAGAATGGCTGCTCACCGGTGTTGCAGATCGTGCTGACGTCATCGTCGATCGCCGAGTAGAAGTACGGGCGGAAGAACCCGAAGTTGCCGGTCGTGGGATCGCCACAGCTCTCGTGACCGCCCGGGCCCGTCTTGATGCAGACGACATCCCCGGCCTTGGTGCCACTGAAGATGGCAGAGGGGAAATCGCCCCCTCCACCCCAGTCGATGTTGCGCTGGGCCTCGGCGGCTGCGCTCACGGGTATGGAGTCGGCGCCCAGCACCTTGCCGAAGACGGTCGGGACGTCTTGGAACGGGACTTTGACCCGGATGGTGTTGAAGTCGGATGAGAACGAGATGCAGGGCGACGCGTTCGTCGTGTTGAACAACGGGTCGTTTGCCGTGTAGAAGAGCGCATCGGGATCGGTGCAGGCCAGCCAGTCGGCCAGTGGCACCGTTCGATCCAGATTCTCGTCCGTCATCTGGTAGACGTGATCCACGGCAGCCTGAATCGGGTTCGGCTGATCTGTGATGACCATTTCCAGTGAGGCGCCGAGGGCAGAGGCGTCAGAGCCGGTCTGGTCCTGACGACGTTCCACGAACCCGAAGCCGACATCCACCGCCAGCGCTGAGAATCCCATCAAGACGACCAGAACAAGAGCAACCAGGACGGCGGAGGCTCCCTTGTCACGTCCACTACTCATGGGCACGCCTGACCGGTCACGTCGCTCCACAGCACAGGTGTCTGCTCGATCCGAAACGTCGAAGTCGAGTGCAGGTTGACGGGTGGGTTGAATGCCCAGTCGGTGAGGCCGACGAGCGTGTCGACCTGTTTGTTGACCGTGACCTCGAGGTCGTCGCCCAGCGAACCACCGGCGCCATCGAGGGTGACCGTGGTCGCGGTGGAGTCATCCATGGCCTGACAGGCCATCGCGACCACGAAGTTGCTGTCCCCAGCGTTGACCGCGGCCTGCCTTCCGCCCTCACGGGCGGCATGGCGAACCTCATTCAGATCGGCGAGGAGCCATGACGTGTCGATGACACCGAAAATGAGCACGATCAGGAAGGGAGCAATGAACGCCGTCTCGACCAATGCCGAACCACGAGACCTGGTAGATCGCCAAATCGATTCCCAACCCATTGTCTAGCCTCCCGCAGAGTGACCGCCCGTCACTCAGAGCGGTCAGGTTAGCTCTCCGGGAGCAGGTGGCAAGTGGCATCTCACGGCACGGACCCATCTTCACGACCTGCTTATGGTTCGACCGACCCATCGACTGACCGGCACCCTTGATCTTCACTTTCCATGCACTGGGGCAATCACCTCGTGGGTAGGCGGGTGATAGCGGCTCAGCTGGGAATTGGGGTTCGAGGGCAGGGGTCAGTGATGAGGCTATTCAAGAGGGAACGTGGGGCTGCGCTGGTCGAGGCGGCGCTGGTATTACCAATCCTTCTCCTGTTGACGTTCGGCATCTGGACAACTGCCAGGGCATGGAACATCAACAACACCATGCAGCATGCGGCTCGTGAGGCCGCTCGCTATGGGGCCACCGTTGAGCCATGGGATCCCGGCACTTCTCCGACTTCTGTCCGTGGTGTCGCCGATGCCGACCTGACGTCGGCCTCGGTCGACACGGGTGACGTGAGCACCGTCTGCATCGAGTTGGTCAATGACACCGGCAGCTCGTGCGACGCGACCCACACCAACAGCACCGGCACCGACCAGGTCTTCGTCAAAATCCGCTACCCCGACTACACCCTGCAGTTCCTCTTCTTCAGCGCCACCATCGACATGGAGGCCACGGCCATCGCCCGTCATGAGGCGTCGTCATGACGCCGCTGACTCAGGACGATCGAGGTATATCCGCTCTCTGGGTGGCAGTGACTGCTGTCTTCCTGGTGGCTTCGGCCGCCCTCGCCGTCGACACCTCCGGGGCGTTCAGCGTCGCTCGCACCGACCAGAACACCGCCGACCTCTCCTGTCTCGCCGGCGTCCACGAGCTCCCCGATGACCCCACTGCCGGGATCAACCTGGCTGTCACCTATGCCGTGGACAACTGGCCGCAGATGGCCGGCTACACCACCTCCTTCTCGGGGACGACCGCCACCTACGCCGATGGAGCGGGCAACGAGATCTATGTCGATGCCGCCTACGGCGGTGACACCTCGAAGATGTACGTGAGGATCACCGAGATCGGTGAGGCGTATTTCAGCAAAGTGATCGGCGCCTCCAACATCCCGGTCACCCAGGTGGCCTGGTGCCGGGTCAACGAAGAGACCTCGGGTGCGGGGGACCTGCCGTTCGGAGCGATGCCGGGAGGGTTCCAGGGAGGCATGTATGGGCCGAACCCATGCTCCACTGGCAACTGCGGCTCGATCAGGCTTGCTCGCGACGACGTGAGCGGTCAGGGGCCGACTCTTATCAAGAACATCGCCGAGGGCACCGACCGGGACCTCGAGGAGCTGCTGGGCAATGGTGCGGGTGCCGTCCATTGTGACGTCGCCGGGGCAAATGGGATGTGTCACAAGACTGACACCGACCCCGGAGTCTCGGCAGCGCATCTCGGCGAGGGCTTCATGCAGCGTCTCGAGGACGACCCTGGGGCAACCTGCACGTTCGTGTACAGCGGACGAAACCTGAATTGCGACACGCCGTCTGACGTGCTGGGGAGTGCGCCCACGCCTTTGATGACCGCCTTCCCCAGTCAACCGTCGTTCTGGGAGCCCAGTCTTCATGGAACATACAACGCGGGCAACACAACGAATCACTACTACTTCAATGGGGTCATCGCCAAGTGCGACAGCCCGCGGCTTGCCCGCATGCCGATGGTGACCACCAACCTCAACTGGGACATTGGCGACCCGGTCACGATCTGGCCCGGTGGCACCTCCGAGGAAGTCAAGTTCATCGATTTCCTGTGGGTCGTCATCGTCGAGCCGATCAACCCGAGCGACTTCCAAGGAAGCGGGAACCTCAAGGAGGCATCATCGGTCATCATCTGGTGGGGGCCCGATGTCGAGTGCCTGGGGTCGGGCGGGAGCACCTATCCCTTCGACCCGGACAACCCCGGCTTCACGATCAAGAACGTCTTCCTGGTCGACGACGTCAACTAGGTCTTTGGCCGGCATCGCCTGGCCGGCGGCGCGACAATGGAGTTGGACAGCGCATTCGTCCCCACGATGGATATGCTGCCAGACTGGGTGTGCGAGACCTTCCATCGACTCGGGGGCACGGAGGTTTTCGATCTGAGTGAATGACCCAGCCCGAAATAGGTGGTCCGATCTATCTATTCGACTGACCACGGAGAGTGGGATAGGATGCGGGAGGCTGGGGCAAACGGTTCAAGGTGGCTCTTGGTAGGTGCCTGAACCCAGGGCTGGGAATGCATGCATAAGTATTTAAGGAATCGAAGAGAACGCGGGGCGAACCTCGTCGAGTTCGCGCTGCTTGCACCGCTGCTCATCCTGCTGCTCCTCGGGATCATCGAGTTCGGATGGGTATTCAGCCAGAACAACGATGTGCGCCACGGTGCCCGTGAGGGAGCTCGAGCGGCCGCGGTGAACCTGGGAGGCAACCCCGTCATACACGCCGCAGCATGTGACTCGATGGACCTGACTTCGCCCGTCACCGTCGAGTTCACCGACAGCGGATCTGGAGCGGCTGGCGAGTATGGGACCGTTCAGGTCATCGCCACACCGGATTCGCTATCCGGCCTTGGGTTCATCGAGGCGTTCCTCCCCAACACTCTCACCTCAACTGTCGAATTCCGGCTCGAACAACCATCCGATTGGTTGTCCGACGGGGGGCCGGTGTCATGTTGAGAGAACGCTCCAGGCGCCATGCGGATGAAGGTACATCTGCAGTTCTCATCGCTTTCGCCATGGTTCTCATCATGGGAATGGCCGCACTGGTTATCGACGCGACCGGCGCCGGTTTCAACGAGAGACGCCAGGATCAGACCGCGGCCGACACTGCCGTCATGTCCGGGGCTCTCGGCTTCATCCTCGGGGAGGATGACACGACCAAGGTGGCAAATTCCCTCGATGTCGCTCGGGCCAACCTCGATACCACCTACACGGACCCCGAGTGGCAGGCCATATGGGAAGCCTGCGTGGATCCCGACATCGGAGCGGTGGATGTCGGCACCGGGGTTCCGCAGGCGTTCACGCCAATGCCCAACCCCTTCCCCGCACCCGGCACTGCGAGTCTTCAATGCGTGAGCAAAGCATCGAGCTATATGCGTGTCGTCATACCTGACCAGTCGGTCGAGACGTCGTTCGGCAGGATCCTCGGGTTCGACTCTCTCGAGACGCACGCCGAGGCCATCGCTCGGATCGAGTCGCTCGAGGGAGCAAACGGCTTGATACCATTTGGCCTTGCAGGTGGCACTGGCAGTGGTGAGGCGTGTCTGAGCACAAACCCAAGCGGCATCGCCGAACCTCCCTGCCAGGGCTCGAGCGCTGGCGGCTTTGGGCCGATCAACTCAGAGCTGTTCGGAGACTTCTTTGGCACACCCAGCTGTTCCAACCCAGGGCTGGCAGAGTTGGAGCAGAACGTAGCGTTGGGAATCGATCACTTCGTCGATGAGTGGCCGCAGGCCTTGGCCAACGCTGAGGGCGTGTCGGAAGGTGACCCTCACCCTGGGGATGCGACGATCGACAGTTACGCAGATGCTTGGTATGACCGCTGCCGAATCAGTGGAGGAGTGGTCCAGCCCGAAGGATCGGACGAGTTCCCGCCTAACACACTGAGAGTCGACACTGGGTTTCCATCTGGACCAGTTGAGAACGGCCTGATTTCCAACAAGACCTATTTGGGGCAGCCATCGCGTCTTCAGGACACGACAAACCCAACGCAAACCGTCGTCAAGAAGCAGACAGGCGGACCTGCCACGTTGTACGAACTCGATGATCTCGGCCCATGGTCCTATCTCACCGGGACCGGAGCGTGTGACTCGGGGTCTTACGCGATCCTGTCAACGGATGCCAAAGTAGCCCTTTTCCAAACCTGTCTCACGAGCTACAGCGGCTCAAATGACATCTTCGATGCCAGCATTGCCGACTCACCGCGTTTTGCGTGGGCACCTCAATACTGGCACGCCCCTTCGACCACCGGGACCTCATGGCAACCCGTCAAGGACTATCGAATGGTCTTCATCGGGGGACTCTGGTTCAACTGCACCGCAGTGCCGGGGAGCTGTGGTGCGGTCTTTTACCCAGACGAGGATACGACAGCTCCGGTTTGCGATGTGTTCGGCGGAGGCTGCAGGGAGCTCAACCTCGATCAGATGTCTGCGTGGGTACTCCCCGACGAAGCCGTTCCCGACTCGGTCTCATCGGCATTCCCAGGAGGCGATGTGTCGCCATTCGAGCCAACGCTCTACCGCTGACCCCAGGCTCGAAAGACGGATTGGCATTGCCCGCGGCGTGTAGCGCCACAACCGCCACCGACGAAATCCTCAACTCAAGTCCCTAAGTGCCGAATACCCCTGTAGTCCATTTTGCCTATGGACTGACCACGGAGAGTGACATATCATGTGCGGGCCAGGTCAGCGGCCTCCCAATTATCAGTCCAAACCCCCAAACCGGCTGACCACGGAGAGTGAGCACGATGAACGAGGTCAGGTCATCGACCCCGGGCGACAGCCAGGCCCCAGGGGGTCGTTGTGCGTAAATACATTCGAAATCGTAAAGATCATGGTGCGAACCTCATCGAGTTCGCCAT
>DASWKM010000148.1:0-7903 GCA_036396635.1 Acidimicrobiia bacterium
GGTAAGCGCCTCGACACGTCTCAAATTGGACCCTATGGAGCCCTCAGAGACGATTATCAACGGTCCCACCTGACCGGACGCCGAGGTATGGGTGCCGCCACAGAACTCGGTGGAGTAGCTGCCCACCTGCACCACCCGGACGACCTCGCCGTACTTGTCCCCGAAGAAGGCGAGAGCACCCATCCTCTGTGCTTCCTCCTTGCTGGTGATGGTCGTCCTGACCGAGTTGTCGGCGACAACCCGCCGGTTGACCTCTGCCTCGATCTCGGCCAGCTCTCGAGGCGCTACCTGGGCGAAATGGGAGAAGTCGAAGCGGATACGGCCCGGCTCGACCAGGGAGCCGGCCTGACCGGCGTGATCACCGAGGACGTCGCGGATCGCCCAGTGAAGAACGTGGGTGCCGGTGTGGCTCTTGCGAATCGCATCGCGTCTGGGGCTGTCGACCGACGACCTCACCGGTTGGCCGGTCTCCAGATGCCCCTTGGTGACCTTGGCCTTGTGCCCATGGAGCCCCTGGATGACATGCAGGGTGTCGGTGACGGCGGCAGCTCCGGTCTCGGTCTCGATGACGCCGGTGTCACCGACCTGGCCACCGGATTCGGCATAGAAGGGTGTCTTGTCCAAGAACAGCTCGACTACCTGCCCTTTCTCTGCGCGCCGGATCGTCTCCCCGTCTCCCACCATCGAGAGGAGGATGCCGTCGGAGGTCTCGTAGTCATAGCCAACGAAGTCGGTCAGCCCGCTGGTGTCGAGCACCGACCGGTACGCTTCGGCCCCCTCCAGGGCCTCGGATCCCTTCCAGGCGGCACGGGCCCTCGACCTCTGCTCGGCCATCTCCGCCTCGAATCCCTCGATGTCCACCTCGACGCTGCGCTCGGATGCGATCTCCTTGATCAGGTCGATCGGGAAGCCATAGGTGTCGTGGAGCTTGAATGCGACGGCACCACCCAGCATCTCGGATTCGCCCCCGAGCTCCTCATCCAAGAGCCGGCTGCCCGACTCCAGGGTCTTGCGGAACTTCTCCTCCTCCCGGGTCACCACGTCCAGGATGAAGTCCTCTCTCTCCGCCAGCTCGGGATAGGCGTCGCCCATGAGCTCGATGGTGCTCTCGGCCAGGCGGGGGACCACCAAGCCCTCTCCTCCGAACTGCCATGCGTGGCGCACGGCACGTCGCAGCACCCTTCGCAGCACGTACCCGCGACCATCATTGGATGGGACCACACCATCGCCGATCAGGAAAGTGACAGTTCGACCATGGTCGGCGAGGATGCGGAGAGAGACGTCGGCCTGTTGGGAGGCCCCATACTCCAGACGCGTGTAACGCTCGGCGGTGCGAAGCACCTCGCGGGTGGTGTCGATGTCGAAGACGGACGGGACATCTTGCATGACGGCTGCGATCCGGTCGAGCCCCATCCCGGTGTCGATGTTCTTGGCGGGGAGGCCCCCGATCACGTGATACGGCTCGTCCTGGATGTTCTGCATGAAGACCAGGTTCCAGATCTCGACGAACCGTTCCTCGCCTCCGCCGATGGGACCGCCGGGTGCGCCGTGCTCCGGTCCCTTGTCATAGAAGATCTCCGAGCTGGGGCCACATGGGCCGGGCACGCCCATCTGCCAGAAGTTGTCCTTGTCCCCGCGTTGCACCCGGTCGGCAGGGACACCGACAGCCTCGATCCAGATCTCGGCGGCCTCGTCGTCCGTCTCGTGGACGGTGAACCAGAGCAGCTCGGGATCGAGACCAAGCACATCGGTCACGAACTCGTAGGCGTAGGGAATGGCCTTCTCTTTGAAATAGTCGCCAAAGCTGAAGTTGCCCAACATCTCGAAGAAGGACAGGTGTCGCTGCGTCGTCCCGATGATGTCGATGTCGATCGTTCGCACACATTTCTGGACCGAGACGGCGCGCGGCCACGGGGGTTTCTCCTCCCCCAGGAAATAAGGCTTGAACGGGACCATCCCGGCATTGGTCATCAACACTGTGGGGTCGACCGGGATCAGCGACGCCGACGGCCGGTACTCGTGGTCGAGATCCACGAAGTAGTCGATGAACGCTCGGCGGATCTCCTCACTTCTCATGAGAGTTCGGCGGCTCCCGCGTCACGACGCTGCCTGGCCGTCGGGCCGAGCTCCACACCCAATTCGGCGAGCTGGCTGTCTTCGACCCATGTGGGCGCACCGGTCATCGGGTCGAGCCCGGTCTGTGTCTTGGGAAAAGGGATCACCTCGCGGATCGAGGACTCTCCTTGCAGGACCATCACCAGCCGATCGATGCCAAATGCAAACCCGCCATGCGGTGGAGTCCCATACTCGAGGGCTTCGAGGAACCAACCAAAGCGTCGCTCGGCTGTCTCGGCGTCGATCCCGAGGATGTCGAACACCTGACGTTGCACGGCCGGGTCATGGATCCTGATCGACCCGGAGCCCAGCTCGACACCGTTGACCACGACGTCGTAGGCATTGGAGATGGCGCTCTCGGGGTGGTCCCGCATCTCGTCGACCGAGACCGGTGAGGTGAAGGGGTGATGAGAGAACGTGATGGAGCCGTCCTCGGCCTCTTCGAAGAGTGGAAAGTCGGTCACCCAGAGGAAAGCCAGCTCGTCGTGGCCATGAGGGCGACCGAGATCGTTGCGAAGCCCGCCGAGGACCTCGACGGCGGTGCGCCAACGATCGGCGGTGATGAGGAGGACGTCGCCGGGCCCGGCGCTCATCACCCGTTTGATCGACTCCTTTTCGGAATCGCTCAGGAATTTGGCGACCGGCGAGCGAAGCGACCCATCGTCCTCGACGAGAGCCGTGACCAGTCCCTTGGCGCCGAGCTCCATGGCGCGCACCGTCACCGAGTCGGCCCTGGCCCTCGACCACTCCTGGGCGCCGACGTTGATGCCGCGCACGGTCCCCGCCGCCTCGATGGCCGATCTGAAGACCCCGAACGCGGTGCCCATCAGATGATCGGTCAAGTCGACGATCTCCATCCCGAAACGGAGATCGGGTTTGTCGACCCCATAGACGTTCATGACGTCGTGCCAGGTGAGACGGGGAAAAGGCAATGGCAGATCGACCCCGCGTAGCTCGGTGACAACGGACGCGAGCACCCTCTCGATGGTGGACAGGACATCATCCCTCTCCCAGAAGGCACCCTCCATGTCCAGCTGGGTGAATTCGAGCTGACGGTCGGCCCTGAAGTCCTCGTCGCGGTAACAGCGTGCTATCTGGAAGTACCTCTCCACACCCGAGATCATCAAGAGCTGCTTGAACAATTGCGGGGATTGGGGAAGTGCGTAGAACTCGCCCTGGCGCAAGCGTGACGGGACCAGCATGTCCCGGGCACCTTCCGGGGTCGAGTTGATGAGGGTTGGCGTCTCGACCTCGAGGAACCCCAACTCGTCGAAGGTGCGCCGGATCGCCGCCGTCGCCCGAGAGCGCGCCTTGAGGTTCGCCGCCATTCGGGGGCGGCGCAGGTCGAGGTAGCGATGCTCGAGCCTCACCCGCTCATCCACTTCGGTCCGGTCGTCGATCATGAATGGGAGCGTCCTCGCCGGGGAGAGGACGACAACCTCAGCTGCGCCGATCTCGATGAGCCCGGTGGCCAGGTCGGGGTTCTCGGTGCCCTCGGGGCGCCTTCGGACCGTCCCGGTGACTTTCACGCAGTACTCCATCTTGAGGTCATCCACCGTGTGATGCTCGGCGGGGTCGGCCACCACCTGGACCAGACCCGTGGCGTCACGGACATCGAAGAAGGTGATGCCACCGTGGTCCCGACGTCGCTGCACCCACCCCGCCACCGTCACCACGCTGTCGACGTCCGTCGTGGCCACGGTGCCGGCCCCGTGGGTCCTCATCCCTTGCTGAACCAACTCGTAACCTCCTGGAGCGGCATCTCGGTGTGCTCATCTCGTGTTTGGACATCTACCAGGCGCCCATCACCTCTCCAGACGACAACGACGGGCACGTTCAGACGGCGCGCCGCCCGGAACTGCGCTTTCACCGATCGCCCATCGGTGTCCAGATCGACCCTCAAGCCCTGAGCCCGCAGTTGCGAGGCCACTCTGAGCCCTTCCTCGGGACCGGTCTCAGAGACCAGGTACGCGTCGAGATACGCCCGCTCGGGGTCGCCCAGGGCAAGCATCATCCGATCGATGCCCAATGCAAATCCGACACCAGGAGTCGGTCGTCCGCCCAGCGCCTCGGCCAGCCCGTCGTAACGACCGCCACCACCGACCGCGTTCTGAGCGGTGCCCAGACCTGTGGCGACGTATTCGAAGGCGGTTCGTGTGTAGTAGTCGAGGCCCCGGACCAGATTCGGCTCATCCTGATACCGGATCTCGAGGCCGTCGAGACCGCCCTTCACCTCATTGTGGTGCGCGGAGCAGTCCGCACAGAGATGATCGACCATGCGAGGGGCACCGGTCAGACTGGGCTGATCCGCCTTCGAGTCGAGCACCCTCAAGGGGTTGCGGTCGATCAATCTCACTGCATCGGGGCTGAGGTCCGTCTCCCTGGCTCGCAGGTAGTCCCGCAAGATGTCGACGTAGGCCGGACGGCACGTCTGGTCACCGATCGAGTTGACGAGGAGGGCGACTTCGGCCAGCCCTGTTGCATTGATGAATCGGTAGCCCAACTCGATGACCTCCACATCGGCGAGCGGGCTTGCCGTGTCCAAGAGCTCCACCCCCACCTGCCAGAACTGGCGGCGTCGGCCCGCCTGAGGGCGCTCGTAGCGGAAGAACGGGCCCGAGTATGCGCCTTTCCAAACACCTTGATGACCCGAGTTGAGGTAGGCGCGCATCACGCCGGCGGTCCCTTCGGGACGAAGGGTCATCGACCGGTCACCCTGGTCGGTGAACGTGTACATCTGCTTGGTCACCACCTCGGTTGTCTCCCCCACCCCACGCTCGAACAGCTCGGTCGTCTCGAAGACCGGGGTCGAGACCAATGGGTAGCCGTATCTGGCCGACCACTGCTCCCAGAGCGTCAGCGTCTCACGCCATGCCTGCGACAGGGGCGCGGTGATGTCGTCGGTACCTATCGGAGGCTGAAAACTCATGGATTGGGCGGCAGGTTAGGCGTGACCATGATCGATCACAGGCCGACGAGAAACGGGTTGGTGCGCCGTTCCCGGCCGATGGTCGTCTCCGGGCCATGCCCTGGCAGCACCCGTACCCCGTCATCGAGGGTCATCACCTGATCCCGCATCGATATCAGCAAGTCATCCCAAGAGCCTCCGGGCAGATCGGTTCGGCCGACCGAGCCGGCGAAGAGCTGATCGCCAGAGAACAGTGTCCCCTCGGACTCCAGGAGGAAGCAGCAGTGACCCGGGGTGTGCCCCGGGGTGTGACGCACCTCGAAGGTGAGGCCGGCCATTACCAGGCTCTGGCCATGATGGAGCCGCTCCAACTTCGCCGGCAGCTCATATGAGCCAGGTGGCGTCACACCGAAGATCGCCTTCAGCTGCTCGGCCGGGTGGAGGGTGAGGAAGTCATCGTCGGGGTGGACATAGGTGAGGGCGCCGGTGCGGACAGCCAACTCACCCGCCCCACCGGTGTGATCGACATGGCCGTGCGTGAGCAGGATCCCAACCACGGCCACCCCCATCGCGGCGACGTGGGCCCCCACCTTCTCCGGATCGGGAGGGGCGTCGACGATCACTGCCTCGCCGGTCTTCGATGCGACCACATATGCGTTGGTCTCGGCCACCCAGGCCGGTATCTGCTCTATCCGCACTATGAAGCTGCAGGGTCGTTGGCGAGACGGAACGCCGTATAGACACCGTCTACGCCACGAATGTCGGTGAGGAGCCGCGGGAGCTGGCTCGGGTCGGACAGCTCGACCTCATACTTGAGGACGGCCACCCGATCCTCCCCGGTAGCCGTTGAGGACGCCGTGATGTTGCCGCCGGTGTCGGACACCACGGAGGTCACGTCCCGAAGCAGACGGGCGCGGTCGAGCGCCTCGACCTGGATCCACACCACGAATGCTCCCCCGATATCCGTCGGCCAACTGACCTCGACGGTTCTCTCGCGTCGTCCGGTGAGGGAAGCCACGTTGGTGCAATCGGAACGGTGCACCGACACGCCGCGACCGACGGTGACGTACCCGACGATCTGGTCACCGGGGACCGGGGAGCAGCAACGAGCCAGCTGCACCAGCATGTCGTCCTGACCCTCCACGACCACATGGGCCGACTCCGATGGACGTCGCCGCCGCGGTGGCTGGAAGAGGTCGTCACCGGTGTCGGGGGTGAGACGCCGGTTGAGACGCATTGCGACCGAGTCGAGCGACACGTTGCCCTCGCCGATGGCGACCATCAAGGCTTCGCCATTCCTTTGACCAAGCTCACCGGCGATCTCGGTGAGATGTCTCATCTGCTCCGAAGAGGACAGCTCTGGGGCCTCCTTCTTGAACATCGCCTGAATCTGTTCCTTGCCCTCGGTGAAGGCATGATCCCGTCGTTCCTTTTGGAACCAATGCTTTATCTTGGTCTTGGCCCTGCCGGTTCTCACGAACTTGAGCCAGTCACGGGAAGGTCCCGCATCCGGGGAGTTGGACGTGATTATCTCGACGATGTCACCCGAGTCGAGCTGAGTCGACAACTGCACCAAACGGCCATTGACCTTGGCGCCGACACAGCGATGGCCCACCTCGGTATGCACCGTGTAGGCGAAGTCGACCGGTGTCGACTTCCTGGGCAATTCCTTCACGTCGCCGCCTGGCGTCAACACGAAGACCTCGTCCTGGTAGAGGTCGAGCTTGAGGTTGGCCAGGAACTCCTCGGGATCCTCCTCGAACGAGTCGAAGTCGATGATGGGTGAGGCGCTGACCTCGCCCTCCTTGTAGCGCCAGTGGGCGGCGATCCCGGACTCGGCACGTCGGTGCATCTCCTCGGTGCGGATCTGGATCTCGAGGGGTTTGCCGTCGGGGCCGATCACGGTGGTGTGGAGAGACTGATAGAGATTGATCTTGGGCATCGCCACATAGTCCTTGAAACGACCTGTCACCGGGACCCAGTGACTGTGGACGAGACCGAGGGCCGCATAGCAGTCGCGCGTGGACTGGGTGATGATCCGGATTCCGATCAGGTCGTGGATGTCCTCGAAGGGCCGGTTCTGCTCCAACATCTTGCGGTAGATCGAAAACTGGTGTTTGGGCCGCCCGGTAACGACAGCCTCGATGCCGGCGTCGGAGAGCATGCCCCCGATCTCCGACGTCATCTTCTCGATGAAGGCTTCCCGCTCCGGGGCGGCCTCGGCGAGCTTGGCCTGGATCTCGGCGTTTGGCCCGGGGTAGAGGATGGCGAAGCAACGGTCCTCGAACTCGTGCTTGATCTCCTGGACACCGAGCCGATGCGCCAGCGGGGCATAGACGTCAAGGGTCTCACGGGCAACGCGTATCTGTTTCTCCTCCCGGAGTGCATAGACCGTTCGCAGATTGTGGATCCGGTCGAACAGTTTGATGATCAGGACACGGACATCCTTTGCCATCGCGACCACCATCTTCCGGATGCTCGCCGCCTGCGCCTGCTCGCGATTGGAGTAACGGACACGGTCGAGCTTGGTCACACCATCGATGAGCCGGGCGATGTCCCTGCCGAACTGGCTCTCCACCTCGACGAGGGTCAGAGGAGTGTCCTCGATCGTGTCATGGAGGAAGGCGGCCGCGATGGTGTCGACGTCCAGCCCGTACTGGGCGAGCATGTAGGCAACCGTGGTCGGGTGGGTGATATAGGGGTCGCCGGTCTTGCGTCGCTGGCCCCCATGGGCCTGTACCGCCACGTCATAGGCCCGGCGGAGCAGGCTCACGTCACCGTCGGGGTAATGGGCCCGAAACGCGTCGAGCACGTCGACCAAGGCGGCCGACGTCACCTGGTCAGTCGTATCGGAGAAGGGCATGGATAGGGACCCCGTCT
>DASWKM010000149.1:0-10116 GCA_036396635.1 Acidimicrobiia bacterium
ACGAGCCTCTCGGCGAGGAAGGGCTCGATTTGGTCCATGGACACGCGATCCTGGGACATAGTGTCCCGATCCCGCACGGTGGCGGCACCGTCCTCGAGAGAGTCGAAGTCCACGGTGACACAGAACGGTGTCCCGATCTCATCCTGACGGCGGTAACGACGACCGATGGACTGGGTGACGTCGAGCTCGACCATCCACCTCTTCCTCAGCTCTCCGGCCAACTTCTCGGCCGGTTCGATCAGCTCGGGCCTCTTGGACAATGGGAGGACCGCAGCCTTGTACGGGGCGAGACGGTGATGGAGCTTGAGGACGGTCCTGGTCTCGTCGTTGACCTCCTCCTCGGTGTAGGCATCGATCAGGAAGGCGAAGGTGGTGCGGGTGGCACCGGCGGCCGGTTCGATGACGTAAGGGAAGAAGCGCTCGTTGGAGTCCTGATCGAAATAGCGAAGATCCTCACCTGAGTGTTCGGTGTGCTGCCTGAGGTCGAAGTCACGGCGATTGGCGATGCCCTCCAACTCGTCCCAGCCCCAGGGGAAGTCGTACTCGACGTCCGCGGTGGCTGACGAGTAGTGACTCAGCTCATCCGCCTCGTGGTAACGCAATCGGAGCCGGATCGGGTCCATGCCGAGGGATGTGTACCAGTGGATCCGTTTGTCCAGCCAGTACTGGAACCACTCCTCAGCATCCTGCGGACGGCAAAAGAACTCCATCTCCATCTGCTCGAACTCCCGGGTCCGGAACACGAACTGGCCCGGTGTGATCTCGTTGCGGAAGCTCTTGCCGATCTGGGCGATCCCAAACGGGAGTCTGAGGCGATTGGTCCGACGTACGTTCTCATAGTTGATGAAGATCCCCTGTGCGGTCTCGGGACGCAGATAGACCAGGTTCTCGTCGGACTCGACCGGGCCCATGTGGGTGCGGAACATGAGATTGAACTCGCGAGGCTCGGTGAATTCACCGGTCTTCCCACAGGTCGGACACCTGTCGGGATCCTCCAGCCTGTCGAGACGGTGACGCGAGTTGCAGTTCTTGCACTCGACCATCGGATCGGTGAAGACCCCCTCGTGGCCTGAGGCCTGCCACACCTGGCGGGCCTGAAGGATGGCGGTGTCGATCCCGACAATGTCGGGGCGCTCCTGGACCATCGACCGCCACCACTCCTCCTTGACATTGCGCAGGAGCTCGACACCGAGGGGCCCGTAGTCATACGCCGATCGGAGCCCTCCGTAGATCTCGGAGGACTGGAACACGAAACCACGCTTCTTGGCGAGGTTCGCGATGGTTTCGAGGGTCACGTCGGGCATAACGAACGAGGCACGGTGGCTCACATCACTGGGTTAGTCAATCTGGGTCTTGGGGCGGTCCTCGGCGCCGCCGAAACGCCGCTCACGGGCCTGATACTCGACGACGGCATCGACCAGTGCGTGACGGTCGAAGTCGGGCCAGAGGATTCCGGGGAAATAGAGCTCGGCGTAGGCGGACTGCCAGAGCAGGAAGTTGGAGAGACGATGCTCACCCGACGAGCGGATGATCAGATCGACATCTGGCATGTCGGGGACATACAGGGCCTTGGCGAATGTGGCCTCGTCGATCTCGTCCGTCTTCACGCCCACCAACCTCCTGGCCGCCTCCACGATCTCACGACGGCTTCCGTAGTTGAAGGCAAACACCAGGTGAAGGGTGGTGTTGTCCTTCGTCAGCAGCTCGGCCTCCGCCATGTGCTGCCGGTTGCGATCGGGGATGCGGGGGTCGTCCATATGACCGGCGAACAGCATTCGGACCCCTTGGGCGTGGAGATCGTCACGACGCCGAAGCAGCAGGTCCTCGTTGAACCACATGAGGAACTCGACCTCATCGTCGGCCCTGGACCAGTTCTCGGTGGAGAAGGTGAACGCAGTCATCCACTTGATGCCGAGCTGGAGCGCCCCCTCGACTGTGTCGAACAGGGCTTGCTCACCGGCCAGATGACCAGCGGTTCGCGGGAGACCACGTTGGTTGGCCCATCGACCGTTGCCGTCGAGGATCAAACCAATGTGGGCAGGGACCCGGTCAAGGTCGATCTGGCTGAGATCCAGTGTCATCCCATTACCGCCAGCGAGAAGAGCTTGCGGTCCAGGTGGTACTCGACGAACCGTCTGGCGATGCCCATTGCCTCACTGGACAAGGAGTCGTCGGAGGGGGGCAGTGCCATCAACTCGCACCCGGCGAGGGCTGCCAGATACTCGGTGACACCAACCCTCAGCTTGACGGCCCCATCAGCCTGGCAGCGGTCACAGACCGATCCGCCACCCCCGAAAGAGAACCGGTGAAGGTCCTCGACCCTGCCACAGCCGGCGCATCGGAGCAGCGACGGTGCGACGCCGACCACATCGGCCAGCTTGAGCAGATATGAGGTGATCAGGTCTGGGCTTCGGGTCCCGGTCTCCAGTGCTTTCAGCCCGCGCTGAAGGAGCAGGAAGAGACGGATCGCCCCCTCGTCCTCCTGAGCGACCGCATCGGCCGCCTCGACCATCGTGCCTGCGGTGACGACGGCATCGAGATCTCCCCTGAGTCGCGGGAAGGGCTCGAGGACGGCCACCTGGGTGATGGTGTCGAGGTTTCGCCCCTCGTAGAGGACCAGGTCGACATGGGTGAAGGGCTCGAGACGTCCCCCGAACCGGCTCTTGGTCTTCCGTACGCCCTTGGCCACGGTGCGGATCTTGCCGTTGTTCGGGCTGAGCAGGACCACGACACGGTCGGCCTCGCCGAACGGATAGGAGCGGAGGACGATTCCCTGATCGCGCCGAAGTGCCATGGAGCCGTCAGGGTATCCCGATTACTGCCTAGGCTCGGGACATGTCGCTGCTCCCCGACAACGAGATCGAGGCCTTCGTCGAGGCTCATCCCAGCTGGTCGTGGGCGGACAGGGTGATCACCCGCACCTACGAGTTCTCCAACTTCAACCAGGCGATGGGTTTTGTCACACGGGTGGCGCTGGAGGCGGAGAAGGCCAACCACCACCCCGACATCGACATCCGCTGGAACAAGGTCACCTTGAACCTCTCCACCCACTCCGCAGGTGGCCTTACGGCAAAGGACCTCGACCTCGCTGACCGATGTGACTCCTTGACCTGACTCTCAGACAAACCTGAGGTTTTACGACCTCTATAGAGGTCACATAGCCTGATGTACGGGAGATTCGTTCTCGACGCGATTCGACCTGAGTAGAGCCGAGGGTGGGTGTAGCACAGGAACGTCATTCTCGATGCAATATGACCTGAGTAGAGGTCGCGCAACCTCAGGTTGCGCGTCGGCACGACCTCGACCGGTGGAGTCTCGTCTGGTTCAGGCAAACTTTGGCGGGCGCTTGTCCTTGATTGCGGCCACACCCTCGGCGGCGTCGGGGCCGAGGAAACCCAGGAATTCGTAGGCCACCGACGCGTCGAAGATCGGATAGGCCATCCGCAGCCAGTGATTCAGCGTGTGCTTGGTCCAGCGCAACGCCTCCTGAGCGCCCGAGGCCAGGTCGGCGGCCAGCTCCCGTGTATAACTGTCCAAGGTCTCGTCTTCGACCACCTTCGCCACCAGGCCAAGTCTCTCTGCCTCGACCCCGTCGATCGGCTCGTTGGTGAGCAGGTGATACTTCGCCTTGGCCATCCCTACCAGCAGGGGCCAGATGACGGCTGCGTGGTCACCGGCGGTCACACCGATCGACGTGTGCCCATCGAGTAGCCGAGCCGAACGCCCGGCCACCGGGATGTCGGCGAGCAGGGCGGCAGCCAGACCTGCCCCCACCGCCGGTCCATTGATCGCCGACACGATGGGCTTGGAGCATTCGATGATGTTGCGCACCAGCTCCCGGGCCTCCTTGAGGACACGCCGGTGTGCCGTCGGGTCATCGATCACTCGCTCGATCATCTGGTAGTCGCCGCCTGCCGAGAAGGCGCGGCCTTCGCCGCGGAGGAGAACAACCCGGACGTCGTCGTCGGTGTCCACATCCAGCCATACCTCCACGAGCTCACGGTGGCCGCTCTCCGAGACCGCATTCAGCCTCTCGGGGTGCGAGAACGTGACGACCAACACCCCGTCCTCTTGCTGGTCGAGTCGGAGAAACTGGTAGCGACTTGAGTCCATCGCCCGGACGCTAGATCAACGAGCCGCCGGCGGCACCTGACGGCGAAGTCGATCCAGTCTGAGGAGGCCGATGTCGTGACGGGTGAAACCGTCGACGGCGAGGGCGGCGAGGATCCCTCCTATCACGGATGCGACCTTGAATCCGTGCCCGCTGAACCCTGCTCCCACCACGACCTGGGAAATGTCGGGGCTCGACGGCGCGTCCCAGTGATCAATAGTGATCGCTGCAGCATTAGGAACGAGGTTCGGGGAAGCCGAGCCGGTCGAGCAATTGTGGGCGGCGCTGCCAGTCTTTTTCGACTGTCACCTGGAGTCGGAGATTGACCTTGGCCCCCAGCAGGCTCTCCAACTCCTGACGTGCCTCCGTGCCGGCCGTGCGCAAAAGCGAGCCACCTTTGCCGATGACTATCCCCTTCTGAGACTTGCGCTCAACGATCACGTCGGCCGCGATATCGATCAGGCCGTCGTCTCGTTGGGTGAGATCCTCCACCATGACCACCAGCGCGTGGGGCAACTCGTCGCGAAGGTGATCGAGAAACTTCTCCCGGACGATCTCGGCGATGACCACCGACTCGGGTTGGTCCGACGACATGTCGTCGGGGTAGTACTTCGGGCCTTCGGGCAGTCGGTCGACGATCTCTGACATCAGCTCTGCAAAGCCATCACCGGACTTGGCCGAGATCGGGAAGTAGTGATCGAACGGCCATTGAGAGGCCTCGACCAGTTGGCCCACCGTTTGAGTCCGGCTTGCCACGTCCACCTTGTTGATCGCCACGAGCACGTCCGCGTTGGCCTCGATCAGACGATCCGCGATCAGACGGTCGCCCGGGCCCACCGGCATGGTCGCATCGATCATGAACAGGACGACGTCGGCCTCGGCCAACGTCCCGTACACGAGGGAGTTCAGACGCGACCCGAGCTCGGTCCGTGGCTTGTGCAGGCCCGGCGTGTCGACCAAGACGATCTGATGGTCTTCACCGTGCACCACACCCCTGATGGCGTTTCGGGTTGTCTGGGGCCGGGTCGAGGTGATGGACACCTTGGTTCCGACCATCCGATTGACCAGGGTCGACTTGCCGACGTTGGGGCGGCCGACCACGGCAACGAACCCGGACTTCACACGCTTCCGGCTCGCTCAGTCACTGCGACGTTCACCTCCGCCACCCGACGCCCCTGCATCCGGGCGACCGTGAGCCTCAGGGTCTCGAAGCTGAACACCTCACCCTCCTCGGGCACCCTTTCCGCCAGACCGAGCACCAGGCCACCCACCGTGTCGCCCTCGTAGTCCGGAGCCTCCACACCCGTCACCTTGCACAACTCGTCGACCGGTAGCCTGGCGTCGACCCACCATCCATCACGGGTGGCCGAGATCATGGCTTCCTCGGCATCTGTCTCGTCGGTTATCTCACCGACCAACTCCTCGAGCAGGTCCTCGATGGTGACCAGCCCGGCGACGTCGCCATACTCGTCGACCACGATCACCTGGTGGGTATGACTCTCTTGCATCTCCCCCAGCAGTGAGACCGCAAGCTTGGTCTCGGGCACGAATTCGACCGGGCGCATCACTTGTGCCACCGACTGCGGGCGGTCGTCGTCATCGGTCAGCATCTTCAGCAGGTCCTTGACTATGACCATGCCGACGACATCGCCATCGGAGGTCACCGGTACCCGGGAGAAGCCCCCGGATGTCGAGACATCGATCAACTCCTGTATCGAACCGGTGACCGGGATCGTGACCATGTCGGGGCGTGGTGTCATCACCTCGCGCACGATGGTCTCGCCGAACTCCAGTACCGAGTCGATCAGCTCCCGCTCCTGGTCGTCGGCTTCCTCGTCCTCGTCCTCGTCCTCATCGGCCTCTTCGATCCCGTTGTCGACATCGGGTAACAGGTCATTTGCCCATCCGCCCAATCGGGAGGCCAAATGCAGGATCCCGTGGGACCGGTAGGCCAATCCGGCGGGGTTGAGCCGACCAAGCCGCCTCGGCACCAGGTCAGCCACCAGGAACGAGACCAGGCCGACAGCACCGGCCACCAGCAGCGCTCCACCTATCGACGCTCCCCTGGCCAGGAAGGCGGTGGCCAGGACCGCCCCCACCACCAGAAGTGCCGACGCCACCACGCTTACGGCCGGTCCGATGACGTCCCGATTGTCCAACATCTCGGCCACGATCCCCGCACCGGCCACATCGCCTGATTCGTCACGCAGCGCGTCGGCCCTCGGGACTCTCGAGATGGCCGTGCCCGCCGCTCGCAGCCAGGCGGCAGATGCCAGGACGAGCCCGGCAAGAGTCAGCATCCAGGCGGTCATCGCCGAATCCTTCCCACCTTGGCCAGCAGCTCACGCTCCCGTGACTCCATCTGCTCTGCCGCCTCATCCGCGACATGGTCGTAACCGAGCAGATGGAGGATCCCGTGGGTGACCATCAGAGCCATTTCATCCTCGAACGAAACCCCATGATCCGACGCCTGACGTCGCACATAGGTCGGAGCGACAATGACGTCGCCGAGCATGAGAGGTGGTCCATGCGGGTTGGCTTCGGGGACGACCCCGGGCAGGAGCTCCTCAACGGGGAAGGCGAGGACATCTGTCGGCCCATCCCGATCGAGGAAGCGCTGGTTGTAAGACGTCATCTCCGACTCATCCACCAGAAGGAGGGTCACCTCGGCGTCGACGGGGTAGCCCTCCTCCATCAACACCATCTCGGCGAGGGCGTGCAGCCCGTCGAGAGAGACATGCTCGGTCTGCTCGTCGGCGAGGAAGATGGTCACGAGGGGCAGCGCCCCTCGGGTCTAGAGGACGGGTCGTCCATCAGCTTCCGGGGAAGTTCGGGTACGCGATACGTTGATGGTAGTGGCCGATCAGTGACTCGAGGAAGGCCTGGCGGATCTTGGAGAGCTCGCCCAGAGTGAGGGGTGACTCAGAGAGCTGACCATCCTCGACTTTCTCATCCATCACCTTGTCGACCACCTTCTCGATCGCCTCGGGCACCGGTTCGGCGGATTGGAACTCGGCCCGACATGCCGCCTCCAAGGCGTCGGCCAGCATCAGGATGGCAGTCTCCGCCGTCCGAGGCTTGTGGCCGATATGACGGAAGTCGTCGATGTCGACCTCGTCTCCGTCCCTCGCCCGAGCCTTCTCGTAGAAGAACCTCATCACGCCATCACCATGGTGACTGACGATCCCCTCGGTGACGTCTGTGGGGATCTTGTACGCGAGGGCAAGGGCAACACCCGAGGTCACATGGTTGCGGATGACCTGGGCCGAGTCCCTCGGGTCCATGTCGTCGTGAGGGTTCTTCATGCCGAATTGGTTCTCGATGAAGTAGGTGGGGTTCTCCGTCTTGCCCAGGTCGTGGTAGTAGGCCATGGCCCGGGCGAGCAGGGCGTTGGCCCCTATGGCCCGGGCGGCCGCATCGGCGAGTGTCCCCACCATGAGCGAGTGGTTGAAGGTCCCGAACGCCTTCTCCTGCAGCATCTGCAACGCCTTGTGGTTGCGGTCGGTCAGGTCGAGCAGACCGAGCGTGGTGGTGATGTCGAAGGCCGACTCGAAGAACTGAAGGGCGGCAAGCCCGACCATAGAGGCCACCACCGAGACCCCGAATGCCCAGGCGGTCGAGGTCGACACGACTTCGAGGGCCATGTCGTTGGGGCCGACATGGAAGAACCACGAGGTCGACCCGGCGACCGCCGCCGCCACCAGCGAAGAAAGCACCACTGCGCTTCGGAAAGAGCCCCTGGTGCTCACCGCCGACACAAATGGGATCGGGGCGAGGGAGGCGAGGGACGCGTACACGGTGACCCCGGAGTCGAGCGTTCCGACTGCGGTCAGCACGCCCACCGCCAGTGCCATGAGCACCGCGATTCGCTGGTCGAACAAGACTGCTGTGACAAACCCGAAGGCGACCGCCGGGAACACATACCAGCTGATCTCCTCGAGGGCGACCGTCCCCCGGACCGCGGCCGACGTGAGCACGATCACGATCCCCAACAACGCCATCATGCGAGGTCGCGACCAGAACTCGGGTCGGAAATTGCCGAGGTAGAGCCCGAGCAGGGCCACGAGAACGATGATCACCGCCATGAGCCCAGCCGACGGCTGCTCAATGATGGTTGGCACCGACGTCGCCTCGATGGCGGCGATGTGCAGGTTGGTGAGGGGCACACCTTTGTCGACGATCATCTGACGAGCCGTGAACTCGACCTCGACCGGAAGGATCTCTGCGGCTGCAGCGTCCTGTTCCTCTTGCCACTTCTCCTCATTGATCAGGTAGTTGGCCTGGAGATTCGTGGCCACCACCTCACCCGCGACTCCACCGCCTTGCTCGTCGGGGCCGGTGTCGGCGTGGAAGACGAAGGGCGGGTTGGAGCGGATATTTGCCTTGGCGGACTGAAGTTGATCCCCAGGCTGGATATTCCGGGCGAACTCGATGATCACCCGGTCGATCGCCGCCTGTTGGATCGTGGAGAGATGAAGCGGCTCGCCGAGGGCATTCCTGATCACATCGTCACTGGCCACCGCCGCCAGGTATTGGACGGTCTCCTCGGCCACCGTGTCGATGGAGTCGACGATCTCGGTGATCGGACGGAGGTTCACGCCGAGCCCGATGCTCGACGCCTCACAGGTCTCACCCGGGGCACACTCGATCAGTTGGCCGTGGTTGTCCGTGCTCACCAGATAGCCGCTCGGAATGTCCGGATCATCGGTGTCGATCTCGATGACCACCGGGCCACCTGCGTATTGGAACGTCCAGACACCGGCGGCATCCGTGATGACCGTGACCTCCTCCTCATTGGTCGTGACGTCGAAGGTGACCCCGGCGACGCCCCGGTCAACTCGTCCATTGGAGGAGACCGGGTTGAAGGTCTGATCCCCGTCGGCATCGATATACACGACACCTGTTATCTGGGCCGGGTCAGGTTCGGCGGGAGCCTCGGTCGACTCGGTCGTCGATGTCGTCGAAGTCGTGGGCAGGGTCGGGATGATCGGGGCGGGCCCGGCTGGGGCATCCCCGACGGCCAGGGCTGCAACGTCGTCGAAGACGGCCCTGACCCCCGCTATCACACTCGATTCGACCTCGGCGTTGGCCTCCCTTGGCTCCGGCACGGCGTCCCGAGCCTCCTGCTCGAGACGCTCGGTCTCATCCTCATCGATCACCGACTCGGTCCGGGCGGCTTCGAAACGTTGTGGCGACAGCTGTCCTTCCGCCAGGTTGGGTATATCCGCCGCAGACCCGATCGACAGGACCGCCCATGAGGCAACCACCGTGGCCAGGAAGATGGAGAGACGGACGGTGGTGGAGCGCTGCATCAGCTCTCCTGGGTCTCGAACCGCTGATAAGCCTCGACGATGGAGGCGACGATCCGATGCCGCACCACATCTCGAGCACCCAATTCGACGAAGGACACACCCGGGATCCCACGGAGGATGTCACGGACTACCCGGAGCCCGGAGTTTCGACCTGTCGGGAGGTCGGTCTGGCTGACGTCGCCGGTGATGATCATCTTCGAATTGAACCCCAGCCGGGTCAGAAACATCTTCATCTGCTCAGGAGTTGTGTTCTGAGCCTCATCGAGGATGACACAGGCATCGTTTAGGGTCCTTCCACGCATATAAGCGAGCGGGGCGATCTCGATAGTTCCCCGCTCGATGAGCGAAGCGGTCTCCTCGGGACCGAGCATGTCCCATAGTGCGTCGTACAACGGCCTCAGATAGGGGTCCACCTTGGCGATCAGGTCACCTGGCAGAAAGCCCAGCCTCTCCCCCGCCTCGAGCGCGGGGCGGGTCAAGACGATGCGGCGCACCGACCCGTTTATCAGGCTGTCGACTGCAGCAGCCATCGCCAGATATGTCTTACCGGTCCCCGCCGGGCCTATCCCGAAGGTCAGGGTGTTCTCCCTGATCGCCTCCATGTATCGCTGCTGGCCATGAGTCTTCGGCCTGACCATCCGGCCCCGGCCGACGGGGATGCCGTCGGTGAGGACTCCGGATGGGCTGGGCACC
>DASWKM010000150.1:0-9948 GCA_036396635.1 Acidimicrobiia bacterium
CGAGGACGACTCCAAGCCCAAGTTCTACAACGTATGCATGTATCCCTATCCGTCCGGAGCATTGCACCAGGGCCACGTTCGCAACTACACGTTCGGGGACCTGCTCACGCGGTACAAGACAATGCAGGGGTACAACGTGCTCTCTCCGATGGGTTGGGACAGCTTCGGGCTGAATGCAGAGAACGCCGCAATCGACACGGGCATCCACCCCAAGATCAACACCGAGAACAACATTGCCACGATGTCGGCTCAGATTCGCCAGTTGGGATCGATGTACGACTGGGACCGTGAGCTGGCATCTCATGACCCCAGCTTCTACAAGTGGGATCAGTGGCTCTTCATCGAGCTGTTCCAGCACGGCCTGGCCTACAAGGCGGAGGCACCGGTCAACTGGTGCCCTAAGGATCAGACGGTGCTAGCCAACGAGCAGGTCATCGACGGCCTGTGCGAGCGTTGTGACACGCCGGTGGTGAAGAAGAACCTGGTGCAGTGGTTCTTCAAGATCACCGACTACGCCGATCGTCTCCTCGGGGACATCGGCACCCTCGAGCACTGGCCGGACCGGGTGCGGACGATGCAACGCAACTGGATCGGCAAGTCCGTTGGCGCCACCTTCACCATCCAGGTCGATGGTGGCGGCGCGTTCGATGTCTTCACCACCCGTCCCGACACCATCTTCGGGATGACTTTCTGTGTGCTCGCCCCGGAGCATCCGTTGGTTGAGTCGCTGATCTCGGGCTCGGAGAGCGAATCCGATGCTCGGGAATACATTACCGCTGCAAGTCGCGCGACCGAGATCGAGAGGATGGCCGAAGGCGAAAAGACGGGTGTCTTCACCGGGGCATATGCGATCAATCCGGTGAACGACCGTCGTGTCCCCATCTACATCGCCGACTATGTGCTGATCGGGTACGGAACAGGGGCAATCATGGGGGTCCCCGGTCAGGATCAACGAGACTGGGAGTTCGCCAGCAAATACGGGCTCGACATCGTCCGCACCGTCGAACCGTCCTCGGACTCGGAGGGTGAGGCCTATCTAGGCGATGGACCGACCATCAACTCGGACTTTCTCGACGGACTGCAGCGCGATGACGCCATCAAGAAGATCATCGCCTGGCTGGAGGAGAAGGAGATCGGCCATGCCGATGTGCGGTGGCGGTTGCGGGACTGGCTCATTTCTCGTCAGCGCTATTGGGGCTGCCCGATTCCGATGGTCAACTGCCACAACTGTGGTCTGGTACCGGTGCCCGAAGCGGATCTTCCTGTCTTGCTTCCCCACGTCGAGGACTTCCTCCCCAAGGGGAGGTCACCCCTGGCCGCAGTGGACGAATTCGTCAACACCACGTGCCCGGAGTGTGACGGCCCGGCACGACGGGAGACGGACACCATGGACACCTTCGTCGACTCGTCGTGGTATTTCTTCAGATACGCCGACGCCCACAACGATCGCTCCATCTTCGAACCGGCCCGTCCCGCCTACTGGATGCCACTCGACCAGTACATCGGTGGCATCGAGCACGCCGTCCTGCATCTGCTCTACGCCCGATTCATGACCAAGTTCCTTTTCGACGTCGGGATGTCCAGTGTCGAGGAGCCCTTCGCCAGGCTCTTCACCCAGGGGATGATCACCCTCGGGGGGGCCAAGATGTCCAAGTCAAAGGGCAATGTTGTAGATCCCGTCGACCTGTTCGAGTCACACGGGGCGGACGCCCTTCGTCTCTATCACCTGTTCATGGGACCACCCACCGACGACGCCGCATGGAACCCCCGAGGTATCGACGGCACTCGTCGCTTCTTGGACAGGGTGTGGAAGATCGCAACCGAAGATCACGCGTTTACCGACCGGGAGCCCGACGAGGCGGATCGGTCGATAGTTGGTGCTGCCCACCGCACCGTGCGCAAAGTGACCGAGGACATCGGTCGTTTCCACTTCAACACCGCCGTTCCTGCCCTGATGGTTCTGTCCAACGACTTTGGCGACTACCTGTCGGGAAAACCGAGCCGGGAGACATTCGAGGAGGTGCTCCGCATGCTGCTCCTGCTCTTGTCGCCGATGACCCCTCACCTGGCGCACGAGCTGTGGGAGATGAAGGGGTATGGGAGGATGCTGGCAACCGAGGCGTGGCCGACCTGGGATGAGGACCTGGCCAGGGAGGAGACCGTCACCCTGGTCGTGCAGGTCAACGGCAAGGTGCGTGATCGTTTCGAGGTGTCGGCGGAGATCACCGCCGAGCAGGCGGAGCGAATGGCGCTCGATTCCGAGAAGATCCAGGGTTGGATCGACGGTCAGGAGGTCCGAAAGGTCATCTCCCGCCCCCCCAACCTGGTCAACGTCGTCCTCGGGTGAACGCCGGTCGCCTCCTCCGGGAGACCGGGTACGACACCGACGCGCTACGTGGAGCGATAGCCCCGGTCGATCCAAACCAGGTGAACGTATGGCCGGCGTCTTCGGTGACACGACGATTCTGGGGACCGGGCATCAGGGGAGTGACGTTGTGGAGGTGGGTCCTGGTCGACCCCGACATGATCCGTGGCGAACGGGACCGGCTCGCCAGGTTGGTGATCCATGAGCTCGTCCACGTTCGTCAATTCGCCGAGCTCGGTTATCTGAGATTCATGGCTCGCTACCTGAGTGACTACGTGGGCTCGAGGCTTGACGGCATGAGTCATCACGAGGCATACCTGGCGATATCCGCCGAGCGCGAAGCTCGCGAGGTGACGGCGAGAGTCGGACGGCGCACTTGAGCGGGCTCGGCCTACATGTGGCCGCCACAACCTTAGGTCGCTGATTGGTCGAGCAGCGGGCACGTGTCGATACGGGAGCTCCGGTGACGGGGTTCCCAAGGCATCATCGGCTCGGTAATCATGGGTGAATGGGGAGCGGACTCGATCGCACCGGCGCGGCGCTGCTGCTCGCCGCCGTTGCCGTGGCGGCCGGCGCCGGGCTCGGGTCGATAGGCCGGGCGCCGCCGGGCACCATACCTGCCGATCCTTCCGAGCATGTCGATCCGGCAGGTGTCGAGGTACACGTCGCCGGCTGGGTGCTCTCTCCGGGTGTGGTCATCGTGCCGGAAGGATCGATCGTGGCTGCTGCGATCGAGGCTGCGGGTGGTCTTCGAGCCGGGGCGATGACCGATCAGATCAATCTCGCCGCCCCGGTGGTCGCCGGTGATCAGATCGTCGTTCCCGGGCCTGAGACCGAACCTGCGGGGGCCGAGGATGGCGGGCTGATCTCTCTCAACCGTGCCAGCGCCACCGAGTTGCAGGATCTGCCGGGGGTGGGCCCGGTGTTGGCGGAGCGGATCGTCGCCTATCGCGACAGCAGTGGGCCGTTCAGGGTTGTCGAGGACCTCCTCGAGGTGCCGGGGATCGGCGAGGCCAAGCTGGCAGCCATTCGTGACCTCGTTCGCCCGTGAGATCACGTGATCACCCTGCCTTGCCGCCCCGGGCATCGCGACCCTGGATGGCGGTGGCCGTCGTCGTGTGGGTCCTGGCGTGGGTTAATGCCTCTAATCAGGCTCTGGAGCCCTTGCCGCCCGGTGATTTCTCTGGATCGATAGAGCTGAGGACTGATGTCTTCGAGGGGCAGTGGGGCTTTTGGGCGTTGGGGGAGTTGCCCGTCGGGCCGGTCCTGATCGACCTCGACGAGCCCATCGGGGCCGGTCGAGGTGACCGGGTCGAAGTCGAGGGGGCGATCGAGGGCCAACCCGGATCGGCCTCCGGCCATGGCTATCGGGCCACTCTCGGAGTCGACAGGGTGATCTCGATCGAGGCCAGCACATTCCTGCCCCATGAGGCAGGGCGGATCATCCGGGAGACGGTGATCGAGCGTCTTCAGCCATTCGACGATGCTCGGGCACTGCTGGCCGGATTCCTGATCGGTGACACGTCACGGATCGAAGGCCCTGACGTCGATGCGATGCGACGCAGCGGTCTGGCGCACTTCGTCGCGGTCAGCGGCTCGAATGTCGCCCTGTTCATGGCGATCCTGGCCTTCGTAGCGGGCCCCCTCGCCCTCGGGCCGCGCCGGCGCGCCGTGGTCGGGCTGGCAGGGCTCCCGCTCTATGCCGCCGCAACGAGGTTCGAGCCATCGGTCATGCGCGCATCGGTCATGGCCGGCATCGCCCTGACCGGGCGTCTCATCGGCGTCGTGCTCGAGGCATGGCAGCTCCTCTCTCTCGCGGTCGTGGTGCTGATCGTGCTGGATCCTTCGTTGACCACGAACGTGGGTTTCCAGCTTTCAGTTGCTGCCACTGCAGGGGTGTTGGTAGGGGCGCGATGGCCCACTCGCACCAAGGCGGTCCGAGCACTCACGATCACGCTTGGTGCCCAAGTGGCGGTGGCGCCGCTGCTGATGATCCACTTCGGCTCGGTGCCATTGATGTCACCGGTGGTGAACCTGGTGGCGGGACCGCTCGTGGCCATGTCGACGACCATCGGGGCAATCGGTGTGGGTGGCGTGTCGTTTATGGTCGTCCCCGCTGCCTGGCTCGCCGATCTCGTCCTGGTATTGGCTCGTGGCGCGGCCAGATGGCCACAACTCGGTCCGGCCGGGTTGGCCACCGTGATCGGAGTCGGATTGGTGATCTGGCTTCGCCCCGGGATACGGCCGATGGCAGTCACCACCGCGGCTGCGGTCGTTCTCTCCGGGGTGATGATTCCCGAGGAGAGATTGGCACCCGGGCAGGTGGTCGTCCTCGATGTGGGTCAGGGTGACGCCATCCTGTTGCACGGAGGTGAGGGCAGGTACGCCCTGGTCGATGGTGGGCCGGACGTCACCGTCATCATCGACAAGCTCCGCGATTACGGGGTTGGGTCCATCGAGTTGATGGTCCTCACCCACGTCCACGCCGACCACGCCACCGGGCTGATCGGCGTCGTGGACATGTTGGGGATTGACCAAGCCTGGGCATCCACGGAGCCCCACGAGACGAGCGCTTCGAGGGACTTATTCGATGCGTTGTCGACCAGAGGAGTTGGCATCCGCAGCCCGACGATCGGTGAGCGCCTTCAGCTCGGGGTGCTGACACTGACCGTGGTCGGCCCGGTGCGCCGGTATGCGTCTCCCAACGACCAGAGCGTAGTTCTCCACGTGCGGGGGCCGACTGGCACGATGCTCCTCGCCGGTGACATCGAGACCTTCGCCCAGGCCGATCTCGGCAATCTCCGCGCCGATGTCCTCAAGGTTCCGCATCAGGGCGGGGCGACCTCGGATGCTCAGTGGCTGAGCACCGTCGATGCCGAGCTGGCTGTCATCTCGGTGGGGCCCAACAACTTCGGTCACCCCGCGCAGTGGGTGATCGAGATCTTGCGAGACTCGGGTGCGGAGGTGAGGCGGACCGACGAGGTGGGCGATGTGATCGTCGACCTGTCGTAACCTCCCAACCGTGGCCGAGTCCTTGAAGCTGGGTGTGGGAGATCTCCCTATCGGTGGCGTCACTCATGTCATGGGGGTGATCAACGTGTCGGCCGAGTCGAGGAACACATACACGGTGGCCCGGTCTGTCGACGAGGTGATGCTGATGGCCGAACGGTATCGGGATTGGGGGGCTTCTATCATCGACCTTGGTGGACAGTCGACGCATCTCGACAACCCGACCATCACCTCCGCCGATGAGATCTCGCGGGTCGTGCCCGCCATCGAGGCCCTTGTCGCCGATGGGCACCTGGTGGCCATCGACACCTGGAAACCGGATGTTGCCGAAGCCGGTGTCGCCGCAGGCGCCGTGATCGTCAACGACACCGGGGGCCTTGCCGACCCATCGATGCGGGAGGTGGTCAGCAGGGCCGGCGTCGCTGCGATCGCGGTTCATGTCGAGGGGGCCAACCCGCATGACGTCGCCGGGGTGGAGATCAGGGACGACAAGGCCGAGCGCACCGCCGAAGGCTTCAGGGAGTTGCTCGTCTCCTTGGCTGCCGATGGGATCGACAACGTGATCATCGACCCGGGCATCGCCCTCATGTATCGAACCGACTACGAGGCTTACTCGAGGCTGCAGCTTCGGGTGATATCCGACTCGGAGCACCTGCATGCCCTGGGAAAACCGGTGCTGATACCGATCCCGCGCAAGCGGGATGGTCATCGAACGGCCGTCTACATCGGCATGGCCATCGAGCATTCCGCCGACATCATCAGAGTTCACGACGTGGCCATGGCCTGTGACCTCGTTCGCCTTTTTGGTCGTAGCCCGTGACTACGTTGGCATCATGGGTTTGCTGATCGTCTCGGGACCGTCCAACTCCGGTCCGGGTGAGAGGGAGCAGATGCTCGAGATGGCATCGGAGCATTTCGCCCGACAAGGGGTGGCGACAGGCCAGGTCGTCCGTATCGACGTACCTGGACGTGGCGCGGGGGAGATCGGTGACGGCGCCCTCCGTGCCGAGTTGGAGCCGATGATCCCGCTTCTCCAATCGGGTTCGCTGTTTGGCGGGGCCCAAGGGTTGGAGTTGGTCGACGCTCAGAATCTCCAGAAGGCAGAGGTTGAAACCTTGTTGGGGCTCTTGGGAGGGGTCGATCTCCTGACGACCGAGGTGGTGATGGTCTTCGAAGGGTCGGCCCCCAGGGCGCTCACGGCCTTGGGAGGCCAGACCGTCTCGGTCACTAAGATGTGGGAGCGCCAAGCAGCCCAGTGGCTGGAGGCCGAGGTCCGAGAGCGCGAGCTCACACTCGAAGGCGGGGCGGTTGACGCCATGCTGAAGCGTTTCGGCACCGATACGGCCAGCATGGGCCAAGCTCTCGATCAACTCGAGGAGACTTCGGCGAGGATCACGGCCGAGTTGATCCTCGATCGTTTCAAGAACCGCCCCGACGAGCCCACCTGGCACATCACGGATGCGATCGGGAAGGGCGATGTCGGGACTGCGTTGCGCAGGCTGTCCGACTTCCTCGTCCATGGCCACCCTTTGGTCTACCTGGCGGCGCTCGAGTCTGACCTCAAGAAGCGGTCACTGGCGGCCACCGCCCCCGATCAAGCGACCCTGAAGGAATGGGTGGGCGGCTCGGATCGCCAGGTATCCAGACTGTGGGCCCAACGCGGGCGGGTGCGTGAGTCGTCGCTGCGCCGCGCCCAGGAGGCCCTGGTACGCGCAGATCGTGTGGTCAAGACCCACCCCGAGGAGGTGCACAGGGTGACCTTGGAGAGGTTGACGGTGGCGTTCTGCCGTTGGTACGGCTGAGGGGACCACCGGCAAACTGAGGCATCGCGGCCATCAGGGAGATCCTGGGCAAGGTGACTCGGTGACGATCTGTTGGGCCGTGATGCCTGCTGTGGACGACTGGCTGCACAACAGATCCGGGTTACGTCGAGGCCCGTATCTGCCTCAATCAGCAGCTATTTCGATACCGAGGCGGCGAGGCGCGACTTCTTGCGAGCTGCAGTCTTCGGGTGGAGGACACCCTTGGTGGCGGCTGTGTCAATCTTCCCCTGTGCCGTCCGGAACAGCGCGTCGGTCGGCTCACCTGCGGATGCGGCGGCTTCGACCTTCTTGATGCTGGTCTTGAGGTCGCTCGTCACCGACCTGTTGCGCTGACGACGGGTCTCGTTCTGCCGATTGCGCTTCTTCTGTGATTTGATGTTGGCCATTGCTCTCGGAACGTGGTGAAACCCAACTGGTGATTGGGATTCCGGCACAGGGGAGTTTTCCTGTGCCAGGAGCCGGAACAGTAGCAGCCACCCGGTCGAAGGTACAATGTGCCGGGTCCACACCACTTCCATGACCGATCAATCGCGCATACGCAACTTCTCGATCATCGCCCACATCGACCACGGCAAGTCGACCCTGGCCGACCGTCTCCTGGAGAAGACTGGTGCCGTCACCGCCCGAGAGATGCGCGAGCAGGTGCTCGACACCATGGACCTGGAGCGGGAGAGAGGGATAACGATCAAGGCACAGACGGTGAGGCTCGATTACACGGCCAGAGACGGCCACGAGTATGTGCTCAATTTGATCGACACGCCCGGTCATGTCGATTTCTCCTATGAGGTCAGCCGTTCGCTGGCCGCATGCGAAGGGGCACTGCTGCTGGCAGACGCAGCCCAGGGCGTGCAGGCGCAGACACTGGCCAACTCGTACCTGGCCATCGATTACGGCCTCGAGGTCATCCCGGCCATCAACAAGATCGACCTCGCGGCCGCCGACCCGGAGCGAGTCGCCGCCGAGCTGGTCGGGATCCTGGGTGGCTCACCCGGAGATGTGCTGAGAATGTCGGCCAAGACCGGTGCCGGTGTCGATGCTCTCCTCGAGGTGTTGGTCAAGAAGGTGCCGCCACCGCAGGGCGATCCCGAGGCACCGTTGCGAGCACTCGTCTTCGACAGCTATTTCGATGCCTACCGGGGCGTGGTCTGTTATGTCCGGGTCGTCGACGGGCGCCTCGAGTCGGGCGACAACCTTCGCTTCATGGCCACCAACGAGGTGCACGATGCGGACGAGCTCGGCTTTCTCACCCCGAAGGCCCACCCGGTGGCCGCCATGGGCCCTGGTGAGGTGGGATACCTGATAACGGGGGTGAAGGAGATCGATCGGATCAGGGTGGGTGACACCATCACCAGCACGAGCCGTCCTGCGGCCCAGGCACTGCACGGGTACGACGAGCCAAAACCGATGGTGTTCTCCGGCCTGTTCCCGACGGACGGCGACGACTTCGAGAGATTGAGAGAGGCACTCGAGAAGCTGAGGCTCAACGACGCTTCGCTTGTGTGGGAGCCGGAGACGTCGAAGGCCCTCGGGTTTGGCTTCCGTTGTGGCTTCCTGGGGCTTCTTCATATGGAGATCGTCAGGGAGCGCCTCGAGCGGGAGTACGACCTCGATCTGGTGGCGACGGCACCTTCCGTCGCCTATCGAGTGATCATGCCCGACGGGTCGGATATGGAGATCAAGTCACCCCAGGACCTGCCCGAACCGACTGAGCGACGGGGGATCACAGAGCCATACGTGAAAGCGATGATCCTTACCCCCACTGAGTACGTGGGCCCGATCATGGAGCTGGCCACCAGGCGACGAGCCGCCGTCGGCGCCATGAACTATCTCAGCCCTGATCGGGTGGAGCTCGACTTCGACATCCCGCTCTCCGAGATCGTCTTCGACTTCTTCGACGTGCTGAAGTCGAAGACGAAGGGCTACGCCTCTCTCGACTATGAGCCGACGGGGTACAAGGAGGCTGATCTCGTCAAGGTCGACATCTTGCTCAATGGCCAGCCGGTTGATGCGTTCTCGGCAATCGTGCACCGGGACCATGCCCAGGCGTATGGCACGAAGATGACCGGCCGACTGCGTGCGTTGATCCCGCGCCAGCTATTCGATGTCCCGATCCAGGCAGCCATCGGCGGCCGGATCATCAGCCGGGAGACGGTGAGAGCCAAGCGCAAGGACGTCACCGCCAAGTGCTACGGCGGTGACGTGAGTCGCAAGAAGAAACTCCTCCAGCGTCAGAAGGAGGGCAAGAAGAGGATGAAGATGGTCGGGTCGGTCGAGGTGCCCCAGGAGGCGTTCGTGGCGGCCTTGAAGGTCGAGGACGAGTCATGACACCTGCAGAGGCCGACAGTTTCGCCACGGCCACGGCGGCCTACGTCCACATGCCGTTTTGCTCGACGGTATGCCCATACTGCAACTTCGCCGTCGTTGCCGGTCGGGACGATCAAATGGCGCGCTATGTCGAGGCCGTGTGCTCGGAGATCTCCAGAGCCGAGCATTGGCGGCGTCTGGACGCCGTCTATTTCGGAGGCGGCACGCCGAGTCGCATCGGGCCCGCCCCTCTCGGGCGCGTGCTCGACGGCCTGGCCTCCAAGCACGGCATCGCCACCGGCGCCGAGATGAGCATCGAGGCCAACCCTGAGGACTTCACCGCGACCAAAGGCAGGGAGTTGCGGGCCCTTGGCTTCAACCGGGTCTCGTTTGGCGCCCAGAGCTTCGACCCGGTGGTGTTACAAAACCTGGGGAGACGGCATGAGG
>DASWKM010000151.1:0-28828 GCA_036396635.1 Acidimicrobiia bacterium
GGACAAGAGGTCGACGACTCCTCCGAGGATCGAGAATGACACCTGCCACAGACCTGAACTGGCTGCTCGAGCGGCTCTGTGACAACGTCCCCGCCATCAGACAGGCCGTCGTGGTCTCGTCCGACGGCCTGGCACTGGCCAAGTCGGAAGGCGTCGACCGGGAGACGGCCGATCGCCTGGCGGCGGTCTCGTCGGGAATGATCGGCCTCGCCTACGGCTCAGCCGGTCGGTTCGGGGCGGGCCCGGTGTCGAACGTCATCGTGGAGATGCAGAATGGATGGCTGTTCGTCACCGGTATCCGCGACGGGTCACTGATCTGCTGCCTCACCGAGAAGGACATCGACATGGGGTCCGTGGCCTTCGAGATGTCCATCTTCGTCCAGCGGGTCGGTGACAGTCTCACAGCCGACGTTCGCCAGGAACTCAAGGCCCTGCTGGCACAAGCGGAGTGAGTGTGACCCACGAGGCTCACGCCCATGCCGGCGGGCGCATGGTCCGCCCCTACACGATGACCGGTGGCCGTAGCGGCGTTGGGCTCCCTGTGATCGCCCTGGAGGCGCTGGTGGCGGCCACGCCGGCGGGAATGAGGATGCGCAGCCGGTTCCAGTGGGAGGCAGCCGAGATCATCGCCATCAGCCGTCGCGAGACTGCGATAATCGAATTGGCTGCGTTACTCGAGGTTCCCATAGGTGTGGTCCGGGTCCTGGCCTCCGATCTCCGCGAGATCGGTGCGGTGACGATCACAGATCCACCGTCGGAGTCCGGCGGCGCGGCCGACGGCCCCGAATACGCCGACCTGCTCCAAAAGGTGCTCGATGGAATCAAGTCCCTCTGACCGCACCGGGCTCACCCCGGTCAAGATCGTCATTGCCGGCGGTTTCGGCGTGGGCAAGACCACCTTCGTCGGCGCCATCTCCGAGATCGAGCCGCTGCGCAGCGAGGCGATCATCACCGAGGCCAGCTCGGGGATCGACGACCTGTTCGCCGACGGCGCAAAGACCGAGACGACGGTGGCCATGGATTTCGGCCGGATCACCCTGAAACACGATCTGGTGCTCTACCTGTTCGGCACGCCCGGACAGGACCGCTTCCACTTCATGTGGAACGAGCTGGCCCGTGGGGCCATCGGAGCCGTGGTGCTGGTGGACACCCGTCGAATCGAGGCTTGCTTCGCCGCCATCGACTTCTTCGAGACGCGGGAAACCCCGTTCGTGGTCGCCGTCAACACCTTCCACGGTCGGAGGCTTCATGGCATCGAGGAGGTCCGCAACGCACTCCAGATCGGTCCCGAGATCCCCATCGTCTACTGCGACGCGCGGGTTCGAGTCGATGTCCAGAGGGTTCTCGTTGCCGTCGTTGAGCGCGCCCTGAACCGCGCCCTGAGCGGCGCTTCCGCCTCATAGCCGACACGCCGGAGGCTCCGCCCCGCGCCGAGACGATCAGCTCAAGCGGTGATGCCGAGCCGTTCGGCCTCGAGCTCGGTGCGGGCGTTGTGGATCTCCGTCAGTCGCTCCGAGGGAAGCCGCAGCTCGAAGAGGTTGCGGCCGTCTTCGCTGCGTCGATATGCGATGTCGCCGCCCATCTGGCGGGCGAGATGCCGCCCGACGGTGAGGCTGAGGCCGACCGCGGCCGGCCGGGTCACCGGCCGTCCGCTGCGAAGGTCGCCGTTGAATATCCGCTCCCGCTCCGAGACGGGGATCTCGGGCCCGTCATCCATCACCTGGATGACGGTGTCCGGGCCCGAGCCTGTCGTCCGCAACTCGATGGAGGGCCCGCCATAGCGGATTGCGTTGGTGACGAGGCCGTGCAGGATCTGCCTGGTGAGGTCGGGGTCGGCCCATAGCGCGGTCGCCCCGATCACGACCGGAATGCCGTCCGCCCCGAGGATTCGCTCCAGGGTCTTGCGGCACACCAACCCGGCGTCGACCGAGCGTGCCAGCACCGAGACGGGTTTGGTGGTGGCTCGTGCCGAGACGACTAGGTCGTCGACGATCGAGGCCACCTCCCTGGCGTGCGTCTCGATACGTCTAACGATGCGCTTCAGGTCGGGGTTGACCCCATCGGCATGCGATGCCAGCTCGAGGACGGTGTTGAGCGGTTCACGGATCTCGTCGCCGATGGCGGCCACGAACTCGTCTTTGCCCTCGATGAGGCGCTCGAGCCGTCTCTGGTCCTGGTGTGTCTTGGTGGCGTCTTCGATGTGGAGCAGGATCACCGGCCGATTGGCCGCCCATTCCACCGGGGAGAGTGACACCCGGCCCCAAATGGCCTGACCCTTGACCGTCACGCAGCGCAGCCAAGCCGTTGCGGGGCCGGCGGCGCCGTTGTCCATCTCCTCCCACGCCCGATCCAGCTCGCCTTGGTCGTCGGCGTGGACGACGCTTCTCACGCCGACCCCGATGAGCTTGCTCTGGTCGTGGCCGAGGATCGCAGCCAAGGCATCGTTGACGTGGAGAAACTCGCCCGAGGGCGCGAGCACTGCCATCCCCGTCGGTGCCTTCTCGAAGCTTGCCCTGTATCCCTCGGTGCCGGCTGGCCCTGCGTTGGCCTTGGTCGCCAGCCACCGGCCAGCCACCAGGAGCAGCACCAGCACCAGGGTCAGACCGAGGTGGACCGAAGCCCACCCGACCGGATCGGCCGCGGCCGGAGATCGGGTGAGGGCATCGCCGGGGACGATGAAGCCGGCAATGAGGTGAAACGCCACCACGTAGAGGAAGGAGAGGACGAGAAGCAGCCAGTCGTTGTAGAAGGAGACGGCGATGATCGCCAGGAAGAATGCGAACTGGGACTCCGCTGTCCCTTCCATGTAGGTGACCAGCGTCCCCGCGGCGACGACCAGCCCGACGGTGACGGCGCCGGCGGCGAGATTGCGGCTCCGGGCTGACATCCCGACGAACGCCAGCGCCATGAGGAGGAGGGACGCAACAACGACTTGGTATATCGGTGCCTGCCGCGCCAGCCCCACCGCCGCCAGGGCAGGCACCAACACCCAAAGCAGGACGAGTACGAAGTGGTGCCGGACGGCGAATGCCGTTGCCTCCGGCCGGCCGAGGACGGGGGACGCCCTCCTCGTCGTCTGGGTGAGTGTGGGGCCCACGGACATCCGCGCACGTTATCGGCGCGAGGCCTTCCGGCCTGGTCTTCTCACCGAACAGGTTTCCACGTGGACAGAGGATCCAGTCGCCTGATCGGGGGCGGTGGGGTTCTTGTCTGGGTCCATCGACGGCAAGTAGGGTTTGGGGCAATGAACATCACCGAGCTGATCGATATCGCCCTGGCCAACACGGACGACAGTCGCGTGGAAGTGACCGCCCTGGAGCCGGCCGAGCTCTCCACCGAGGTGGTGGGCGGATTGGCCGAGGTGGTCTTCGAGTTGGTCAACAACGCCATCGCATTCTCGGCGCCGGACGAGCAGGTCCGTGTTGCCGGGTTGTTCGACCAGGACACCTACCTCATCTCGATATCCGACCGTGGCGTCGGTATCCGCGAGGATCTGATGGACGCGCTCAATCGAGTGCTCGAAGACGTTCGTGCCGCCGGGCGCAAGCCGAGCTCGACCCTCGGCATACCGCTGGTCGCCCGGCTGGCGGCTCGTCACGGCATCGCGGTGCGGTTGGTCCGCGGCGTGCCCGGGACGACGGCGCGGGTGACCGTCCCGCCCCAACTCGTGCGAAGGATCGATGACCGGCCACCGGCAAGTGAGCCCGCCCCACCCTCCGATGAGGAGTTGCTCGTTGATCTCCCCCCGTACGAGCACGACTTCCAGGAAGGGATCGGCGAGTCGGCGAGAAGCGAGACCGAGGTATACCTGGACACCGAGGCGTTTCTGGAGAGCATCTTCGGGCCTCTGATGAGAGAGCTGCAGGAGTCTGATCGCCTGCTCACACCATCCCCTCCCCACCGAGGAGTTGGTGAAGTAGAGGGGATGCCGGCCGAGTCACCACCACCGGACGAGAGAGACCGCCATGGCACCGCCACCGAGCTTCGGGTGCGGGTGCCGGGCGAGAGCTATTCATTGACCGAGGACGACTCCCCGAGCACAGCCGCCGCCGAAGCGGCGATCGACATCAAGTCGGCGCTCTCCATTTTCGATCAGGGGCGTCGGCTGGCGGAGCTGACCGCCGACCGGGACGACGTCTAGCGACAGACCACTAGGCGTCCTCGAGGCCGAGCCACCTCACATCCCCACCGGCCGCGTACCCTGAGGAGCCATGGAACTGCGCGCTCTGGGACCTTCCGACCTGTCGGTCGGCGTGTTCGGTCTGGGCACCATGACCTTCGGTCACGAGTCGGATGAGGCGACCTCTCATGCGCTCCTCGACCGCTACGTCGAGGCCGGGGGCAACTTCATCGACACCGCCGACGTCTACAGCCGGGGCGTCTCGGAAGAGATCATTGGCCGCTGGCTGGCCATGAGGGGTGGCCACCATGGTCTGGTCATCGCCACCAAGGCACGTTTTGCCATGAGCGACGACCCCGCCGACGTCGGTGCCGGACGATCCCATCTGGAGCGCGCCGTCGATGCCAGCTTGTCCCGTCTCGGCGTCGATGCGGTCGACCTCTATCAGATCCATGCCTGGGACCCGGCCACCCCGATAGAGGAGACCATGGAGACCCTCAATGATCTCGTGGTGTCGGGGAAGGTGCGTGCCGTCGGGGTATCCAACTTCTTGGGCTGGCAGCTGGAGAAGGCCCTGCTCATCGCCGATTGGGAGGGCTGGGCTCCGATCGTCTCGGTCCAGCCCCAGTACAACCTGCTGAGCCGTGAGATCGAGCTGGAGCTGGTCCCCGTCTGCCTCGATGAGGGGATCGGTCTCCTTCCGTGGTCACCGCTCGGTGGCGGGTGGCTGACCGGGAAGTACTCACGCGACAGCCGTCCTCGAGGCGAGACCCGCCTCGGGGAGGACCCCAACCGGGGGGTGGAGGCCTACGACCTGAGGAACAGCGAGAGCACTTGGCGGATTCTCGACGTGGTCCGGCGCATCGCCCAAGACAGGGGAGTGACGATGGGCCAGGTGGCCCTCAACTGGTTGCGCAACCGTCCCGGTGTCAGCTCGGTGCTGCTCGGGTGTCGCACCGTAGCCCAGCTCGACGACAATCTCGCCGCCCTCGAATGGGACCTCTCCACGGATGAGATGCAAGACCTGGACACGGTGAGCGCACCGGGTATCGCCGCCTACCCGTATGGGTTCCTCGAGGTCGAGGCGGGGGTAGACGTCTGGGAGCGTCTCAACACCCGCACCGCACCGCCGTTTTGACCTGAATCGGGGACGGCGACGTCTACCACCTCAGGTTGCGTCTCAGGTGGTACCTTCACGAAGGTGGACCGAACCAGCCGGCGGAAGCTCGGGGACGAACTTGGCTCTGTGGCACCAGTGGTCGGTGATCTCGCACCCGACTTCGAGCTGAGACACACCTTCGACGAGTCCGTGACCCTGAGCGAGCTGACTTCGCGCGGACCGGTCCTCCTGGTGTTCTACGTATTCGACTTCGGTCATGTCTGAGGGCACGAGCTGTCCCAGTTGGGACAGATGACGACTCGAATCAGGGCTCTGGGTGCCGAACCGGTCGCCATCGCGGTGACCGCCACCTTCTCCCAGATGGCCTTCTCGGAGACACTCGGTGTCGACTTCCCGATGCTGTCCGATTGGGAAGGCACTGTGGCCAATGAATACGGAGTCCAGTACGACGAGTGGAAAGGGCATTCGGGCTTGGCCAAACGATCGGTATTCGTGATCGACGGCGAGCGCCGTATCCGATATCGCTGGGTCACCGACGACGCCCTGGTCGAGCCCGATCTCGAGGAGGCCCTGACGAGCATCGAATCCCTGGCGAGCTCGCCGCAAGGCATCTCCGCCGAGCCTTAGGTGACGGCCGACCTGGCGATCAAGGGCGGAACCGTTGTGTCGAGCGACACGAGGGCTCGGGCCAACATCTACGTCTCCGATGGGAGGGTGGCTCAGGTCGGTGACGCTGACCTGCCTGCCGGAGAGACTGTCGACGCGACCGGCCTCTATGTCCTGGCGGGGTTGGTGGACACCCATGTCCACCTGATGGATCCCGGAGACACCGAACGCGAGGACTTCCCCACCGGAACGGCGGCCGCGGCCGCGGCGGGGGTCACCACGGTCATCGAGCACACCCATTCCCATCCGCTGCGAGTCGTCGGGGATCTCGAGGAGAAGAGGTCGCATCTCGAGGGCCGTTCGAACGTCGACTTCGGTCTGGCCGCACATGTCTGGCCTGATCACATCGACGACCTTCCTGCGCTCTGGCACGCCGGGGTGAGCTTCTTCAAGATCTTCACATGCACCACCCATGGTGTCCCCGGCCTGGCCGGCGACGACCTGGAGCGGGCGCTGACAGTCATCGCCTCACTGGGCGCAATCTGTCTCGTCCATTGTGAGGATGAGGCCATGACGGCAGCAGCCGAGGAGAGGCTGCGCAGGCAGGGGAGGGATGACAATGCTGTGCTCATCGAATGGCGATCTCGAGAGGCCGAGCTGTCGGCTGTGGAAGAGGTGTGCCGCCTGGCCACCCTGACGGGCGCCCGGGTCACGATCGCACACGTCAGCTCCCCGGAGGTGGCCGGCATCATCAGCCGGCATCGCGCCAGGGGGGCAGACATCGCAGCCGAGGCCTGTCCCCAATACTTCGCCCTGCGTGAGGATGAGGTCCTCACCGAGGGGCCCTTGCGCAAGTTCACACCACCGGCGCGGGCACGCACCGACGCTGACGAAGAGGCGATGTGGAGCCTGTTGCACACCGGCGCCCTCGGTCATGTTTCCACCGATCATGCCCCGTCGACCCGTCGCCAGAAACGGGCCGGGATCTGGGAGGCGCCGTTCGGGCTGCCCGGGCTCGACACGACCGGCCCATTCCTGATCGACGCGGCAATTCAGGGCCGGATCGCCTTCGAAGATGTGGCGCGGGTGTATTCGGAGGCCCCGGCCAGGCGGTACGGCCTCTATCCACGGAAGGGTCACGTTGGCGTGGGCGCTGACGCCGACCTCGTGCTCGTCGACCCGGATGGCTCCTGGGGTGTCGTCGACTCAGATGTGATCTCGAAGGCGGGCTGGTCGCCGTTCGGCGGACGCACCCTGGCCGGGAGGGTCCGAGCCTGCTATCTGGCCGGCCAATTGGTTGCCGCCGATCGTTCTCCTTTCGATCGTCGGACCGGCAGGTTTCTGCCCGGTCCCGGGCTCGGGTCGGCCTGATAGGTTCCGCGCCGTTGGATGGTCGCATCGAAGGAGTCGCCACGTCTGAGATCAGCAGGGTTCGTCTGGCTTCCGTCGGCCTCGGCTGGTGGGGCAATGTGCTCGCCAAGGGTGCCGCGGCTGCGGGCGCCGAGGTCGTCGGCGGGTTCGCCCGGCAGGCCGAGTCTCGTCAGGCGTTCGCCGAATCGCAGGGGGGCCGGTCATTCCACACCTTCGGGCAGGTGCTCGATTCGACCGATGTCGACGGCATCCTCCTCGCAACACCTCACACCACCCATGCCGGCCTGATCGTCGCCGCCGCCCAAGCCGGCAAGCACGTCTTCGTGGAGAAGCCTCTGACACTGGACGTCGCTTCGGCGAAGCAGGCCGTCGCCGCGGCACGAGACGCCGGGGTCGTCCTCCAGGTCGGTCACAACAAACGGCGCCAGCCCGCCAACCGACGATTGAAGCACCTCATCGACACGGGAGAACTGGGGACGGTCACGATGATCGAGACCCACCAGTGCACCCCCAAGGCCCTGGGCTTTGAGCCCGACTACTGGCGAGCCGATCGAGCCGAGAGCCCCCTAGGGGGTATGACGAGCCTCGGTGTTCACATGATCGACACCATGACCTACTTGCTGGGTGGGATCGAAACGGTGTTCGTGATGAGCAAGGGGATCCTCGAGGAGCCACCGATCGACCACGCCACGACGATCCTCGTCGAGTTCGCCTCGGGCCCGCTCGGGTATCTCGGGACCTCGTTCGTCGTCCCCAGGGTGACGACGGTGACCGTCCGGGGGACAGGGGGAACTGCGATCAACGACGCCGATGGCAAACGCTTCTACCGGCAGGGCACACAGGATGAGGCACCGACCGAGCAGCCGGTGGAGGTGATCGACACGATCGCCGACGAGTTGGGCGAATTCGTCCGTGCGGTGAACGGCGAGACACAACCCGAGACCGGCGGGCCGGAAGGTCTGGAAGTGGTGGCGGTCCTCGAGGCGGCGATCGCCTCCGCCGAGTCAAGCAGGCCACAGGCGGTTGCCGACTTCAGGTAGACATGGCCCCTATCCGAAGCCGACCGACTCCGGCGTGATCGTTTATGAGGAGGAACCGTGGTAAAGCTCATCGACCTGTCCCAGGACATCTATGAAGGGATGATGGTCTATCCCGGACACCTGAAGACCGTCGTGTTCCAGCACGCGACCCACTCCGAGACCGTCGTGCGGTTCGAGGGAGGTTTCTCCTTCCAGACTCTCGGCTTCATGCTCAACGACAACGGGCCGACTCACGTCGACTCGTTCAGCCATCTCGATCCGGATCCTGGAGCACAGACGATCGATCAGATGTCCCTCGATCTGTTCTATGGCCCGGCCATTTGCATCGACGTCTCCGGTGTTGCCGCCAAGACCGACATCACCGCCGATCACCTCGACCAGGCCCTCGCCGCATCCGGTCTCGACCTGAATCCGGGTGACATGCTGTTTCTCTATACGGCAACGTTCGATCGTCACAGCGGCAAAACCGACTACCTGTCGGAGTTCCCCGGGCTGGGGGAGAGCGGGGCCGAATGGATCGTGGCGAAGGGTGTCAAGACCTTTGGCGTCGACTCACCGACTCCCGACAACCCGACCTCGAAGACGTATCCATGTCACATGATGTGCCGACGCGAGCACATCACCCACTACGAGAACCTCCGACTCAGCGAGGTGGTGAACACGCGGTTCACCTTCGCCGGTTTCCCCCTGAAGGTGTTGGGCGCCCACGGGGGGCCGACTCGGGCCGTGGCCATCGTCTCATGAGAAAGCTGACCCTGGACGAGGCAAACACCATCATCGATGCGGCTCTGGCCAAGGGACGAGAGCTCGACCTAGGCAAGCTGTCCGTCGTGGTGCTGGACGACGGCGGGCACCCGATCGCCATGAAACGCGAGGACGGATCGGAGTATCTGCGACCTGACATCGCCAAGGCCAAGGCATGGGGTGCCCTGGGGATGGGTCTGCCCAGCAGGCTGCTGTACGAGCGCTCGAAGAAGCTGCCCGTGTTCATCGGTGCCCTTTCCGACATCTCAGACGGCCGGCTGGTGGCGCTGGCCGGTGGCGTGATCATCCGCGACACAGACGGCTCGATCCTCGGAGCGGTCGGGGTCTCGGGTGACGTCTCCGAGTCCGACGAGGTGTGCGCAGTGGCCGGGGTGGAGGCAGCCGGTCTCGGTGCCGACGTCGGTCAGAATCCCGAGTGGAGACGCCCCTGAACCGGTCCCCATGTCGGCCGTCAGCGCCACGGCCGATCGTATATGATGCAAAGTGATGCGTGGGTCGAGCAGCTTTGCTTCGACCCGTGAACAAAAGGGAGAAAAAACCATGGCCAACAAGGCCTTCCGCTTCTTGATATTGACCGTCGTCCTCGCCCTGGTGGCGGCGGCCTGCGGGAGCGATGAACCGAGCGATACCACGTCGGATCCGGACGCCCTGAAAGTGATCCGATTCGCGTTCGCGCCCGACCCGGTCTGGGACTACCTGATCGACTCGGGTATTCGTGAGCAGATGGAGACTGAGGCGAACATCGCCATTCTCGATTCGGCCACGTGGAATGAGGTTGGTGTCTACGCCGGCGGAAACGCCGACATCATGTCGGTCGGTGACTTCGAGGTGCCAACGATCGAAGAGGAGTTCGGCATTCCGAGCGTCATCTTCGGCAAGTACAACATCGACCGAAGCATCATGGTGGCATCCCCGGAACACCCGGAGTACGAGACTCTCGCCGACTGCGTGGGAGGAACCGTGGCGGTATGGGACACACTCTCATCCACGACGATCTGGGGGATGCTCGCCAACGAGTTGCACGACCTGGACTTCAGAGTCGACGGTGGCGATTTCGAGCTCGTGGTGGTGGACATCACCAATACGGGGGCGCAGGCCGCCAGCGGTGACACCGATTGTGCGATCGTGTTGCCCGACTTCAACATCCCGATCTTGATCAACGATGAGGTCAACGTCCTCTATGACGGCAAGACCTCCGCAGACCTCTACGCCGAGATCGTCGATCAGCCCGGTCACGAAGGTCCGATGATCAACATCTTCCTGGCCCGTGAGGACTGGTACGACGACCATCCCGAGGAGGTGGCCTTCTTCCTTTCCCTCTGGAACCGTGGCCTCCAGGAGTGGGCGGCGAACCGCGACGAGATCATCGCCAGCTATCCACAGCACTTCGCTGCAGAAGGCGACGAGCAAGTCGCCTGGATGCAGGAGTATTTGTCAGCTCACGACTGGTTCGCCACAGGTGTTTTCCTGACCCAGGAATGGGTTGACTCGGAGACCGAGCTGTTCAGTCTGCTGGCAGACGCCGGACTTGCCGAGAGTGCGGACCCGCCCAGGTTCGATATCGTTCCCGAGGGTTGACGCAGTCGATCGCATCCATTGAACCTGTCTCGAGGTTCGCCACCTCTCGCTGGCGGCGGATCTCGGGGTTGGTCCTCGGATGGGTTGCGTTCATTGCGCTCTGGGCCTTCATCTCGCGGTTCATCCTCGATGAGTTCACCCTCCCCGGTCCGGCGAAGGTCGGCGCTGCGATGTGGGAGAAGGTCGTCGAGGGCCGGTTCATCGATGACTTCGCGGCCAGCATCTCGAAGACCTTCATGGGATTCGGGCTGGGTGTGGTCTTCGGGGTGCCCGTGGGTTATGCCATGGGCCGGAGTCGGTATTGGAAGGCGTTTTTCCACGACGGGGTGGTAGGCGCCGGCAGCATCCCGGGGATCACCTATGCGGTCCTCGCCCTGGTCGTCTTTGGCACCGGGTTCCTGGGGCCGGTGCTCGCAGTCGGGCTCATCTCGATGCCTTTCATCGCCCTCAGCGTGGCCGAGGGAGTCGAAGGCGTCGACCCCAATCTGGTGAGGATGGCCAAGGCGTTCCGGAGAAACGATCGGCAGATCTCCCGGCATATCCAGCTGCCCTCGATTATGCCCTTCGTCTTTGCCGGCGTGCGCCTGGCATTTGCCATCGCCTGGAAAGTCGAGGCTCTGACCGAGGTCTTCGGGTCGTCGAATGGGGTCGGCTTTCAGATTCGGTTCGCCTTCCAAGCGTTCAGCATCACCAACGTCCTGGCATGGACCCTTCTGTTCATCATCTTCATGCTGATGATCGAGCGCGGCCTGGCCTGGATCGAGCGACGGGTGTTCAGATGGCGCACCTGGGAGCGGACGGCATGACCGCCTCGACCGCCGCCGCAACCTCGGCGCCTCCAAGACGAGGCAAGATCAGTCGTGCCCTCACCTCGGATTGGGCGGCGCGGATCACCTTCTACATCGCCACCGTCGCCGCCTGGCAGCTCCTCGCCTGGCAGGTCGAGCGGATGCCGGCCCCGTGGGAGACATTCGAGTTCCTCTTTCGCGAGCTGACCGGAGGGTCTCATGGCGGTGTGGTCACCGGGGAGTTCTGGGAGCACTTCCTCGTCACCGTGCAGCGGTTCTCGATAGGTCTCGTCGTCGGGTTCGTCATCGGGGTCATCCTGGGGATAGCCATCGGGACGTTCAGCTTCGTCAAGAGCCTCCTCAACGACGTGATGCTCGTTTTCCTGGCCCTGCCCGCGGTGATCTGGGCCTTCCTCACCGTGATGTGGTTCGGGCTGGGGTGGGAGGCGCCGGTCTACACGGTTATCCTGGCCACCATCCCGTTCGTGGCCGTGAATGTCGCCCAGGGTGTCCGCGCAGTCTCTCCCGATCTGCACCGCATGTCCGACGCCTTCAGGGTCCCTCAGGAGAGACGGCTCCGCCATCTGATGCTTCCGGCGATCACCGGGTACCTGTTCACCGGTCTTCGCTTCGCGGTGATCATCGGGTGGAACGCGGTGTTGCTCGCCGAGTGGTTTGGCTCTACCAACGGCGTCGGCTGGCGGTCACGCTTCTGGTACGACGCCGCCCGCTACCGGGGTTTCCTCGGGTGGGTCATCGTCTTCATCATCTTCATCTTCCTGCTCGACGGTTTCGTGATGCGCCCGCTGCAGCGGAGGGCGTTCCGCTGGCGGGATGGCCGTGCGGCCGAAGGGGAGGCCGTTGCGGAGTCGATGATCGACAATCTGGTGGCGACGGGCGTTTGATGATGCAGGAGCAATGATGGCGACGCTGACTGTGAACGAGCTCACCAAGACCTTTCCCCCGGTCAGCAAGGGTGGCCAGCCGGTCCGGGCGATCCAAGGCATCTCGTTCGAGATGTCGGGCCAGGTGTTCGTCTCGCTGGTCGGGCCGTCGGGTTGTGGCAAGAGCACCCTCCTGAACATCGTCTCCGGTGTGGACACACCGACCAGCGGGACCGTGACGGTCACCAAGGATGGCAAGCCGGCGCGGCTTGGTTATGTGTTCCAGGATCCGAGGCTTCTCCCGTGGCGGACCGTGATGCAGAACATGCTCTATGTCAGCGACATCGAGGAGGAGGAGGGGCGGGCCAACGCACGCAGGTTCCTGGAAATGGTCGGTCTCGTCCACGCCGAGGACATGTTCCCGGGTCAGCTCTCGGGAGGCATGCAGCAACGTGTCGGCATCGCCCGGGCATTCTCGGTCGGGCCCGACCTGCTGCTGATGGACGAGCCGTTCAGCCATCTCGACGCCATAACCGCACGGTCGCTCCGGGAACAGCTCCAAGAGATGTGGAACGAGACCAAGAAGACGGTCCTGTTCGTCACCCATGACGTGATGGAGGCGGTGCAGCTCTCCAACCGGATCATCACCCTCGCCCACGAAGGCACCGTCTTCGACGACACGACGCTCGATCTGCCTTTCCCGCGCAGGGCGTCCGACCCGGAGTTCGCCCAACATCAGGCCACGATCCTCGGCCGCTTCGAGGACATGGAGACGGAGCACTCGACGGCGTCTGAGGCGAACTAACCCCCTGGTCTCGTCTTGGCTTTCAGCAAGCGGGCCAGGGCGGCGGCGTCCATCTCGCCGAGCCCTTGTTCGACCGCCTCCTGGTACCAGGGGAGGGTGGCGTCGAGCAAAGGGGTGGGGACACCGATCGATCTGGCGAACTCGCCGATCACCGCGATGTCCTTGATGAACATGCTCAGCCGCGCCGCCGGTGGGTAATCGTCGGCGACGATCATCGGGCCGCGAATCTCGAAGATCCGCGAGCTGCCCACCCCGGCGGATATCACCTCGAGGATCCGGGCCGGGTCGAGCCCGCCCTTGGTCCCCAAGACGAAGGCCTCGGCGGTTGCCAGGTTGTGAACCGAGACCAGCAGGTTGGCCACGAACTTCATCTTCGATCCGTTGCCGAACTCACCCAGGTCATAGCTGGCCTTGGCGATGACGTCGAATACCGGCCGCACCCGCTCGATGGCGCCGCGGTCACCGCTGGCATAGACAACGATCTCGGCTGCTTCGGCCTGAATTCCGGTTCCGCTCACTGGTGCGTCGATCATGATCGCCTCCACCGTCGCCAGTGCATGGCGAGCCTGGTCCTTGGCGGCGAGCGGAAAGGTGCTCATCTCCACCACGATCAAGTCTTTCCCCACACCCTCGAGCAGGCCATCCGGCCCCTCCACGGCATCGTGCAAGGCCGAGACCCGAGGCAGGGCGACCAGCAAGACGTCGGATGCCCTGGCCACTGCGGCGTTGGAGTCTGCGGGGCTGCCTCCGATCTCGCCGAGGGTCTCCAGGCGCGCTGGGTCGACATCGAAACCGCTGACCTCGTGTCCGGCGGCGAGGAGATTCCGCGCATAGGCCATGCCCATGATCCCGAGGCCGACCACTCCGATCCGCTCCATGGGTTACCGCGCCGTCTCTGCCAGGAACTGGCCAATCGCCCGGAGCAGGGCCTCCGGTCGTTCCAGTTGGGGGCAGTGGCCGCATCCCCGGATCTCGGCGAACCGCGAATCGGGGATCGCCGCCGCCACCTCGCGTCCCAGGTCCGGAGGTGTCGTCTGGTCGATCTCGCCTGCAATCACCAGGGTGGGGTTTTCGATGGCGGGCAGGTCACCGCTCAGATCGAGAACGGCGAGAGCCCGGCAGGCGGAAGCGAAAGCCTGGGGATCGATCTTCTCGAGGACGGCGCGGCGCTCCTCGGGCGCCTCCGGGTGGGCCTCGAGGTACGACGGAGGGAAGATGCGCTGGATGGCGACGTCTGCTACGGCATGCATGCCCCCGCTCTCGGCCAGGCTGCTCATGTTGGTGAATGCGCCCTTGCGATCATCGGGAAAGCCAGGCCCGGTGTTGGAGGCGATCAGACGGGTGAACCGATTGCCGTAGTCAAGGGCAAGGGCCAACGCCACGAACGAGCCCAGCCCGTTTCCCAGCACCGTGGTATCGGGGCCACAGCCGAGCCGTGACATGGTCGAGGCCACGACCCGAGCCAGGTCGGGCACCGTCAGATCGTTGCCCGGTAGGGGGGTGGAGGCACCGAAGCCGGGGAGGAAGACCCGATGGACCGTCAGGGTGTCGGCCAGCGAGGAGGCGACCCCATCGAACGCCTCGGGACCCGTGAGGAGTGAGTGGATGATCACGAAGTCAGGCCCCCCTCCCGACGTGTCCACCTGGACCAAGCCGTCGCCGACGTCGATCACATTCTGGAGCCCGGAGGTCATGGGAGGCCGATCATATGGCCGTGGATCGTCAGGGAGACTCCGTGCGCACACCCGAATGGCACGTCACGCCCGGAGCCTCCCGTCTCGCGCTCGGGGTTGAATGCTCGTCATGAGTGAGGAGAAACAAATGAGACGGCACAACCCGGCAACCATTGCAGGGCCGTTCGCCACCTATAGCCATGGCATCGAGGTGACCGAGCCGAAGCGGCTCCTGTTCGGAGCCGGTCAGGTCGGGGTCGATCCCGACGGCCGCGTTGGCGAGAGCATCGGGGAGCAGGCACGTCTGGTCTGGGACAACATCCGGGCAGTCCTCGCCTCTGCTGACATGGAGATCACGGACATCGTCCAGCTCAACATGCTCCTGGTCGATCGCGCCGACCGCGAGGCGGCGCACGAGGTTCGTCAGGGGGTGCTGGGAGACCATCGACCGGCGTCGACACTCATGTATGTGTCGGGTCTGTCACGACCCGAGTGGCGGATCGAGATCGACTTCATCGCCGCACGGTGACCCATGGGCATCAATTGCCCGGCTCCCACAGGCCGAACTTCCAGCTCGCGTCACCAGGGACCATCTTCCCCTCGAACTGACTGGCCGAGCCCATGGCGCGGGTGCGCCTGACCGCGCTCGCGGCCAGGGCGAGCTGTCGGGGCTCCCACTCGGTGAGAGCGGGTATGACTCGCCCGTCGTTGGCGGCGAGAGCATCGCGTAATGCCCATGCGTCGGCACATGCCTTTGCCTGGCCGGCTGCGATGTGGGGCCGCAGCGTGGCGGCCGCATCTCCTATCAGGCATACCCGCCCAAACGCCATGCGTGGGCTCTGGACGTCGAACACCGCCTGAATCAGAGGCTGATGACAGGCGTCCACCACCTCGAGCAGCGTGGGAGCCAGGGTGCGCCCCGCCGTGGCCCTCATCTCGGCGATGTGCTCGGGACGAAGACTCCCGGGTGGCATGGTCCCGGTGTGCGTGATCCCCTGACGATCCCGCATGAGGTCTTCATAGGGGCCTCCGTTGGGGTAGTTGCGGTACCAGACGAAGTTGATCGACCGGTGAGGCGGTGACGTCGCACCCCCCGGGCCGGGGATGGCATAGGCGAGTATGTGGCCGGACTCGAGGACCTGATAGATCATGGCGTCCTCGAGATCGGCCCGGGCCAGGTCGGATAAGGCCATTTCCGGTGTGGTCCCCCGCCACGCGACATAACCGGCGTACTCGGGCCGGACCTCCGGTAGCAGCAGCGACCGCCCGGTTGAGGAGAAGCCGTCGGCGAAGATCAGCAGGTCCCCGTCGGCCGCGGTCCCGTCGGCGAGGTGGGCACTGACCCGATCTCCCTGATCCTCGAATCCAACCACCTCGGAATCGAAGTGGTAGCTCTCACGCCCGAACGAGCTGAGAAGGGCCCGATATATCGAGCTCCACCCGCCGAACCGGTAATGATCCGGGTCGGAGCTGAGCACCGAGCCCGTCTCGTCGACGTAGGTCCAGTAGGTCAGCTCCAGACTGACTCTCGCGTCTGCAGCATTCCGCTCGCGGAAATAGCGCTCGGTGACGGGCAGCACCACGATCCCGGCACCGCGATCCTCGAGTGCCGTGGTCGCCCGCTCGAAGATGTCGACCTGGCATCCAAGGTCCCGTAACAGCAGAGCGGAGGTGAGACCGCCGATGGACCCGCCGGCGATTAGCACCCTTGGCCAGCTCACCCTGGAGAGGTCATCTCGGCCGGTTCAGCGTCTGATAGACCCACTCGGCGCTGACCGGGTAGTGATTGAGGGTGACGTCGGGATCGGCGATGGCGTCCTCGATCGCCGACACGACGGCGGCGGCGACCGGAATGGTCCCTCCCTCGCCGGCGCCCTTCACTCCGAGCGGATTGTTCGGGGACGGTGTCTCGATGTGGATCTTGGTCAGTGGTGGCATGTCCAGCGCAGTCGTCAGCAGATAGTCCATGAAGGAGGTGGCGAGGGGCTGGCCGTTCTCCGAGTAGCGGATGCTCTCGCGCAGAGCGTTCCCGAGACCATGCGCCACACCACCGTCGATCTGACCGTCGACGATCATCGGGTTGAGAAGCGTGCCGCAGTCGTGGACCACCGTGTAGCTCACCACCGTCACCTGACCGGTCTCCGGGTCCAGCTCGACCTCGGCCACATGCGTCCCATAGGTGAAAGCCGCCCCACCGAAGGGAAGGATGCGCTCGGTGGAGAGGCCCGGGCTCTGCTGGTCGGGTGTGACCAATCCTCCAAGCCTTGGCTGGCTGTCGGCGGCGAGCCGGGCCAATGGGATCTCGGATCCCGGCTGTCCCACGACCATGGCGAGCCCGTTTTGGAGGACGATGTCCTCGACCGCCGCTTCCAGCCTGGAGGCAGCCAAGGTCTTGACGAGATGTGCCAGGTCCGCGGCTGCGACATGGACCGCTGCCGCCGCCGTTTGCCCGGTGCGGCTCGCCACGGTTGCCATGCCATATCCGTATCGCCGCGTGTCACCGCTCCGCACCCTGACCTTGTCTGGATCGACGCCGAGGTGGTCCGCACAGATCTGGGAGAAGACAGTCGTGTGCCCCTGACCCTGGGCGGAGGCGCCGGTCTCGACCAGCACCTCACCGCTGGTCAGGACCTCGACCCGCGCTCCGTCGTAGGGGCCGGTGCCGGTGTCTTCGATGTATGAGGCTATGCCATAGCCCCGGCGCAGCCCCGCCGCCTCCGAGCTCGCCTTCCTCGCTGCGAAGCCCTCGATGTCTGCGGCGTGAAGCGCGATTTCCAGCGCCTGTGGGTAGTCGCCGCTGTCGTAGGCGATGAGAGCCCCGTCGGTTCCTGTAATGCCGGGGTGGTAGGGGAGGGACCCGGGCTGGATGAAGTTGCGTCGTCTCACTTCGGCCCGATCGATGCCGAGGTCTGCGGCGATGGCGTCCATCACGCGCTCGACCGCGAAGTTGGCATTGGGCCGCCCGGCCCCGCGAATCGCTGCGGTCGGGGTGGCGTTGGTGAAGACGCAGTCGATCGAGGCGTCGAGGGCCGGAATCACGTAAGGACCCGACATGAGACGCAGAGTGGTCAGGGGGACGACCACCCCGTACGTGGCGAACGCCCCGCAGTCATGGATGAACCGAGCCCTCAGGGCGAGGATTTTCCCTTCGTCGTCGAAAGCGGCATCGACCCGGCCGCTTTGCCCTCGTTGCTGGAGGGTGGCCGTGAAGTGCTCGCGTCGTCGCTCGGCCCATTTGACGGGAGCATCGAGGTGTCTGGCCAGGGCTGCCAGGACGTACTCCTCGGGATAGACCGCCGCTTTAGGCCCGAAGCCGCCCCCGACGTCGGGCGCGATCACCCTGACATCGTCGGGGGAGAGCCCGAAGTAGGCGGCAACGTTGGCCCTCACCGCATGCGGTGCCTGGGTCGAAGTCCAGAGCGTGAGCTGTGATTCCAGGCGGTCCCAGCCGGCGAACACGGCGCGGCCCTCGAGCGACGCCCCCGCTCCCCGGTGCTGGTCGACGTCGATGGCGACCGACCTGGGTGCGCGGGCGAAGGCAACGTCGACGTCTCCGTAGCCGGCGGTGAGTGTGGCGATCAGGTTGGAGGCCGACCCCTGATGCACGAGGGGACTGTCCGGGTCCAGCGCCGTCCGATGGTCGACGACGGGTGGGAGGGGCTCGTAGTCGACCTCCACGGCTTCGGCGCCGTCGATGGCATCGTGTATCGAGGATGACACCACGACCGCGATCGGCTGGCCGACGTAACAGGCCTCATCCTGTGCCAGGGGTGGAGCTTGCGTCGGCTGGCGAATCAGGGGCGACGGGTTCTGGCTGGGCATCGGGCTCTCCAGCCCGAGGTCGGATGCCGTGAAGAGCCGCACGTCTCTGGCGGCGGAAGGATCGAGTTTGACGGATCGAATCGTCGCGTGAGCCTCGGCGCTGCGAATGAAGACGGCGTGCAACATGCCGGCGGCGGTCGTGTCGTCGACGTAGTGCCCCCGACCCGTCACGAGACGCGGGTCTTCGAGTCTGCGTAGGGGTCGCCCGATCATCGGTTCGCCCCGACGGTGAGGAGTGGAGGTCACTCCCTGACAATACGGTCCGTTGCCCGGCAGGACGGTCGGGGAGTCGGGGAGGCGCGGGCCTAGGCCGACACCTGGCGCGACCTGGCGCGACCTGGCGCGATCCGATGGGCCGTGAACCCCGCTCAGCAGGCCTGGTTGCACACCAGATCCTCTTTGTCGATCTGATGGGCCCTGAACCCTGCTCAGCGGGCTTGGTTGCACACCAGATTCCCCGGGTCGGGGCGATACAGGCCGCCGTCTAGCTCGGCAGCCACACGAAGAAGCCGCGCAAGGGCTCACCGGTCGACTGCCGTGGTCGGGGGGATCGGTAATCCTCACCGAGGTCGAGATGGATGACCGGGCGTGAGCCCGGGTGATTCGGGTCGTAGAGGTGAACCGCCACCTCTCCTTCGTTGGAGTCTTCATACCCGGTAGCCACCACCTGGTGGTGTCTCGCCGGGCTGGTCACCCCGTGTGCTCGAATCAGGGTCAGCGATGCAGGAGTGTCGTTTTCCAGGGCGGCGCGCAAGGCGGGCCATTCCTTGTGCCCGGTGAGCCTGCCGACGTCCTTCGACCAAAACCACCACCAAGGAACTCGGTCGGGGAGCATCTGCCAGACGATGCAGCGCTCCAACAACTGCCGGCCTCTCATGGAGTCGACTTGCCTGCCCACCAGCTCGGAGAAGAGCTCCTCGCCCGTCCCCGGAACCGAGTCGGTGTCGGGTATCGGCTCGCCTCTTCGGTACCGGTCCAATGCGGCCCATGACATCCCGCCACAGAGACCGAATGTCCCCCAGAAGTCCTCGGCACCGGCGAGATCGGTCAGGTGACGGATGGCCTTCGGCAAGTTCAGCCCGGTCAACTCGGACAGGCGGCCCTGGCGCACCAGCTCCGCGACGACGGCACCGCCGTGGAAACGGTTGGCGAACTTGAAACCATGCACATGAGGGTCGAAGCCGGTGTGGACCTCCACCATCGACTCCCGGATTGACAGTTGTATACGCCCCCCCAGCTGCCCGGTTGCCGACTCTACCAAACCACGCCGGCGTCAACAGCCTGCGGCGTGTGATACTGCAAGGCTCTACGAAGAGAGGAAGCCAAGTGTTCGAATACGTCTGTGACCACATCGTTCCCGGTTGTACCCACATGGATCGGGATGCGAAGCGTGAGAAGCTCCTCGAACGAGTAGCCATTCATCTGAGGGAGCATCACGATCTGGATCACACCCACCAGCCGATAGCCGAAGCTCTGAAGAAGACCGGGATCATCTACATCCGACCTGGCTGAGGAAGAAGCCGGCTCACGACAGGTCTGCCAGAGCGGTCTCTCGACGGGTGATCCGGATGACGACGGCTCGCTGACCATTCGATGAGCGGAGGCCTGACGTCCGCCGACGCCCAGCCATAATCGGTCATCGAGCTCGAACGCACCATGTCGCACCCCAGGAGGTGAGCACCATGCCCGCAGAGTCAACCGACCAGCCCAAGAAGGTCACCGGCCCGGCGTCGTACTTCCCTTCGATCGAGAAGAAGTACGGCAGACCGGTGGGCGAGTGGATCGACATGATCCGCTCCAGCCCGCTCGAACGACACTCCGAGCTGGTCAACTGGCTCAAGTCCGAGCACGCGATGGGTCACGGGCACGCCACTGCCCTGGTCGCCTACACCCTCCACCAGGACAAATGATGGCGGTCGGGCGGTCGGCCTGACCCGTGGCCGAACCCATGAGTGACGATCACGCCGACGCCCTGATCCTGTTCGGCATCACCGGTGACCTGGCCCGTCGACGGCTCTTTCCCGCGCTCTACGCGCTTGCAGAGGACGGCCGGCTGGGCATCCCGGTGATCGGGGTGAGCCGGGCCCGGGAGGACAGTGAGTCACTGCGCAAACGGGCGAGGGCGGCGATCGAAGAATCCGGCATCGGCATCGACGAGGAGGTGTTCGACCGGCTCGGCTCGCATCTCAGTCACGTGCCCGGCGACTACCGAAGCCCGGCGACCTTCGAGGCGATCAGAGAGCTCGTCGGCGACCGTCGCTGCACGGTCTCCTACCTGGCCATCCCGCCTTCGCTGTTCGACGATGTCATCCGCGGCCTCGCCGCCGCCGGTCTGCACCATCACGGCAGGGTCGTCGTAGAGAAGCCCTTCGGCAGGGACACCGCCAGCGCTCTCGAGTTGAACGAGATCATCCACCGCCACTACCCCGAGGAGCGTGTCTACCGCATCGACCACTTCCTGGGCAAGGAGGCGCTGCAGAACCTGATGGTCTTCCGCTTCTCCAACACCGTTCTCGAGCCGATCTGGAACCGCCATTTCGTCCGTGGCGTGCAGATCACGATGTCCGAGGCGTTCGGCGTGGAGGGGAGGGGAGCCTTCTACGACTCGGTGGGCGCCATGCGTGACGTGGTGCAGAACCACCTCCTGGTGATGCTGTCACTGCTGGCGATGGAGCCGCCGGTCTCCGACGATCCCGACGCATTGCGGGATGAGCGGGTCAAGGTGTTCAAGGCCACCAAGCCACTCGACCCCAAGAACGTGGTGAGCGGGCAGTACACCGGGTATCTCGATGAGCCGGGTGTCGCGGCGGGGTCGTCCACCGAGACATTCTTCGCCGCCCGTCTCGAGATCGACTCCTGGCGCTGGGCCGGCGTGCCCTGGGTGATCAAGGCGGGCAAGGCCCTCGACACGACGGTGACCGAGGCCGTCGTCGAGTTCCTCCGACCTCCCCGACTCCTCTTCAGTGACGAGATGAACGCTCCCGGGCCGAACCGGCTCTACTTCCAGTCGAAGCCGAAGGACCGGATCGTGCTCTCGATGCAGTCGAAGCGCCCCGGGCCTGAGATCGTGAGCGAGCCGGTCGACCTCGCCCTGGATTACGGAGAGAACATGAGGGAGAGTCAGGACGCCTATCAGCGTTTGTTGGGAGATGCCCTGCGCGGCGACCAGTCACTGTTCGCCCGTGTCGACGGGGTGATGGAGGCGTGGCGCATAGTGTCTCCGATCGTCGACTCCGCCCCCGAGCCCTTCCCGTATGCCCAGGGGTCATCGGGCCCGGCCCAGGCCGATGCCCTGGTCGGCCCAGACTGGGAGTGGCTCACCGGCTGAGCATTGAGCCGGCGGCCACCGTTCGCGCGGACATGAGCGCGAAATTCATCACTCCCTCCTGCGCAGCCCGGCTTGTATATTCCGCAAGGGGCGGAGGGAGGCCTTACGAGAGGAAGGGCCTGGTCCCATGAGCACGGACATGACCTACTTGGTCGACGTCGTCGCCGGTCTCTCGCTCACTTCAGAAGGCGAGTGGGTGACGGAGTGGCAGCCCAACGTTCAGTCGATTGGCCAGATCGAGACGAGCACGATCGACACCGGCACCAAGCAGATCCTGATGTCCGGGGACATGAAACAGGAGATCATCGAGAAGCTCGGTCTATGGGGTGACGCCAAGAGCGCCTTCTCATACGGGTGGGACGCCGTGGCGGTCGTCTCGGGTGCCTGGGGCTACTACCAGGGAGCGATGATGCTGCTCAGCGAGCTGGGCTTCATCGAGAAGAAGGACCCGATAGGCGACGCCCTGAAGAAGCTGCAGGACATGGTGAAGACGCTCGACCTGAAGGTCGACAAGATCCTGCAGCTCCAGTACAGCGAGAAGCGGAGTCAGGTCAAGACGGCACTCGACGGCGTGCAGACATCCGTCAAGGCCATGCTGAATGCGCCGGGGGAGTATGAGAGGGAGAGTCTGCGAAAAGAGCTTGATGTCGCGCATTTCACCATCAGCGGTGGGCTCCTCGACCCGATGGAGTCCCAGGTCTGGATGAGTCATCCGATCAATTACGGCCAGTACTGGGGCTGTGAATGGCTAATGCCGACCTACCTGTGGCGTCTGCGTCTCGCACCCCCATGGGATACCAAAGGCATCCAGGGTGTGCCGGTGTGGCTCACCATCGACCAGGGCGCCGACCGGCCCGACATCAGGGAGATGCTCGGCGTCACCCTGGAAGGGGCCGTGACCCTCATCGCCGCCCACACCGTGCTCGACCCGGGGGTCCGCACGACCGGCAAGTACCGCGACACGCTCCTCCAGTTCGCCGAGGTGCTCCGTTCCGCTGCGAGGCGAACCCTGGCGAGCATCCAGATCACAAAGCCCATCGACCTGGCGATCGATGCCAACTATTGGGCGTATGGCGATCCGGCTGGATGGGTGTACCCGGACGCCCCCAACATGAGCAACAAGGAATGGGACCCGGGAACGTGGCGGATCCTTGCCGACGGTTGGCCGGTGGGAGCGGTCGACACCGTCTCAGGCGGGGCGATCTACGAGGCCAACTGGAAGCCGTCGGAGCACGGCTGGCCGTCGCTGGCCTGGGCCGGCTGGGTGAAGCGAAACGACCCGTTGCCGCCTGAGCCGATGCTGTCGATGGCATTGGAGGCGATCAAAGCCGCCAACGCCCAGGCCCACGCCGCATATCTCCAGCTGGCCGGCGAGTCGCCTGCGAAGACGCTCCTCTTCTTCGCCCACAAGTTCGAGGAGATGGCCACGCCACCGGAGATCAGCGAGACGGTGCGGATCGATCTCCCGGTCTGGACCGGTCACCGTATCCCGGCGGGTCAGATCGAGGAGACCGTGGGTGAGATCGGGTGTGAGCCCGAGACGTTCACGGCCGATGTGGAGCACGTGGATGCCGAGGCGCAGATCCGCTGTCGTGTGCAACCCGAGCTCTATCGAGTGGGCGCCCAGGCGATCGACTACAGGTACTTCCTGGAGGCGCCGAGCCTCTCCAGCGGCGATCAGCTGGGGTACGCACCCCAGGGACAAGGACAGCGTGTGGAGCTGATCGGGGAGTCGGGGACGGTGACGATCACGGCACCCGACTTCAGGTGGAACGTGATGAAGGGACCGATGATCTTTCCTATCACCATCGCGTCGGAGGAGACCGAGCCGCTCCCCGGTGAGTTGCTCAACGACTTTCCCAAGCTGGTGTATAACGAGCCATTGAATGTGGGGAAGTGGACGATCGTTGGGCCCTCGCCCCTGCAGCCGAGCCCCGGCTCGATCGAGGCCACCTTCGAGTACCGGAAGCTGACGATCACCTACCAGCGCGAGGAGAAGGTAGGTAAAGCTCCCACCGATCCGAACGGGGTCCGTTTCACCATCGGCGCCGAGCCGGGCGCCGGCAACGCCATGCTGTGGCTGGTAGTCGAGGAGCCGATCGGCAATCCCCCACCCGGGTCGCCGTCCGTGTTGCGCACGGGCACGAGACTCCCGGTCATCACGATCGAACATCATTGGCCATGGTCCTACTTCATCCACAAGCAGGAGTGCGCCGAGGCCCGATCGAGATTGCTGGATGTGGCCAAGGGCAAGGCTGCGGTGAGCAAGATCCCGGTGCCGGACCCGGATCCGGTGTTCGACAAGACCTTCTCCGAGTACATCGGGCGGGTATACGAGACGCTTCATCTCGCCCCGCCGACCACGATCAGCCAGGAAGAGGTGATCAAACGGGTGGCGAAACCGCTCAAGACGGAAAAGACGCCGCGGTTGAGGAAGTAGGAGCGTTGAGCCGACTCGGGGCTATAGGTACTTGAACGCCGAGCCGGTGTTGAAGATGACCACGGTGTCGTCTCGCTCCACCCAGCCCGATTCGGCAAGGTGGTCGTAGGCGGTCACACAGGCTCCACCCTCCGGCGAGCCCCACACCCCCGCCTCTCTCGCCAGTCTCGCTGTGCCCTCCAGCATGGCGTGCTCGGCGACGGCCACCGCGGTGCCACCGGTGTCGCGCAGGCCGCGCAGCATCAGCCGGTCACCGAGGGCGGACGGAACCCGGAGACCGTAGGCAGAGGTCTCCTGCGGGCTCTCCCACGCCGTCGCCGAGGCCGCGCCCTCGTGGAAGGCCCGCACGATGGGGGCACAACCGGCTACCTGGACCGCCACCATCCGGGGACGCCGCGAGCCGATCCACCCGAGTTGCTCCATCTCGTCGAAGGCCTTGACCATTCCCACCAGACCGGTGCCTCCACCGGTGGGGAAGAGGATGACGTCGGGCAGCCCGCCCATGTCCCAGAAGATCTCGTAGCCCATCACCTTCTTGCCCTCCACCCGGTACGGCTCGAACAAAGTCGACAACAGAAACCACCCGTTGGCGTCGGCCTTCGCCCGTTGCATCCGGTCGGCGTCGGCGATGGTCCCCTCCACCAGGGTGACATTGGCCCCGTAGGCCCGGGCCTCCTCGATGAGGGGGCGGGGGCTGTTGGCCGGGATGGCGATGTCGACTTCGACCCCATGAAGGGCGCAGTAGGCGGCGGCAGCCCCACCGGCGTTGCCGTTGGAGGGGAGGCTGAACCCGGTCGCTCCCAGCTCTACGTTGCGGGCGATGGCGACGGCCATGCCCCGCGCTTTGAAAGAGGCGGTCGGGTTCTGTGCCTCGTCCTTGACCCACACGCCCGGGCCGATACCCGCTGCGGTGAACATGGGGGTGGCCCCCTCGCCGAGGGTTGCGGTGTCGGCTCCGGCGCCCGTCGGCATCACCTCGTGGAAACGGAACTGGCCGGGGGGACGGTCCAGAACCTCGTCGAGGGATGGCATCGACCTGTCCTGGAGGGGGTAGCGGGCGAGCAGCGGCCCGCCACAATCGGTGCAGGTGTTCTGCAGCCGGTCGGCGTCGTGGGGCTTGGCGCAGTGGCCACACTCGAGGTGGGAGATCATTCGTCTATCGACGATGTTGGTCCATCAGCTTGTCGAATGGGTGGACCATCGAGGGCCCCGGGTCTCGACCTCGACGTTGTGGTGAGCCGGGCCCGGGCGCCTCTACCGCTTCTAGTCGATAGATCTCCACATACCGGCCTGCTCGTCCCAGATCCCGGCCACGGCCGGACCGAGTGCCGCGGCTGCATGTTGCTGGCACCGGTCTCGATACTCGGGTGTGATGCCTGCGTTGTGGCGCCCTAGCACCGGCACCTGGGCGTCACGCCGGCGGCGGTGCTCGGGCGAGCCCCACAGGGGGATGTACGGTGAGAGCGTTCACTCGCTTGACTGATCACGCGTCCGCAACCAGGTCGGGTGGCTCCGGAACCCTCAAGCAATACGAGAAGAGCTGGAACCAACGAGATGTGGGAGTCCCGGTACACGTCGGCGACGGTGGTCTTTAGTCTCGGTTGAAGGGGTTCAAACCTCTCGATGAGGCGTTGACTCACAGCTCGGGTGGCTCGACGTCTACCCGGTTGTTGATGTCCACGAGTGATACTCGACCACGGTCTCGAACCCGAGTCGCTTGTACACCGGGAAGCCCATCTCGGACGACTGAAGGAAGGCGGCATCGCATCCTCGCTCGGCCCCGTCGACCACGGTCGCCATCGTCATCGCCCCGCCATAACCGCGTCCGCGGTGGTGGGGAAGGGTGGCAACATTGACGACGGTGACCGACGAGTCGTGGAGGACACCGGCGGAGCTGGCGACGGGCTCACCGTCGACATAGCCGGCATAGAACACGATGTCATCACGCTCGGCCAGCTCCTGAGTCAGGACCCCGCGGAGAGTCTCGAGCGACATCCCAAATCCCTCGGCGGACACCACACAGTGATCGTCGAACACATCCCGACCGGAACGGATCTCCAGATCCGATGGCGTCGCGGAGTGAGTCGGAGGGCGAAGGAACATCCCTGGGGTCGGTTTCTCCGCCGCTACCAGGGTCGACGCCTTTAACACCTCGGCCAGCCGGTCATCGGTGCCGACACGGAGGCTCACGGTGTATCTCAACCCGGTCTCCTCCAAGGCCGCCATCGCGGCTCTCAGGTCATCGGGGGTGGCCTCTGGGGTCTCGATGAACACGTGATTGAAGAGAGGGATGGGGGAGCGGGCCACCACCGCCACGACACCGCTGAAACGTGTCACCCACCCGTCGGGAGTCGTCTCGGCCGGCGCGCCCAGGCTGTTTATGTATGCCCCGTGCTCCCGATCCGCCGACGATGCGATCGCCATGGCGGTCACGTTAACCAACCACCCTTCGGGCGTTGGGTCGGAGGCAGAGCTCGAATCATCTCCGATCCCGAGATGCCCGGTTGAGCGGTAGATGAGGCTGCGTTGAGGGCCCTCGCGCATGATGCAAGCAAGGAAGGGTGCGGTCGAAGGGGTCGAGGAGACCCTTGGGGGGTCTGTTGAGAGGAGACGCCATGAGGCGAAGACCGCTGTCGGCACTCGTCGTATCCATGCTTGCGGCCGCGACCATGCTGTTCACTGTCCCCGTTGTCGCCGAAGAGCCTCGAGGAGGTTCAACCAAGGATCCGGGAGTCGGCATCCAGCTGGTCGGCGGGGATGTGCAGGACCTGACAGATGGGTTGACGCCCACCGATGTCGCCCAGACACTGGTGGGCCCCGGCGTGACCATCTCGAGTGTCAGCTACACCGGCATAGGTGAGGCGCTGGGTACTTTCAGCGAAAGCGATGATCCCCCCGCCGTGGGCATCGCGGATGGTGTCATCCTCGGCTCCGGCTTCGTTAAGGACGTCGTCGGGCCAAACTCGTTGCCCAACACGAGCAGGATGAACGGCACGCCCGGGGATGCCGATCTCACCGCGCTTTCCGGGTTCCCGACCCTCGACTCCGCCGTTCTCACCTTCGACTTCGAGGTGCCCGAATTCGCCGAACGCATCTCGATGAGATACGTATTCGGCTCTGAGGAGTACAACGAGTACATCGGCACACAGTTCAACGATGTCTTCGCGTTCTTCGTCAACGGCGAGAACTGCGCCACGGTGGAGACGTCCCCGGTGAGCATCAACACGATCAACAATGGCGCCGACCCCAACGTGAACGGTGCCACGATCGCTGCGACCAACCCGGGGTTCTACGTCAACAACGATCCCTTCAATCCCGACGGCACCGGCGCAACACTGCCGGCTGCCCCGCACAACACCGAGATGGACGGCTTCACGGTCGTCCTGACCTGTGAGGCGGAAGTGTCCGACACTGCGACGAACACGATGAAGATCGCGATTGCCGATGCCAGCGACCGGGTATTGGACTCCTGGGTGCTTCTCGAGGCGGCCAGCCTGACCATCATCCCCCTGGATGTGACCAAGCATTGGTCCCAGACCGATGTCTGCTTCCTGGGTGGTGGCGACCCCGCGGAGGAGTGCCCCGACGGCACCAGCCTGGGCACGCCCTTGCCCATAGATGAAGATGGCGACTTCCAGATCGAGGCCGTGGTCAACGGAAAAGGGGTGATTGCCTCCTACAACCCCGGTCAGGTCTACGCAGTCTCCAGCGTGCGGGTCCTCGGCGACGTAGCCGGTCTCACGATCTCCGAGATCTACCAGAACTGCACGACAGACACGGGCATACTGACACTCAACCCGGCGCCTGGCAGAGGTGGCGGCTCGGTGGTTGTGGTCGTCCTCAACGAGGAGGGCGATCCCGTCCAGATACTCGACGCCAACTCACCGGAGGTGACCGCAGGCGTTGATGAGTCCATCGTCATGCTTGGGCCCCTGGATGCCGGCACGACCGTCCTGGTCTATGTCAAGTTCGGCCCGGGCCTCAAGGGAGAGACCTTCGCCGGTCCTCTCAGCTGCACCAACGTGAACTCGGCCCAGGCCTTCGACGCCGCAGGCGCCGAGTTTGGGGAGGAGATCAGCGACACCGCGGTACTGGAGTTGACGGAGAAGAGCTGACGCTCTTCCCGCTAGTCACGAGAAGGGGCGCCTAGCGCCCCTTCTCGTCTCAGATTCGGGCTTCTCGTAGATGCTCGCCCCAACCAAGCTCCGGCTTCTGGAGAATGATCGCCTCCTCCAGATGTTGCAGCTCCGGTCCGGGGCTGATCCCCAGCTCCGCCCTCAGTAGCCGCTTGAGGTCTTGGAAGGCGTGCAAAGCGTCCGCTTGGCGCCCCGATCGGTAGAGCGCCACCATGAGATGTCCCCAGAGCCGCTCCCGAAACGGGCACTCCTCGGCCAGGCCGGTGAGCCCCTCCACCACTTCCGCGTGGTGACCCAGAGCCAACTCCGCCTCGTAGAGCCCCTCCAGGGCCCCGAAGCGGAGCTCCTCGAG
>DASWKM010000152.1:0-5280 GCA_036396635.1 Acidimicrobiia bacterium
GGCGACGATGAGGTTGGTGACGAACCATTCGTCGTACCGGGTGATCGCATCGAATCGGAGGGAGGTTTGGAAGAGGGTGTGAAGCAGATGGAAGCCCGTCTTGTCGGCGGCGAACCAGGTGCGCTCACGTTGCATCCCCCCGAACGGGCGGACGGCGACCCGGCCGTCGGGCTCGCGGCTCCAAGGGCAACCCCAATGCTCGAGTTGGAGCATCTCCTTGGGTGCCTGCTCGACCAGCACCTCAACGGCGTCCTGGTCGGCGAGCCAGTCGGACCCGGATATGGTGTCGTAGGCGTGGTAGTCGAGGGAGTCGGCCGGGGAAATTACCGCTGCCGCCCCACCCTCTGCCGACACGGTGTGGCTCCGCATCGGGTACACCTTGGAGATTACGGCGACACTCGACTCGGGGTGGTCACGGGCAACCTGGATGGCGGCGCGGAGCCCGGCGCCACCGCCTCCGATGATCAGGACATCGTGTTGGAAGGTTTCCATGCGTTACCTGGCATCTACTCCACCGGGCAACCTATCAAGGTCGAGGGGGGAAGAGGGTTGAAGTGATCGTCCGACATCGGGGAAACCCCCCATACCGCTCCACACCCATACCGGTATAGCCTTGACGGGGAAGGGGTACATCATGGATCACAGCCCGGGCAATCGATTAGAAGCGGACGGGTGCCGCGGGATCATCCTGGCCGCCGTCCTACTGATCGGCCCCGCTCTCGCCGGATGTGACGGGGGTGGGAGCGCGGTTGTCACCACGACGACCGACTCCACTACGACCACTACGGCACCGACCACCACCACGACGGTTGCCACCACCACGACGACCCTGAGCGGTCAGGGTGTGCTCGACGTCTTCCTCGGATACATCACATCACCAGACTTCGCGGGTCGAGCCGACTTGGCCATCGATGCTGCTGCGGGTGAGGTCGCATTCAGCGCGTCGGGCACGATCGAGTTCGTCGGTGAGAACAGCCACATGATCATGGAGATCCCCGGCCTGCTGAGCCAGGAGATGATCAGCAACCACGGAGTCGACTACCAGCGGAGTGCCGGCGGTCCGTGGGTCACCGAGGACACCTCCGACGACCCCTTCGCCGAGCCGGTCGAGGGCCAGCCAGTCCCCCTCGAAGACCTGGAGTTCCTAGCCGCACTCAAGACGATGGGTGATCTGGAGCATCAGGGGGTCGTGGAACAGGATGGGGTGACCCTGCACAGGATCGGTCTGCCCGAGGGCACCGAAGCCGATCCGCTGGCGTTTGGGTTCGGACCTGACGACCAGGTCGGCCTCAAGCTCGTCTTTTGGGCGACGCCCACTGGTCTCCCCTACGAGATGGTGATGACGATCGATGACCTAAGCGAAGGCGATTTCCCGTTGTCCATGGAGTTCAGCATCCGGTTCGTCGAGACAGGTATCCCCATCGAGATCTCGAGCCCGGACAACGCCTGGCTCAAATACATCTCCGACGATCTCGGCTACACGATCGCCTATCCCCGAGGCTGGGAGATCGAGACGGACCGGGACGAATGGCTGGCCGACTATTTCTTTGGGCTTCAAGGTGAGGAGCTGAATGTGTTCGTCACCGAGATCGACCCACCCGAGCAGGTGTCGCTGAACGCCTGGCTTGACAGCTTCCGCTCATCGGCCGTCTCCGAAGGAGATTTCACCTTTGGTGATGCGGCCGAGATCGACGTCGTTGGCTTGCCCGGACGCACTGTGACCTACACCGGCGGGGACGAGTTCGGCCCGTTCTTTGCTGTGTATGTCGTGGTCCAGACCGACCTGGACGTGGTGTATGAGCTCATCGTCTTCGGCGACGTGACCGACGAGCAGGCCACCCGTGACCTGGCCGACGACTTCCTGAGCACTTTCCAACCAGCTTCCTAATGCGGGCGATCACGTGTGATCACGAGGGCCGAAGCTTCGCCCTGTGGGCCGGCTCACCGGACGCGAGATAGATTCAGGGACGTTCGGAGGTGTCGACAGCTCGATGCACGAAGTCCACATCCCGGTGACCGTTGACGCCGAGCGTGAGATCGACGGCGAGGCGATGGTCCGCGCCACCTATTTCGTCATCACCACCGATGCTCCGGCCTCGGTGTGGCAAGTCGATCTGCCGCCCCTGGCGGGTCTCCACGGTCTGGGAGCGCTGGGAATCCTCGGCGTGGTCTATAGCGCCGTCCGTGAGCATGGCTCGCCGGCGCCCATGGCCGTCGATAATGAGTTCTTCGTGCGCCCTGGGGACATTGCAGCGATCTTTGCCCTCGAGGAGGAAGGGCCGCTCTCGGTCCAGCTCGAGGACGTCTGGTTGCTCAAGTCATGGTGTGTGGGCGCCGAGGTATGGGGTGAGCCAGGGTCGACAATGGAGGCCGTGGAGCGAGGAGATGTCCTCCGGGTGGAGTTGGGGGTGTTTCAACAGGCCTATCGCTACACGGCATCGGACATCACGCTTGACCAGTTTCTCGAGACCGATGCCTCGGGCCGAGTGTTCTCGTCACCGCACGAGACCCGGGCGATCCAGCAGTGGGCCGAGGATCAGATAGAAGAGACCCGACGTGCCTTCCCGGACAAGAAGGTCAAGTTGCGGTACCGGGTGGAGTAGCGATGGCCGAGCTGTCCGTCACTCTCATCGATGTTGGCTGGGGCGACTGCATCCTGGTAGACGCATCGGCAGACAACGGCGCACGACGTTTCGGTTTGATCGACTGCAACGATTACGAGCGACAGCGCACTGCGCTCGCCTTCGTCAAGCGTTACTTCGAGCGTCTCCGGGTCGATTGGAAGGGGAATCAGCACAACTTCGAGTGGGTCCTCCTCACCCACGGGCATGCCGATCACGCCCGCGGTCTCAAGGAGATGATGAACACCTTCGGCACGCGTCATTTCTGGTACCCCAAGTCCGTGGCCTCCACCACCTATGGCGTCCTACTCGACTTTGCCAACCGAAGCGAGCGGGTGCTCCATCACCAGGCAGTCGACGAGACCAAGATCCTGGGACCCCCCGAGGTCGACTTTCCCGCCGGGTTGCGCGCCATATGGCCCAACTTCAACGAGGTGGACGCCGGGAACGAGAACAACAACTCGGTGGTGCTCGCCCTGAGCTTGGGCGACACGAGCATCGTGCTCACCGGCGACGCCGAGGCGGAGAACTGGCCCGAGATCGTGCCCCGTCTCCCACCGACACCCACCTACGTCCAGGTCCCCCATCATGGCGGGCGCAACGGCATCTTCGACCCATCCGACCTCACCCCGCTCCTCGACGGGATCAGCCCGAAGCGGACGAGAATGGTGGTGAGCAGCCACGTGGTGCCCCACGGCCACCCGCACCCCGACGTGGTCGAGGCGCTCACCGACCGTCACTTCATCGCCTACCGGACAGACCTCAACTATCACGTGACCCTGACCACCGACGGGTCACGGGTGAGGGTCGGGTACACCCACGTCAGCGGCCGGCTCCCACGCTGACCATCTCGCTTCTGTGGCCTTCTCGATGCGCTTTGGCCTCTATGGAGGTCGCGCTACCTCAGGTTTAGTTTCGGGTGCGCGAATTGGGTGGGAATGATCCCAGGAGTCAGCCGGCACCGTGGGTATCGTCGACGCGAATGGCATCGCAAAAGGCTGGGAGAAGCCGTCCGAGGTCTGCCACGAAGCAGGGGAGCATCCCGTCGAAACTGACCCTGGCCGTGTTACCGGTCTCGGTCGTCGCGGTGCTGGCGGGTCTCTTCCTCGTCTGGAGCCTGATCTCGTCCGACACCTCCACGGGTTTCTCGACGATCGACATCATGGCGATCGTCATTGCGGTCGTCGTGACCGTGGTCGCCCTCGGTTCGTTGCTGGCCATGTACGTCATCGGTAAATCGATGTCACGTCGCATCGGTGAGGTGTCATACGCGGCGAGGAGGGTCGCCAACAAGGATCTGGTCGACCTGCTCGAGGCTCTGCGCGGCTCGAACCCCGATCTCGACGCCATCGCACCGTTGAATCTGGACACGGACATGGATGACGAGCTGGGCCGGCTCGCCCGTTCCCTCGAGGACCTGCACGCCGCCCTGATCGAGGTCGCCGCCCGGCAGATGGAAACGCTGAGAGAGGGCGTGTCGAGCATCTTTGCCACCCTGGCCCGCCGCAACACCTCGCTGGTCGATCGTCAGATCGCATTGCTCGACGAGCTGGAGTCACGGGAGGAGAACCCCGAGGTCCTCGGCGGGTTCTACCAGGTGGACCATCTCGCCACCCGGATGCGGCGAAACGCCGAGAGCCTCCTGGTCCTGGCCGGCTCCGAGTCGCCGCGGGTCTGGGCCAGGGCGACGGACATGTCGGACGTCGTCCGTGCCGCGGTCGGCGAGGTCGACGAGTACCAGCGGATCGAGGTCCTGGCGCTTGAGCCTGCCCGGCTCGTCGGGGGGGCGGTGACCGACCTGGTGCACCTGTTCGCCGAGCTATTGGAGAATGCCGTCCAATTCTCGCCCCCTGTCGAGCCGGTGCGGGTGACCGGGCTCTTCAACGTCGACGGGTACCAACTGTCGGTGTCCGATGGGGGTGTCGGGATGACCGATGCGAGGGTCGGCGAGTTGAACCGGATCCTGGCCAAGCCGCCCGCCCTCGGTTTGAGTGTGGAGCCGACGCTGGGAGCGTATGTGGTGGCCAAACTCGCCCACCGTCACGGGCTCACCGTCGAGCTGATCCAGGGAAATCCGGGCATCACGGCCAAGGTGACGGTCCCCCGCGACCGTCTCGTGCCGATGAGGTCTTCCGAGGCGGTCCCCGAAGAGTCCGAAGGAGACGACGAGGCGGGAATGGGCCGGCACACCCCGAAGCGACAGTATGTGCTCAAGAGATCCCGCGAAGCGGTGTCACGAGAGGTCGATCTCCCGGTCATGCAGCCTGCCGCCGAGGCGAACACCTCCGCTGAGGTCATCGATCTCACCCGGCCCTCGATGATCGAGCCCGATCGGCTCGTCAGGGAGGCATCGCGGTCTGGAGCGAGTGTTGTGACACCGCCTGTATTGCCGGTGCGCACTCCCGGTCAGGCCTTCCGCGACGAGCAATCGCAGGGCATCGTGGTGGGAGAGGGCCCAACCAGAATAAAGTCGGCGCTCACGGCGTACGACCGGGGGCGGCGTGCCGCCGTCGATGACGGACAAGAGGTCGACGACTCCTCCGAGGATCGAGAATGACACCTGCCACAGACCTGAACTGGCTGCTCGAGCGGCTCTGTGACAACGTCCCCGCCATCAGACAGGCCGTCGTGGTCTCGTCCGACGGCCTGGCACTGGCCA
>DASWKM010000153.1:0-5675 GCA_036396635.1 Acidimicrobiia bacterium
TGCCGCCTGCCGGGTCTTCACCGAATGCGCTTCCCTGACCGACGCCTGAGACCAGAGCGACCCCAAACAGGATCACCGGGACCGTGAGGAGCGTGGTCCGGCGTGGGCGCTCGCCGAGAATGACCCATGCACCCAGCGCCACGAAGATGACCTGGGTGTTGGCGATGAGGGTGGCCAGCCCTGCACCGATGAACTCGATCGAGTTGTGCCATGTGAACACGTCGGCTCCCAGTGACAGGCCAGCACCGACGGCCATCCATCGCCGTGACATCGGCCGGGTGTCGGCCCCCCGGCGGACCAGCCAGAGCATGACGAGTACGGGCAGGGCATAAGCCGCCCGATAGAACGTGCCGGTGATGGGTGACGTCTCGGAGAGGGCGAAGAGGATGGCAGAGAACGAGATAGTCACTGCGCCCGCCGCCGCGGCGAGCAGGGTCACGAGATGGGTGCCACGTCTGGCTCCACCCAGCCACGCTTCGCCTCGACCCGGTTGATATCGGACCAGTGCCGGTGGGGGAGCCCGATGTCCAAGAGCTCGGGGTGTAGCTCGATCAGATCGTCCAGGGAGGCCCCGGGCGACTCGGCAGCATGCAGCTCCAGGACCCTCATCCAGAATGTGGTGAGCGTGTGGTTGAACTTTCCTGGATCACCGATCGCCTGTGACACATGGCGGATCGTGTGACACACCACCCGTTCCGCCTCCTCGGTCGTCTCGGCCTCGTCGAGGACCGACCACGCAAATCGAAGATGCTCAGTGTGCCCGAACCGGTCACCGACCTTCGCCGCCGCGAACAGTCGCAGACCGTCAGCCAGGTCGAGGTGGTTCATCGGGCAGTGACGAGGTCTGCCAGCTCACGGAGCGAAGCATGCAGGGCGGCCACGAAATCGGCGGAGTCGGGCAGCGTGTCGTAATCGGCCTGGACACCCCACAACAAGCGCCCGTTGTATGAGAACAGGGCGACCCCGATCCCGTGCTGAGTCCATAGTGGGACCATCGGGTAGTTGGCGACCATCTGAGACTCGAGGAAGTACATCGGGAATTGTGGCCCTGGGATATTGGTGATGGTCATGTTGAATGGCCGGATCCGCTGACCGACGACCCGGTTGGCCAGGGACAGAAGGGTGATCGGGGTGCCCGAGCTGAGCTCGACGATCGTGGCCGCACCGAGAGCCTGGTTCGTCTCCTTGAGGGTCTTGGTCGACTCCACGATGGCGTCGTATCTGGCCGCGGGGTCAGCGACGTTGATCGGAAGGTCGACGAGCCACATGGCGACCTGGTTCCCCATTTGGCCCGACTGGCTGGGGCTGCGGGTGGAAACGGGATTCATCGCTCGAAACTCCGCGGTGGCCGATGGGTCGTAATCCCGGTTCTCGATCAGGAAGCGGCGGACGGCGCCGGCCGTAACCGCCAGGACAACATCGTTCACCGATCCGCCCAGACCGTCCTTGATCGCCTTTACTTCTTCGAGAGCCATCTCGGTCCAGTCGAAACGCCTGTTGGGCCCGATGTCCGGGTTGAGCGGCGTCCGCTCCGACGGCGTGAGCCAACCGGAGCGGAGGGAGCTGAGCGCGGCTGCAGATTTGTCGATGGCCCGGTCGGTGATGACCCTGCCATCCCTGATCATGTCCCCCACGTTGGACAGGCTGTCGACCAGTCGTCGAGTGAGACGCGCCGCCTCCGCCACCGCCAATTGTGTGGGTGTCGGGGCCGGTCGGGGAGTCCAGTCCGGCTCGTCTTCGATGGTGGGGTCGGGGACGACGTTGAGCAGGATCGTGGTCAGATCCACACCGGAGAGCCCATCGATCATGCAGTGATGGATTTTGGCGATGATGGCGAATCGATCATTCGACATCCCCTCGACGACCCATAGCTCCCACAAGGGCTTGTTGCGGTCGAGCTTGGTCGACACGATCCGGCCGGCCAGCTGTTTCAGCTGGTCGTCGTTCCCCGGTCTGGGCAATGAGGTGTGTCGAATGTGGTACTCGGAGCTGAAATGGGCGTCGTCGACCCAGACCGGCCTTCGGTCGTATGGCACCCAATCCAGACGCTGTCGGTACCGGGGGATGTACTGCAGCTTTGATCTGATGTGGGCCTTGATCCGGTCGATGTCGATTCCGCCGCCGTCCGCCTTCAAGGGGGCCGAGTCGAAAATGGCCACGCCGCTCACATGCATGTGTGCGGTCCGTGACTCGAGTGCGAGAAACGAGGCATCCAGATAGCTGAGGGGCTCGTAGTGAAAGTGGATCATCGGGACAGACTGGAGGGTACTTCCCTGGAACCCGGTCTCATTCCGGCCTGGCGCACGAAATCCGTCCACGACGCTGTTTCCAAATCGGCGAAGTAGCGTCCGCTCGATGTTCGTGGACATGGTCGTCGAGATTCCCAAAGGCAGCCGAAACAAGTACGAGATGGAGCACGATTCCGGGCACATCTACCTGGATCGGATGCTCTTCACGGCTACCCGTTACCCGGCTGACTACGGCTTCATCCCCGACACGCTCGCCGAAGACGACGACCCTCTCGACGCACTCGCCCTCGTCAGTGAGCCGACGTTCCCGGGGTGTTGGATCACCATCAAGCCGATAGGGCTGTTCGTGATGGAGGACCAGGGGAGGGAGGACCTCAAGATCTTGGGCATTCCTGTTGGTGACCCGGTATGGCGTGACGCCGAAGACCTCGATGACGTGCCCGGGCACCTCCTCCGCGAGCTGGAGCATTTCTTCGCCATCTACAAGGACCTCGAGGGAAAGAAGACCGCGGTCAAGGGTTGGCAGGGAGGTCCAGAGGCATTCTCTGCCATCGAAAGGGCCCGACGCGCCTATGTGAAGTGACTATATCTTGACTTGGACGCCCACTTCGATGACTTTCTCGGTGGGCAACCCGAAGAAGCCGACGACGCTCGTGGCGTTCCGGTGCATCACCGCGAAGAGACGGTCACGAAGGCCCATGAGCAAGCTCCCATGCGATGGGATGACGGTTTCCTTCCCGATCACATAGAAAGCGTCGTCTGGGTCGAACCCGAAGCCGGCCACGGTTATGTCGGCCAAGGCGTGGGGAATGTCAGGGTTCTCCATGAACCCGTACCTCAGCAGTATCTGGGCGAATCCCTCACCGAGCTCGTGGACCGTCGCCCTCTCTGCCCGGTGAATCCGAGGTCTCGTCACCCACTGCACGGTCACGAGGAGGACCGTCTCGTGGATCACGTCGTTGTTGCGGAGATTGGCCAGCAGCTGAGGAGGGGTCGACCCCAACTCGGAGGTGAGGTAGACGGCCGTACCAGACACACGACTCTGGGGATGGTCGATTATCGACCCGATGAACCTCTCTATGGGCAGCTGGCCCTTGTGGAGGCGAGACGTGAGACGTTGGCGCCCTGACTTCCAGGTGAGCATCACCATCAGCAGCAACACTCCAACCGCCAAGGGGAACCACCCGCCGTCGATCACCTTGACGATGTTCGCCCCGAAGAACGCGAGGTCGACCGCGATGAACACGGCCGTCAACGAGCCGGCGAGCAATGGTCCCCAACCCCAGCGGTGTCTCATGACGAAATAGAGAATCCCCGACGTGATCAGCATTGTCGTGGTCACCGCCACCCCGTATGCGGCCGCCAGGTTGGACGAGGAGCCAAAGGCAAACACCACCGCGATCGAGGCGAGCATCAGCAGGTAGTTGACGGTGCCGAGATAGACCTGACCGATCTCCCGCGGTGAGGTGTGATCGACGTTCATGCGCGGCATGTAGCCGAGCTGGACGGCCTGCTGAGTCAATGAGAATGCCCCGGAGATCAGAGCCTGTGAGGCGATAACGGTTGCCATCGTGGCGAGGACGATGAGCGGAATGCGCGCCCAACCCGGGGCGAGAGCGTAGAAAGGGTTGGTGACGGCCCCGGGGTCCGACACCAATAGCGCACCCTGCCCGAAGTAATTCAAGAGCAGCGCCGGCATCACCAGGGCGACCCAGGCGAGCCTGATGGGTCGGCGGCCGAAGTGACCCATGTCGGCATACAGCGCCTCACTCCCGGTCACCACCAGGAAGACCGCTCCCAGCGCCAGGAACGACTGGGCAGGGTGGCTCGTGATGAACTCGATCGCATAGCCGGGGCTCACCGCGGCGAGAATTCTGAGGTTGGCCGTGACCTGGACGAGCCCAAGGGTGGCGAGCGTGGCGAACCAGACGATCATGACGGGCCCGAAAAGGGCTCCCACACGGGCCGTGCCATGTCGTTGAATCAGGAAGAGGGCAACGATGATCCCCGCCGCCAGCGGTGTGACGAATGAGTGCAGATCAGGGGCAACCACTTCGAGACCTTCCACGGCGGAAAGCACGGAGATTGCCGGAGTTATGACACCGTCGCCGTACAGCAGGGCGGTGCCGAAGAGGCCGATGACGATCAGAAACCTCGTTCGACTCCGGTCCTGATTGGGGGTGGCCTCAGATGCGAGTGCAGTCAGCGCCAGGATCCCGCCTTCACCATGGTTGTCGGCCCGCAACACAAAGATGAGGTACTTGATTGTCACGACGAGGATGAGTGACCAGAACATGAGCGAGAGGATCCCCATCACACTCTGCTCGTCGACGGCCAGGCCTTCCGCCGCGTGGAACGACTCGCGGAAGGCGTAGAGGGGGCTGGTGCCGATGTCACCGAAAACGACGCCCAGGGCACCGAGGGAGGTGATCAGCAGGTAACCGGATCCGCGTTTGGCAGCTGGTCCGTGTGGAGTCTCGAGGGGACGACCTCGGTCTGATTCATCGGCTTTGGCCATATATGTATGTGCCCCCAGGAGGACTCGACTATGACGGCGCCCGCCTCCCAATCCGGGCGTACGTCTGCCGGCGGGGGCTGGAACGTACCCGTTGGCAGGTCACTGTAAGCGAGAAGCAATGAGATCACTGACGTCGAGCCTGGTTGGTCGCTCAGGATTTGTGCGGCTGCGAGCATCGTCGGCGTATCGGATAATCAGCCCGGCGCACGCTCCGGACATGAATGGGATGATCGAGCGGGGGGCACGTCATCCATTCACCCTTCGATTTCGCGACAACGAGTTGGAGTCCACCTTCCAGCAGGAGGAAGGTGAAGCCGGAATTGGCGGCTATCGGATAATCACCGCTGCAACCGTCCTGTTGTGGGCGGTAGCAGCCGTCCTCATTCCACTCGGCACCGATATCACGTTCGGATCATCCGGGGCGGCTCTCGCTGTGGAGGGGACGAACCCTCGAAGGTGGTCAAATTGAGCTGCACGATGGCGCACCCCAGAGCTCTTCGTCTTCATTCATCACACGAGCGCTCGAGACACGAACAGCCCGCACTGCCCCCGCCCGAGTGGGAGCACCCCGTACCCGCCTTCGTTTGCGGTCTCGTGATGTGTGCAGCGCCCTCGGCAGGATTCGAACCTGCGACACCCGGTTTAGGAAACCGGTGCTCTATCCCCTGAGCTACGAGGGCATGAACTTGTAAAGCATGCCAGTTCGGCGTCGGTGAAGGCAAGGTAACACCAACCACCCTGTGGGCTGAGGTTCCCTTGCATAGGACGCGTTGGAGAGGAAAGAAGTTGGAAGAAGGTACTTGACAAACTGTTGTATCGAACATATGTTCGAGGTATGGAGTGGGAGAGTTTCACCACCGATGCTCTGGAGCAGCATCTGATCGCCGATGAGGGGGAGATCGGCCGGC
>DASWKM010000154.1:0-5914 GCA_036396635.1 Acidimicrobiia bacterium
GCCACGCTTCACATGGTGGGCGTGACCGGCGCCACCGACTTGATCGGTGGCTTCCAGGCGTGGGCGACGATCCGGGCACAGGTGGAGAGCGCCGAAAGCTAGCGGTAGCGGTGCCGAGCCCCACGTGGCTCCGGCCCCTACCTTCACTCCCCTGCTTCACGCGTCGTCGGAGTTGGGAGTACTTCGTGTACTGCGCGCTCTCCGACCATCGGCTCAGAGGAATGTCGGCGAACCTGGTGGTCGACGCCGAGGCGACTGCTGGGGGCCACGAGGAGGAGACCCTGATTACGAGGCGATGTCGGCGGCGATGACGGCATCGATGCTCGCCTTCCCGGCCGAGACCGTGGGGATCGGGAATCGTGAGCTGACGCCGCAGATCGCCGGCGACGGGGGCCAAGGAGTTCTCCTTGTTCGCCTCGGTCATCGATTGGGAGGTGGCCCCTGGACAGATTGTGAAGGCCTGGGCCTACAACGGGATGGTCCCCTGACCTCTGATTCAGGTCGACCCTGGCGATCTGGTGCGAATTCGGCTGACCAACCAGTTGCCGATGGGGACCGACATCCATTGGCATGCGGTCTCGGTGCCCAACGAGATGGACGGCGTGTCCCCGTTGACCCAGCCGCTGGTCGAGCCGGTGAAGCGTTCACCTATGAGTTCGTCGCCGGGGGCTCGCAGGCACGCCCGAGGTCGACCACACGTCGGAAAGTGAGGAGACGTATCTCATCACTGTGGCGCGGGCGGTCGAAAAGGGGACACCAGAGCCGGTTCCAGTAGGAGCCATCGCCGCATCGCTCTCGGTTGCCCCTGCTTCGGTCAACGAGAAGATCAAGAAGCTGGCCGACCGCGGCCTCCTCGACTACGAGCCACACTTGGGCGAATCGCCCCAGCGTTCAGATGGCGTCCCGGGCGACGAGCCGACCTCTAGCTGAGACCCGATGCCTCCAGCTGTGACAGAAAACGGCCGAGGTCTTTCTCATCTCGATAGGGAAGTTCGTGGCGGAGCATCTCAGTGGAAAGGCCTGGCCGCGACAGCCTTGCCTTTTCGATGGCAGCGGCGGCATGTCGTTGCCTGCCCAGCGCCGTCTGGGCAGCTGCGAGTGTGAGCAGCGCCTCGAACTGGTTGTCATCTTCGGCAACGACGCTCTCGGCGAGCTCGGCTGCCTCGTCGTAGTCGCCGGCGAGCAGGTGGGCGTTGGCGAGGGTGCTCTCATACCAGGTGGCGAGCAATGGGCTGAGCCGGATCGCTCGATTGGCGTACTCCACCGCCTCGTCGGTCTCGCCCAGATAGCGCAGCACGCTGGCAGCGACGCCATAAGTCAGGTCGCAGCTGGGTCTGGCCGCTATTGCCTGAGAAGCCGCTTCCATGGCTCCATCCCAATCATGGTTAACAAGGCGAACGTACGCCTGCACGGTCCTCCCAAGCCCAGACGGGTCGCCGCGCTCGATCGCCTCATGGGCGTATTCCGCTGCCTTGGCATAGTGGTTGGATGACTTTTCTGCGGCTTGCCCCAGTGCAATCAGCAGGTGCGACACTGCGGCCATGTCATATCCCATGGCTTCATCGGGCTCGCGCTCGATCACGTCCTCAAAAGCCTCGATGGCATGCTCGTAGTCTCTCAGCGATCCCTTGCTGAGGTGCTGGAGCCCGCGATACACCACCTCGACCGCTCCGGGGCTGATCCTCGAGCGATAGGTCCGGGCCACTTCTCCTCCGATCACCTCCACATCGAGGGCGGCAACGATCGCCGAGACGATGTCGTCCTGAGCAGAGAAGATGTCGTCGAACGTCGATTCGAATCGATCCGCCCAGGCGGTGGTCCCGTCCTCCACATCGAGCAGCTGGGTCATCACCCGCACCCGATCGCCCGAGCGCTGCACAGCTCCTTCCAGGACATAGCGAACGCCAAGCTCGTGACCCAATTGCTGGGCGGAAAAGGGGTGATCGCGGTACCTCAGAGTCGAGTTCTCGCTGACGAGGTCCAACCCTGGGATACGCATCAGCGCGATCACCAGAGCCATCATCAGCCCATCGGCGAAATGGCTGTCCTCAGGACCGCCCAGGTTCACGAACGGGCTCACCGCCAATGACGGGCGCTTGGGCAAGGGGAGACGACGACGCCACGGTCTCGTGCGATCAGCGATCAGCTCCTTGTCGATTATCTTGAACGCCGTCACGGGCTCGGGAATGTTCTTCAGCTGCTTTCTACCAAGCGGCTGGAAATCGAAAGCGAGGTCGCCTGCCGCGTCGAGCGCGATTTTGGAGACGTTGATGCCCCCAGGATCGGCGAGGGCCTGAAGGCGAGCCGCCACATTGATCGCATCCCCGTACCACTGACCGTCGGCCGCCGAGACGTTGCCGGCATGGACACCGAGCCGGAATCGCATCTTGCGCCCTTGCGGCAGACTCTGGTTTTCCTCGGCGATTCGACGCTGCATCGTCATTGCCGCCGTGATTGCCCCGGATTCGGTCGGGATCACGGCGAGGAACTCATCGCCAGCGAACGAGACAACCTCCCCGTCATTGGCAGCCACCTCTGCCTCGATGATGCGGCGAAGCGCTTGGAGCGTGTTGTGGGTCTCGATCTCGTTGTCCGCGATGAGGCGGCTGTAACCGGCTACGTCGCCGTGCAACGCGGCGGCTCGCCGGGTCGTGGCTGATGGGCCGTCGAGATGCTCCGTCATGGGTCGATTATCGACGATCGGCTGGGTATCCGCCACCGTGCGAAGGTGGCATTTCAGCGAGAGAACGGGACGTGTCGGTGTCAAACACCCCCTCGGAGTGACTCGTCACTACCGCGGCCAGGTGACGCCGAAAGCATCCTCATATGGGACGACGTCGGCATCCTCGAGCCGCAAACTCCGAAGGACACGAGACGAAGAGGTGAAGCCGTGAACAGCATGATCCAGGAGACTGCGGCATGGGCTGCCAATCAAACCGGATGGGCCGGTGGTTGGGCGGGGCCCTGGTGGTTTCTCATCCCCTTGCTTTGGATAGCCCTGCTGGCATCGATCGTTTGGCTCGTGATTCGGAGCAGACGATCCCCCCGGGACACTCCGTTGGACCGGGCCATCGAGATCCTGGCAGCCCGATTCGCCCGTGGCGAAATCGAAACCGACGAGTATCGGAGACGTCTCGATGAGATCCGGGGTCAGTCGTGATGCCCGGCGCGGCGCCCCCTGTTGACGATGGCGTCGGCGAGAGCGTCGAAGACCTGGTGATCCGGACCAGCGACCTGACCAAGCGATTCGGAGCCATCGTGGCGGTGAACCGTCTCAACCTGCGGGTGCGCCGCGGTGAGGTTTACGGTTTCCTGGGGCCCAACGGTGCCGGAAAGACGACAACCCTGCGGATGCTGCTCGGTCTGGCGAAACCCACCTCAGGGTCGGCCGAGGTTCTCGGATCCGGTGCCGGCTCAGCCGGGAGCATCGGGCAGATCGGCGCCCTCATCGAGTCGCCGGGCTTCTACCCATCTCTATCGGGACGAGACAATCTGAGGGTTATGGCCAAGCACTCGGGGGCCTCCAAGGAGCGGATCGGCGAAGTCCTCGAGGAGGTAGACCTCGCGGGGCGTGCCCAGGATCGCTTTGGCGACTACTCCCAGGGCATGAAACAGCGGCTTGGGATCGCAGCGGCGCTGCTCAAAGATCCTGAGCTGGTGATACTCGACGAGCCCACCAACGGGCTTGATCCGGCGGGTATGGCAGAGATCCGCAGCTTCATTCGTGAGCTGCGTGGGCGGCGCACGGTACTTCTCTCCAGCCACCTGATGCATGAGGTGGAACAGACCTGCGACCGCGTTGGCGTGATCAGCAACGGGTCGCTCATCAGAGAGGGCACCGTTGACGAGCTGCGTGGGGCATCCACCCTGCGGATGGTCGCCCATCCGCTCCAGGGTGCCCGGCAGCTCATCGAGACGATGCCCCAGGTGGAAGCGGTCGAGATCATGGATGGGGCCCTTCGCGTCACCACAGACTCGAAAGCGGCCGCGTCGATCAACAAGGAGCTGGTCAACGCCGGCTTTGCGGTTTCGGAGCTCCGTCCCGAGCGAGCGACGTTGGAAGAAGTGTTCCTCAGTCTGACCCGTGGAGTGAATAGCCAATGAGCAGCGTCATCGCAAACTTGATCATCCTGCGCAAGCGGGTGAGCACATGGATCCTGATGGGTGTGTGGGTGCTGCTCGGTTTGACCTTCGCGTACCTGCTGCCCTACCTCACCTTGCGTGGAGCCGACAGCACCACCGCGCAGGCGACCCTGACGACTCTTCTCCCCGAGAACCTGATCGGCAGCGTTCTGGGAGGGTTCCCCGTCTTCGGGGGTGTCATCGCCTTGATGCTCGGCGTGTTGGCGATCGGCAGCGACTACGGATGGGACACGCTGAAGACGACCCTGTCGCAGCGTTCGGGCAGATTGCGCCTCCTCACATCCAAGATCACGGCTGTCGGGCTGGGACTCTTCGTCTACGTGTTGGCCATCTTCGCCACCGCCGCGATCGCCAGCTACACCATCGCCACCCTGGAGGGGGCGACGGCAAGCTGGCCGTCTGCGCTGGACCTCCTTCAGGCATTCGGTGCCGGCTGGTTCCTTCTGGTCATCTGGGCTTTCATCGGGCTCGGGCTAGCCGTCTTGTCGAGGGGAACCGCGTTGGCAATCGGGCTCGGCGTGCTCTATGCCCTCCTCATCGAGTCTCTCTTGACCGCGCTGGCCGGTCAGGTCAGCTGGCTGGAGGGGCTTGTGGAGTACTCGCTGCGAGCCAACGCCTACTCGATCGTCACTGCTCTCGGTGTTCCGGCGACGTCACTCGCCGACAATGGTCCTGGATCTTTCTCCGGGCCATTCGTCGATACCGGTCAGGCGTTCCTGGTGCTCTGCGTCTATGCAGGTGTCTTCTTCCTCTTCTCCACGACCACCTTCCTCAGACGAGACATTGCCTGACCACAGGAGGTGCCGGCCGATAACTGACCTGGTTCAGCGTGAGGCGTGGTCCGTCGGGTCGGCAGCCACGAGACCGCTCTGGTAGGCGAAGACCACCAATTGGGCCCGGTCTCGGGCCCCTAACTTGATCATCGCCCTGCTGACATGGGTCTTGGCCGTGTTGACGCTCACGTAGAGCCGGTCGGCGATCTCGTCGTTGTTGAGGCCCATGGCGACGAGGGCCATCACCTCGCGCTCGCGTGCGGTGAGCCGAGCGAGGTCGGGGATCGGTCCGACGTCGCGGGTGCGAGTCACGAACGCGGAGACGAGACGGCGGGTGACACTGGGAGACAGCAGTGCGTCACCGCGGTGGATGATCCGGATCGACTCGATGAGGTCGCCAGGCTCGGTGTCCTTGAGGAGGAAGCCGGACGCCCCTGCTCGCAATGCCTCGAATATGTACTCGTCGAAGTCGAAGGTCGTCACGATTATCACTCTCGTTTGGTCTTGCCGGGGGTCGTCGACGATCCTCCGCGTCGCTTCGATGCCGTCCAGCCCGGGCATCCGGATGTCCATCAGGACCACGTCTGGTTGGTGTTCCCGAACCTGATCGACGGCTTGTTCGCCGTCGGCCGCCTCAGCAACCACCACCAGATCGTCGGCAGAATCCACGATGGATCGGAATCCGGCGCGTACGAGAGCCTGGTCATCGGCGATGACCACGTTGATCATGAGCCGTCATCCAAGGGGATTCGACCTTCGACCCGAAATCCCCTTTCATCGGGTCGGGGCCCGGCGTCCAGGTGGCCACCAAGTGCGCGCAATCGCTCCCTCATCCCGACGATGCCGTGACCACCGCCGAGCTCTCCGTCGTATCCGATTCCGTCGTCCTCCACCCGCAGCAGCAGCTCATCGGGGCGTTGGTCGATAATCACAGTCACTACCCCCGCATCGGCGTGCCGGGTCACGTTGGTGAGGCTCTCTTGGATGGTTCGATAGAC
>DASWKM010000155.1:0-12382 GCA_036396635.1 Acidimicrobiia bacterium
CCGCCCACCACCGTGACACCCACCGACTGAATCGCCTTGACGATGTCCTGGCCTATGTCCTGGAAGTCGATCTCGGAGAGATCGAACCCCAAGGTGTCGATGAGGAACGATCCCAACCCCTCCACGAGGCCAGGGATGGCGTCGATCAGCTGATCGACCTGCTCGACGAAGAGAGGCGCCAGGGCGCCGATGAAGCCGACCCCAAGGATGAGAGCCAGCAAGAAGACGACGCCGGTCGCGGCACCCCGGCGCCACCCCCTCTTCTCCAGGAGGTGGACCGGTGGCTCAAAGGCCACTGCGACGAACATCGAGACGAACACCATGAACAAGACGTTCCTCAACGCGACAATCAGCCACACCACGATGGCAATGGCGATGAGGACGAGAGCAACGGTCAGGATGCGACGGATGAAGACGCGGTGGTCTTCGGGCGGCGTGGTGTGTGCCATCGATGTGGAGGGTAGGTACCAGGACAACCCGAACTCCGTTATCTCGGATACCCTCCGCGAGGACCATGCAGAGTTTTGAGACCGCATGGTCGCCTGACCCCGAGTTGGCCGCGGCGACCAGCACAGCTCGATTCATGACAACGCACGGCATCGACGGCTACGACGAGTTGGTGACGAGGTCGGCAGCGGACCCCGAGTGGTTCTGGGGAGCGGTTGTCGACTTTCTCGGGCTGCCGTTCGACCCGCCATGGACCGCGATTCGGGACACATCGCGCGGACACCCGTGGGCCACTTGGTTCACCGGCGCCGGGTTCAACCTCTCGGTCGCCTGTCTCGATCGCTGGGCGGTGGAGGACTCGAGCCGGCTCGCCATGCGCTCCCAAAAGGAGGGCGGTGAGACCCGGGAGCTGAGCTATGGCCGGCTTCTCGAAGAGGTGGAGCGTCTCGCGGGCGCCATGTCGACCCTCGGTGTCGGCCGTGGCGACGCAGTGGCGGTCTATCTCCCGATGTCACCCGAGGCCGTCGTCTCTCTCCTCGCCGTGGCTCGGATGGGAGCGATATTCATCCCGGTCTTCAGCGGGTATGCCGCCGAGGCCGTCGCCACTCGACTCGAGGACCCCAGGCCCAAGTTGCTGATCTGTGCCAACGGCTTCCAGCGTCGCGGCGCCGTCATACAGATGAAGGAGACGGCCGACGAGGCGGTCGGGCTCGTCGGGGGAATCGATCATTTGCTTGTCGTCGACTACTCCGACCGGGACCCGGTGTCGATGACACCGGGTCGGGACCGGTGGTGGCACGACATGGTCCCCCGGGCCGAGCGGGCGCCGGCCGCCAAGACCTGGGCCGAGGACCCGGTGCTGATCGCCTACACCTCGGGAACCACCGGGCGTCCCAAGGGCGCCGTTCACGTCCAGGCCGGGCTGACGGTGAAGCTGGCCGAGGAGGGTGCGTTCCAGTTCGACGTGCGACGCGACGACGTGTTGATGTGGGCCACCGACATGGGCTGGATCATGGGGCCGTGGATGGTGATCGCCGGGTTGGCCAACGGCGCCGCCATCGCCACCTACGACGGTGCCCCCAACTATCCGGGACCGGACCGGATCTGGGAGGTGGCATCCGATCTCGGTGTGACCATCCTGGGCCTCTCCCCCACCCTCGTGCGTGCGCTGCAACCGCATGGTGCCGCCGAGGCCCACAAGCACGACCTGTCCGCCCTTCGGCTGTTCGGCTCGACGGGGGAGCCGTGGAACCCCGAGCCCTGGTGGTGGCTGTTCCGTGACGTGGGCGGGGAGAGAAGGCCAATCATCAACATCTCGGGCGGCACCGAGATCGGCGCCTGCATCCTCTCGGTCAATCTCATGCAGGGGCTGAAGCCCACCTCGTTGGGCATGCCTGCCCTCGGCATCGACGCCGATGTCTACGACGACAGCGGCAACCCACTCCGCGGTGAGGTGGGTGAGCTCGTGATAAGGGGGTCATGGCCGGGGATGACGCGCGGTTTCTGGGGTGAGCCCGAGCGTTACATCGCCACCTACTGGTCGAGGTTCGACGGCACCTGGGTCCATGGTGACTGGGCATCGATCGACGACGACGGTTTCTGGTATCTCCACGGGCGCTCGGACGACACCCTCAACATCGCAGGCAAGAGGATCGGGCCGGCCGAGATCGAATCGGTGGCTGTCGCCCTCGCCGAGGTGACCATGGCGGCGGCGGTCGGTGTCCCCGACGAGGTCAAAGGTGAGGCGATCGCGCTCTTCCTGGTGCCGGCACCGGGGGTCGTGCCCGACGACGAGCTGACCGCTCGCGTGATCGGAGCGTGTGACCGCGGGCTGGGCAAGGCGTTCCGGCCGAGGAGTGTCCACTGGGTGAGTGATCTCCCGAGGACCCGGTCCCAGAAGATCATGCGTCGGGTGGTGAGGGCCGTCGCCGTGGGCGAAGATGCCGGCGATCTCAGCAGCCTGGAGAATCCGGAATCACTGGATGCGCTCAAGGCCATCGAACGGTGATATGTGCCGATCGGTCAGGCGCGGCAGCAGTCAAACCGGTGGCTCCGGGTCGTACTGGATAGCTCTCCTCACCTGACGGGCACGGTCCACCGAGTGGAGTCGCGCCACCAGATACAGCGCCATGTCGATCCCGGCGGATACCCCGGAGGCGGTGATCACCTGACCACTGTCGACAAACCGGTCATCGGGGCGAGGCTCGATGGTGTCGTCGAGACCGACCAGCAGATCCATAGCATTCCAGTACGTGGTGGCGGGACGATTGGCGAGGATGCCCGCGGCGGCGAGAACGAGCGAGCCGGTGCACACCGAGGTCATCAGCGCTCCCGAGGCGGCTCGGGCACGGAGCATCTCGAGCAGGGGCTCCTCCCCCAGTAATCGCCTCGTGCCGATTCCGCCCGGGAGGAGGACGACATCGACCTCCCCCACATCGCGAATGGCCATGTCGGTGATGATCTGCATGCCTTTGGCGCAGGTGACGATCGCTTCGTCGAGAGAGGCGGTGAAGACTTCGACGCCGTCATCGGGATGCTGGAGTTGCCACATACGCAACACCTCCCATGGCCCGACGAGGTCGAGCTCTTCCATGTCGTCGAAGCAGATGAGCGCGATTCTGGTGGTCACCTGGGGGGCATCCTCGCCGCCGCGTCGAGACGAATCACCTCTCCGTTGAGCATGGGGTTCTCGACGATCGAGGTCACGAGATGGGCGAAGTCCTCTGGTGTGCCCAGCCGCTGCGGGAACACATGGAGCTTGGCGAGAGAGTCACGGAGCTCCTGGGGGGCACCGGCGAGGAGCGGGGTGTCCATGATCCCTGGAGCGATGGTGTTCACCCTGATGCCCACATCGGCCAGGTCGCGGGCGATGGGGAGGGTCATGCCGACGACCCCGCCCTTGGATGCCGAGTATGCGGCCTGGCCAACCTGACCCTCGAATGCCGCGATCGAGGCGACATTGACGATCACTCCTCTCTCCCCGGTCTCTCCCGGCTCGTTTTGAGACATGACACGTGCGGTGTTCCGGATCACATCGAACATCCCGATCAGATTGATGCCCACGGTGAACCGGAACAGATCGAGGTCGAACATGGTGCCGTCACGAGACAGGACCCGTTGCGCCGGCGCCACACCTGCGGCGTTGACGAGGATGTGAACCCCATCAAACGCCTCGGCGGCGGCATTCACGGCCGCATGAACCTCATCGGGGACCGACACGTCACAGCGAACGAACCTGGCGCTCTCGCCCAGCTCGTCGCGGGCCTGTTTGCCCCGCTCCTCATTGATGTCCATCATCACGGCACGTCCACCCATCCCGACGACCCGCCGAGCAGCACCAAGACCCAAACCGGAGACACCACCGGTGACCAACGCGACTGAATCTTCGATCTGCAACTTCTACCTCCATCCGATGGCCCGCGACGCTACCGGGTCACCATGGGCAATCCGCCGGTGATAGGCGTATTCGACTCGGGGGTCGGTGGGCTCTCGGTGTTGCGCGAGATACGAGACGTACTGCCCGAGGCCGATCTCCTCTACGTGGCCGACCGGGCCCGCGCCCCCTACGGCACAAGGGCGCTGAGTGAGGTCGAGGCCATCTCGGTGGAGGTTGCCGGCTGGATGCTCCGGCGCGGGGCCGACTGTCTCGTCGTGGCCTGCAACACGGCCTCCGCTGCGGCGCTGGAGACGCTTCGCCAGACTTATCGACAGGTCCCCATCGTCGGCATGGAGCCTGCTGTCAAGCCGGCCGCCGCCTTCTCCCGGACCGGCAAGGTTGCAGTGTTGGCCACAGCCGCCACTTTTCAGGGACGTCTCTTCGAGTCGGTGGTCGATCGCTTCGCGTCCGGCGTCCGGGTGATCACTCGGGCTTGCCCGGAGTGGGTCCAGCTGGTGGAGAGTGGCGAGGTCGGGGGAGCGCAAGCCCGAGCAATGGTGCGATCTGTCGTGGAGCCGTTGGTAGACGATGATGTCGATGTGATCGTGCTCGCCTGCACGCACTTCTCGTTTCTCACGCCGCTGATCGAGGAAGTCGGCAGGGTCGCGGTGATCGACCCCGCGCCGGCGGTCGCTGCCCAGACAGCCAGGGTGGTGTCATCGATCAAGGGTGAGGCGAGGCTGACCATGGCAGCGTCTGGCGAGATCGATGTCTTCGCCGGCCTGGCCAGGTCCCTCGCCGGGATCGAGGCACCGGTCATACCCTTCAGGCCATGAACCCGATCTGGGTAGACGACCAGGGCGCACTCGTCGGAGATGGCCCGTTCACGATCACCGACCCCGGGCCCGGACCTTCTCGCTATGGCGCCTCACTCGATCTCCTCCGCTCCAGCGGACATGAGACCGCCTTCGCCTCATTCAGCTTCGACCCCGAGGAGGCCGGGTCGGTGCTCGTCATCCCGGAGCGGGTGAGGGTCACCGATCCACCGCACATCTCGGGTGGTGTGGCGACCAGTGTCGTGGTGGATGACGGCGTCGCCACCTGGCGTGCGGGATTCCGCCAGGCCATGACGTCACTGCAGGCCGGGTCGCTCGAGAAGGTGGTGCTGGCTCGGCAGATGACGATCGAAGCACCCGGGTACATCGACCCATCTCCGATCGTCGCCAAGCTCGCCGGGGCTGGGAGGGCCGACTACGTTTTTGGCGTCGAAGGTCTGGTCGGGGCCAGCCCCGAGCTCCTGGTGAGCCTTCGCGGCGACCGGGTGTCGAGCCTCGCCCTGGCCGGGACGTCATCAGATCCCGCCGAGCTCACCAGCCCCAAGATCATCGAGGAGCATCGTCACGCCGCCGAGTCGGTGCAGCGAAGTCTCGCCGCCGGTCTGTCTGACATCGAGGAGGTGTCCCAGGTGATCGTCACCCACGGTGCGGTGTCTCACCTCGGTACCCGCTTGATCGGACGTGCCCGACCAGGCACCTCGGTGATGGACCTCCTCGGGGCCCTTCATCCCACCGCGGCGGTAGCAGGCACGCCGGCGAGCGCGGCCATGGGGTTGATTCGACAGATCGAGCCTCGATCCCGGGGTCGCTACTCAGGGCCGGTGGGGTGGTTCGACACACGTGGTCAAGGGGTGTTCGCCATCGCCCTGCGCTGTGGCCTGATCACCGGGAACCGGATCACCTTGTACGGAGGCGGCGGTCTCGTCGCCGGATCTGAGGAGGAGCCCGAGCTCATGGAGACGGAGATGAAGATGAAGACGATGCTCCTCGCATTGGATCAATCCCCCAGCTGAGCCCGCAGCCGCCGATCGAGGGCCCGATTCACCGGGACCCGGATCAGACTCAAGCCACCGCGGTCGAGCGCCTCTCCCGCAGCATTGGCAAGTGCCACGCGGTCCGAGACGGTCGAGAACGCGAGCCCGTGGAAGGCGGCCAGCTTGGCGAGGTCGCGTGCCGGAGGCGTGACGAACAGGCGCTCGTATTGGGGAGCGTGGGCGGCTTGCGGCAGGGCGTCGAACAGACCCCCACCGTCGTTGTCGATGACCACGATGCACAGGTCGATCTCGGTCTCCCCGAGGAATCCGTTCGAGTCGTGTAACAACGCCAGGTCACCGGTCACGGCCAGGGTTCCCGGGATCACCGAGGCCACACCCAGCGCTGTCGAGACGAGCCCATCGATCCCTGAGGCACCTCGATTGGCGAAAACCGGCCCTGGACGACTCAGGTGGGCGTCGATCTCACGTATCGGCAGTGACGACGACACCACGAGCGAGCCCCAGGCCAACTCGTTCATCGCCTCGGCCACCGACGCCCCGGTCATCGACCCATGGGCGCCGATCTTTGCCCTCAGCTCCTCTCGGCAATCTCGGTCAGCCTGACGCCACACGCCCCACCATCGGCCATCGGCGGCGCCGCCAACCCTCTCCAAGAGGTCCGTCACATCCCCGCGGATGATGTGTTGGGCGTTGCGGCCCGGATCTATCAGCCGACCCCAATGGTCGATCCTGACCCGTGTCCCGGCCGTGCCGATCAGGGTTTCCAGACGCTCACTCGGCCCGATCGCCCCCACGGCCACCACGACTTCGGGGACGAGCCCCGAGGGGACTCCGTGAGCGAGCAGATGGTGATAGGTCGAGATCACGTCTTCACCCCTCATGCCCGAGAGAGCGGTGGCCAGCACCGGCCAGCCCAGGGCTCCGGCCCGCTTCAGAAGTCCCATCCGGTCGTAGACGCCGTCACCTGCGATGACGAGGCCGCGTCCGCCATCGAGCACCGGCAGCGGGTCGGCGGTCTCGTCGGGCCTGGTGTGCGTCGTCTCCACCCGCGGGGTGTCGAACGTATAGGCCTCGCCCCTGGTCCGACCGTCGTCGGTCAGAGGGACCGTCGGCTCACGAAACGAGACATTGAGGTGAACCGGACCGGGTCGGTGATCATCAACCGCGGCGCCGAGAGCGCCGGACACCGCGGTGCGCCATTCGAGGTTCAGGTCTGACGAGGAGTCCGGCGCCGCGATCTCGGTGAATCGCCTCACCTTCCGGCCGTACAGCTCGACCTGATCGATGGTCTGGTTTGCCCCGACACCACGCATCTCGGCCGGCCGGTCGGCAGAGATGACCACCAGAGGGAGACACGCCATGTCGGCCTCCACGACGGCGGGGTAGTAGTTGGCCGGAGCCGTGCCCGACGTGGACATGACAGCGACGGCACGACCGGTTGCGCGGGCCACCCCGAGGGCGTGGAAGGCAGCGGACCGCTCATCGATTATCACTCGTGTGTCGACTTCGGGGTGCTCGGCGGCGGCTATGGCCAGGGCCGCCGACCTCGACCCCGGGGAGATCACCACCAGTGGGACGCCATTCCGCGCCATCTCGTCGACGATCACCCTGGCCAACGCCGTGCTCGGGTTGGGGTGACTCATGTCAGCAGCTCCGCCGCCGCTCGCAGTCGTCGCAGCATCTCAAAGCCGCGGTCACGGTCCGGACGCCATCTCTCGAGCAGGGAAGGGTCCGGTTCGGGGCGTCGCACCTGGAGGATCCCGTCTGAAGGGATCAGAGGTGACATGGTGGGGTCGCCCTCGATCATCGATACGGTGCCCAGCCCACACGCCAGTGGCAGCTCGTCCAGCAGAGAGGCGGCGAGCAGCCCGCCATACATCCCGATCGAGGTCTCCAGAGCCGAGGAGATCACCACCGGGATGGATGATCTGGATGCCAACTCGAGGACCCGGGACACCCCGCCCATCGGCTGTACCTTGAGGATCAGGATGTCGGCCGCCCCCTCTTCGATCACCTCGAGGGGGCGCGGGCTCTGGCGGACCAGCTCATCGGCGGCCAGCGGCACCCGAACCCGCTGCCTCAGCTCCTTCATCTCGGCCACCGTCGTCACCGGCTGCTCCGCATACTGAAGGTCGAACTCGTCGAGCCGTTGCAGCCGACGAGTGGCCGTGTCGACGTCCCACACCGCGTTGACGTCCACCCTTATCTTCCCCCGAGAGCCCAACGCGTCGCGTACCGCTTCGAGACGCTCGAGATCGTCCTCCTCGGTGTGGCCGGGATCGGCGACCTTGACCTTGGCCGTGTCGGCACCGGATTCACGCACCAGGGCAGCGGCGATTTCGGGGGCGATTGCGGGAATGGTCACATTCACCGGGATCTCCGACCGACCCGGCTCGGGCAGCTCGCCGCAGGCCAGCTCGAGGGCGGCGGCAAGCCAGCGCGTGGTTTCCTCAGGCGGATAGTCGGGGAAGGGTGAGAACTCCCCCCAGCCGCTGGGCCCGTGCACCAGCACCGCGTCACGATGATCGACACGTCGAAATCGGTGACGCATCGGGATGCGGACCGGGTACAGCTCCAGCATCTCGAGGGCTTCGCTCATCGACCCTGTGCCTCTCGCAGAAAACCGATCAAGCGATCGACCTGGTCATCGGTGAGCGTCGAGGAGAACGAAGGCATCCGACCCCTCCCGTTGACGATGGTGAAGCGAAAGTACCCGTCGCCCTCATCGGCGGCGTCGGAGCCGGGCCCAAGGGCCTGGCCCACCCCGCCCTCCAGGTCGTCTCCATGACACTGCGAGCAAAGCAGGCTGTAGATCTCCTCACCTGTGGCGTCCTCGGCCGGGCGGCCCAATGAGCAAGCGACCACCAGAGATGATCCGATGGCAATCGCCACCCATCTCAACCCGGATCCGCCTCATGTTGGATGTCGCGCACCTCCTGTGACCGCTCGAGCGGGACCACCAAGACCGCCTCGGGCGTCTCGACGACAACGATGTCATCGAGCCCGGCCACGACCACCTTTCGAGATGTTGCCTTCACCAGGGAACCGGTCACGTCTCGAAGGATGACGTCTCCAGTGGTGTGGTTTCCCTGCTGGTCGTGCGGGCTGGCCTGGAGAAGAGACTGGTACGAGCCGACGTCATCCCAGCCCAGGTCGATGGGCAACACCATGGCACGCCGCGTCCGCTCCATGATGGCGTAGTCGATCGAGATGGGCTCGATCTCGGCGAACCCGTCACTCAACTCGATGATAGGCCCGTCCCCGGCGGGTAGGGCAGAGCGCACCGCGGCGAGAAGCCGAGGGCAATGCTCCTTGGCCTCGTCGATCAGCCGCGCGGCGGTGACGACGAACATCCCCGAGTTCCACAGGTGCCGCCCACCGGAGACGAGATCAACCGCCTCGGGGGCAGTCGGCTTCTCCTTGAAACCGGTCACGGCGAAGACAGAGTCGCGCGGCTCGCCGATCTCGATGTAGCCGTAACCGGTTTCGGGTCGGGTGGGCCGAACGCCGAATGTCACGATCCCCCCGTCAACGGCGTGCCTCGCCGCCACCCCGACCGCGGCGCGAAACCCGTCGACGTCCCGGATCAAGTGGTCGGACGGGAGGATCACCAGCACGTCGTCACCGTCGGCCACCAGTGCCGCCGCGATAGCTGCAGGTGCCGTGTTCCGGCCGACGGGCTCGACCACGATGGCACCGAGGACGATGCCCGACCGGTTGGCGGATTCGGCGACCAACCCGCGATGCTCGGCACCGGCGACGACGAACGGATCAACGATGTCGGGCAGGCCCCCCAGTCTGAGCAGGGTCAACTCGAACAGTGATCGCTCTCCGAACAGAGGTGCGAACTGCTTGGGAACACGTGACGTGGACAGGGGCCACAGCCGGGTCCCGGCACCGCCGGAGAGGACCACAGGTCTCAGTTGAGGCACTCGGCGAGCGTACCCGGGGCACATCGTGAACTCGGTGCTACCCAGGCCCTGCCGTCCCTGCTACCGGCGATGGGAGAAGGGCTCAGCGATCGCCAACGGAGATCGAGACATACCCGCAGTCCTCACACACATAGCGGGTGATCCCGATGCCTCCCGGTGCCTCCAGGAAATGATGCTCATGACTCTTCCCTCCGTTGCGAGCAAATGCCGCCTTTACCGCACCCATCAGCCCGCTGCGGTCACGACCGACTCCGGCCAGCGCCGGCTCGGGCTCAGGCTCGGGCGGCGGCTGAAGGGGACCGACTCGCGCCGGGGGGGGTGGTGGCTCATCGTGGGGCTCCTCCAGGTTGGAGAGGTCGAGCACCTTCAACGTCGCCGGCTCGGGCTCGGGCTGAGGCTCGATCTCGGGCTCGGGCTCCGGCTGAGGCTCGATCTCGGCAGCGGCGATCGGCTCGACTACCGGCTCTGGCTCAGGCTCGATCTCGGCAGCGGCGATCGGCTCGAGTACCGGCTCGGGCGGTGGCTCGGCCTCCAACCCGCGCTTCCTCGGTGACCGTGCAGCCGGGCCGGCTTGACGCCTCGCCTCTTCTCTCTCGCCTTCCAGGCGCTTCATCTCCAGGCGATAGGCCTCGACCCGGTTGGCCTCACGGTCCTCGGCGGCGCGGAGCTCTTCGTCGAGCTTCCGTCTATCGTCGGCGATTCGAGCCTTCTCGTCCTCCAAGGCCGCCAGTGCCTCCGCAAGTCGTGCCCGCTCCGTGTCGGTGGACCCGATCACCGGTGGTATCGGTGGCTTCTCGACCTCGGGCTCCCGGACGGACGTCGCCTCCATGACCGGTTGACCGACAAGGGGCCTGGTGGTCTGGGTGGCGAGATTGGCCTGCATCAGATCGCGGAGCTCAAGCAACTGGGATGGGATCACGCCCTTGCGAGACTTGCTGACAGCGAGCTTGCGCCGGGCAAATGGCTTGGCCTCCATCTCTGCCCAGGTCTTGGCCATGTGCTCCACGCCCCGATAGGCGAAGTCGATGGGATCGTCGGCCACGAACGTGATCTCGGTGCCGGCGAGGTCGATCTGGAAGGCGGCAGAGATCAGCCGTCGAGCATGGACGTCGTACAACGACCAGCGCCCCAACGACTCGTCTTCCAAGACCAGTTCGGCGTGGGCGTCCTCCACGACGAACGTTGCCGGGACCCCAGGATGATCGATATCGGGGAATCTGATTTCACCTTTGAATCTCACCGCTTACCTCGAAATGGCACACATGACCTGGGCGTGTGCCCCATAAAGATCCCATTGGCGCCGGAAATGTCAAGAGCGATCAGGTGTAGGCCTCCAGTGGTGGGCACGAGCACGCCAAATTGCGATCACCAGCCACCCCGTCGATCCTCCCCACGGGTGGCCAGTACTTGTCACGCCGCAGGGACTCGAGCGGATAGGCGGCCAGCTCTCTCCCATAGGGTCTGTCCCAATCGTCCGAGGCCACATCCTCCGCGGTGTGAGGCGCGTTGGACACCGGGTTGTCGTCACGCGGCCACTCACCGTCTCCAACCCGCTCCGCCTCGGCCCTGATCGCGATCAGGGCGTCACAGAATCGGTCGAGCTCTTCGAGGCTCTCAGACTCCGTGGGCTCGATCATCAGGGTGTTGGCAACGGGGAACGCCAACGTCGGGGCGTGGAACCCGTAGTCGGCGAGCCGTTTGGCGATGCTCTCGGCACTCACACCGGTGGCCTTGGTGAGGGGCCGCACGTCGATGATGCACTCATGGGCGACCCTCCCACCCCGACCGGTGTATAGAACCGGGAAATGGGGGTCGAGGCGGCGGGCCACGTAGTTGGCCGACAGGATCGCGATCCGGGTCGCCTCCCGAAGGCCCTCGGGCCCCATGAGGCGGATGTACGCATATGGGACCGGCAGTATCCCGGCGGATCCGAACGGTGCCCCGGAGATGGCGCCGATGCCCGAGCGGGGCCCGGCCTCGCTCAGGAGCGGGTGGTTGGGGAGAAAGGCAGCGAGGTGCTCTTTAACACCGATCGGGCCGATACCGGGCCCACCACCGCCGTGAGGGATGGTGAAGGTCTTGTGCAGATTCAGGTGCCCGACGTCCGCCCCGAAGTCGGCGGGGCGGGCGAGACCGACCAGCGCATTGAGGTTGGCCCCGTCGACGTAGACCTGGCCTCCGTGGTCATGGACGACGTCGGTGACGTCCTTGATCCCCTCCTCGAAAACGCCATGGGTCGATGGATAGGTGACCATCAGAGCGGCGAGGGTCGATTGGTGCTCTTCGGCCTTCGCCCGCAGGTCTTCGATGTCGATGTTGCCCGCCTCGTCGGTGGCCACGACCACGACACGCATCCCGGCCATCACCGCTGAGGCGGCATTGGTCCCATGTGCCGAGGCGGGGATCAGGCACACATCCCGGGCGCCTTCACCCCGCGAGCGGTGATAGGCGGAGATGGCGAGGAGACCAGCCAGCTCACCTTGGGAGCCCGCGTTTGGCTGCAGGGAGACCGCGACATAGCCGGTGATCCGGGCGAGATAGCCCTCCAGCTCGTCGATCATCTCCAGGTACCCGGCTGCCTGATCCAACGGCGCATATGGGTGGATCCCGGCAAACCCGGGCCAGGTGATGGGCACCATCTCGGTGGTGGCATTGAGCTTCATCGTGCAGGAGCCGAGCGGGATCATGGTGCGGTCGAGGGCGAGGTCGCGATCGGCGAGACGGCGCAGGTAACGGAGCATCTCGTGCTCGGATTGATGGAGGCTGAACACCGGGTGGGTGAGATAGGCCGAGCTG
>DASWKM010000156.1:0-5505 GCA_036396635.1 Acidimicrobiia bacterium
ATCACCACCAACATCGTCTCACCGACGTCGTGGAACAGCCCGGCAAGAGCGAAGGCCCGTCCCCCCACCGCCACCGTCCACGTCGATCCGAGATCGGGCAGCCGGACGGAGCGCCAACCGGCGAGCAGTGGGTGGAGTGGAGCCGACATCGAGAACGCATGATCGTACCGACGGCCCGCCGATGTGCCTCTCGTGCTACCCATGCGCCGGGGACCACACATTGCCGACAGCTGTTCAGCGTCTCTCCTCGGGGAGATCCAGCTTCGGATACCCGGATATCGAGGACTCAGAGCAGGCCCTCGGACCCGAACCAGGCCACAGCTCGCTCCAGGGTGCGCTCGATCGGGGTGTAGGACAGGCCCAGATCCCTCGTCGCCTTGGCGCCGTCGTATCGGTGACCGTTGAGCAGGACCCGGACCGACTCGGGGCAGATCGGCGTCCGTTTGCCGACGACCCGTGCCACGAGCTCGACCACCGGTGCCATGGCCGTCACCAGACCAGGTCTCAGGTACAACGGAGACCATCGACGGCCACTGAGCCGGCTGAGTATCGACACCAACTGCCGGACCGACACCGAGCCGCCGCTGAGCAGATACCGCTCACCGTCCCGGCCCCGCTCCGCCGCCAGGACGTGGCCCCTGGCGCAGTCTTCGATGTCGACCAGAGAGAGCATCGTGTCGACGAGAAACGGCAGGCGACCGCGGGCTGCCTCCAACAGCAACGCACCACTCCCTGTGGATCGACCAGGCCCCTGGACCGAGGAAGGGTTCACCGCCACCACCTCGACATCGTGGTGTCTCTCGAACAAGAGACGCTCTGCCTGGTGCTTCGAGCGCTCGTACTCCGAGAGGAAGTGACCCCGGTGCGGGGACTCCTCGGTACCGATGGTCCCGTGAGCCTCTCCGACGGTCACCGCAGACGATGTGTGGACGAACCGGCGAACGCCGGCCCGAGCGCTTGCCTCGAGAGCGAGCATCGTGCCCTCCACGTTCACGCGCCACATCCCTGCCGGGTCGCGGGAGCAAAGCTCGTTGACACCTCCGATGTGAAAGACCCAATCGGCGCCTCGGGCGAGGTCATCCAAAGCGGTGAAGTCGGTCAGATCGCCAGGGACGGGGCTGGCACCCAATGACCCGAGGACCGTTGCCGACTCGTCGGACCGGGCAAGGGCGCGTACCTGATGGCCGGAGTCGATGAGATGCCGGACGACGGCTTTGCCCACCACGCCCGAGCCACCGGTCACGGCGGTCTTCATGTCTTGATTTCGCTCGGCTCCGTCCTGACCACCGACCAGAAAGCCGAGATGTAGCCCCAGGCCGAGCCGATGGTGGCAAGGACCGCGATGAGCATCAGCCATTGATCGAAGTACCACGGGCCCCACCGGTCGGTGAAGCGCAGAAAGGCCCAGAAAATGGCGGCATATTGGGTGAATGCCTTGATCTTGCCCCAGGTGGAGGGTGCGATCAGCCTGCCACGCTGGGCGACGACGCCTCGCAACGCCATCACGGCGAACTCACGGAAGACGATGATGGCGGCCGGCCAGATCGACACCCGATCGACCGACACCAGGGCGAAGAGAGTGCCGGTCACCATGATCTTGTCCGCCGTCGTGTCGAAGAAGGCCCCGAGAACGGTGCCACCGGTGGTGCGACGGGCCCAGTAACCGTCGAGGAAGTCGGTGAACGAGGCGATCAAGAACAACCCGGCGGCGATGACGAAGTGGTTCTCGATCTGGTCGGCGCGTGCGAACGACATGATCGGAAGGACCATGACGATGCGGAACACCGCCAGCGCATTGGGGAAATTGATCGACATCCTCGACTCCAGCCCGATCATAAGCGGGAGTGGAGTTCTAGCGCCCTAGCGGTCTGTCGACTGGGCCACTAAGCCCAGTCAAGTGACCGCTCCACGGCTTGCAGCCATCGACGGTGGAGCCGGTCCCTCTCCTGATCTGGCATCGTCGGGGACCAGCGGGCGTCTTCGGACCACATCGAGCGAATCTCGGGGAGGCCGGACCAAACGCCTGCCGCCAAACCTGCGCCGTATGCAGCCCCGAGGGCAGTCGTCTCGGTGATCCTGGGGCGGACAACGTCGACGCCCAGCATGTCGGCCTGGAATTGCATGAGGCTCTCGTTGTGGGTCATGCCACCGTCGACCCTCAATTCGGTCAGGGCCACCCCGGAGTCATGGGTCATGGCATCGATGACGTCCTTGGTCTGATAGGCCGCCGCCTCCAGGGCAGCTCTCGCTATGTGGCCTTTGTTGGTGAACCGGGTGAGACCGGTGATGACGCCGCGTGCATCCGGTCTCCAATGAGGGGCGAACAGACCCGAGAAGGCAGGGACGAAGAAGACGTCCCCGTTGTCGTCGACGGTGGCCGCCAGCATCTCGATCTCCTCGGCGGTATCGATCAACTCGAGGTTGTCTCTCAGCCACTGGACGAGAGCCCCGGTGACGGCGATCGACCCTTCCAGCGCATACACCGTGGCCTCGTCTTGGATCTTGTAGCCGATCGTGCTCAACATTCCCGCCTCGGAGAAGATCGGCTCCCCGCCGGTGTTCATCAGCATGAAGTTCCCGGTCCCGTAGGTGTTCTTTGCATCACCGGGCTCGAAACAGGTCTGACCAAAGAGAGCAGCCTGCTGGTCACCGAGAATCGCCGTCAATGGCACGCCCGGCAACGGTCCCCGACACTCGGCGATCTCGCCCACCGAGGGGACGATTTCGGGGAGGATGTGACTGGGCACACCAAGCTCGAGTGCGAGGTCGGAGTCCCAGGCCGTCGTGGCCAGGTCCATGAGCAAGGTCCGTGAGGCGTTGGTCACGTCGGTGACGTGCCGCCCGGTCAGATTCCAGGCCAACCAGCTGTCGATCGTCCCGAATGCGAGCTCGCCGAGCTGGGCCCGCCTGGTGAGCCCATATCGATCGAGCAGCCAGCGTGCCTTGGGACCGGAGAAGTAGGTGGCGATCGGGAGCCCCGTCCTGGCGACGAAACGTCTCGGGCCCTCTTCTCCCGCCAACTCCTCACAGAGCTCGGCAGTCCTGGTGTCCTGCCAGACGATGGCGTTGGCCACGGGCTCTCCGCTCCCGCGGTCCCAGATGATGGTCGTCTCCCGCTGGTTGGTGATGCCCACGGCACTCAGGTCGGCCGGGACGAGACGTGCCTCGTCCATGGCCCGATCGATGACGGAGACGGTGTTGGACCAGATCTCCATGGGGTCGTGCTCGACCCAGCCCGGCTGTGGGAAGATCTGGCTGTGTTCGGCCTGCGCCATCCCCACGACCATCCCGTCGCCGTCGAGGATCATGAACCGGGTTGAGCTCGTCCCCTGATCGATCGCCCCCACCAATTCAGTCATCACGCCCTCTGTGAGCGGCCAGCTCCTGGGCGCGGGCGCGGTCCTGGAGCCAGAGCTCGACGACGTCGGCCGCATCCTCGACCTGGGCGTCGACCTGGGGTCGCTCGCTCTTGGTGAATCGGCGCAGCACGAAACTCGTCGGGTCCTGCGATCCCGGAGGCCTGCCCACCCCCACCTTGAGCCGTGAGAAATCCCTCGTGCTCAAGGCGTTCTCCATTGACCTGATCCCGTTGTGCCCACCGCTGCCCCCGCCCACCTGGACCCGGAGACGCCCGAATGGGAGATCGATGTCGTCGTGTACGACCAAGAGATCACCCGGCGTGGCCCGGTAGTAGGCGACCGCCGCCCGCACCGCGGCGCCGGAGTGGTTCATGAACGTGCTGGGGACGAGGAAGAGAACGCGACTGTCACCGGCTCCAGTCTGGGAGATGAGACCGAGGATCCGGGACGGCGCCCTCCCGAGTGTCTCTCCTGATCGGGCCACGACCCGCTCCACCACCTCGTATCCGACGTTGTGTCGAGTCCCTTCGTAGTCGGCACCCGGGTTGCGGAGGCCGACCACGATCTGCATCCGATCATTCGCCGGCTTCGGCCTCAGCCCCTTCAGCGCCCTCTTCAGGTTCCTCACCCTCTGCCAGCTCCTCACCTTCGAGAAGTTCTTCGCCCTCGACGACCGGCTCTTCGATCTCGGCGGCCGGGGTGGTCACGGACATCACGACGCCGTCGGATTCTTCGAGATAGACGACGCCCTCCAGCTCGGGTAGGTCCACGATTCGGAGTGAGCCACCGATCTCGACCCGTGACACGTCGAGCTCGATGAAGCTCGGGATCTCGGTGGGGAGAACCTCGATCACGACGTGGGTGCGCCGAGGGCTGAACACCCCACCCTCCGTCACACCGACCGGTGTGCCCTCGAAGTGGAGGGCGACCTCGGCGTTCACCTTCTGGGTCAGGTCGACCTTGACAAAGTCGACGTGGCGGTACTCGTTGCGAAAAGGATGACGGTCGATCATGCGGGCCATGGTGGTGAAGGTGTCGCCACCATCGATCTCGAGGCTGATGATCGCATTCGACCCGGACTCGGTGTGCAGGGCCATGTGCAGGTCGTGGGAGTCGACGGCAAGCGGAATGGGGTCCACGTCGACGCCATACACGACTGCGGGCACCAGGCCCTGGCGACGAACCCGTCTGGACTCTCTCGAGCCCGGCTTTCTGCCGGCCTGGGCGCGCAGGCTCACTCGTGACATCGGAAGACTCCTTGGAAAGAGAAGGGCGAGCGCCGATTATGGCCGGAATCGCTCCTTTTCGCCAGATGTGACCCTGCTGATCCAGGCGAGGGTGCCATCCACGTACCGCAACGTCATCTTCTCTTGATCCCAGCCACCACCTCGAGGACCATGGCCGGCACCCTCCAAGAGCTCGACCTCGGCATTGGGCAAGGCCATGATGTGTCTCTCGAAGAGCTCCATTCGGCTCAGGGCGTCCCGGGTCCCCTGGAAGAACAGCATCGGGACATGTATGTCGGCGAACTGGTCGACCCTCAGCCTCCCCGGATCACCCGCCGGGTGAAGCGGGTAGGCGTAGAGAATCAGACCGGTGAGTGGGTATCCGGCAGCAGCCAGGTAAGTGCCAATGCGACCACCCATGGAACGGCCCGCCAGGTACCTCTCCTCGACATCGTTGGCCAGGGAGTCTGCGGCAGCCCGATGACACTCGACCAACTTCTCCTGGCGGTCCGGGCGTTTCGAGCCACGCTCGGTGTAGGGGTAGTTGAACGTCATGACGGTGTGCCCGCCTCCGGCGAGCCCGCTCCGCAGTTTGGCGATGCCCGGGTGGGTCTGATCTGTTCCGGCACCGTGGGCCAGGAGGATTCCCACGCGACCCGATCCCTCGATGAGCCCGGACACGGACTCGTCGCCCCATTGGACGGTCACCTTGCGCGCCATGTGATGACTGTAGGAGAACACCGACCCGGGTAGCGTGGTTCGGCCCACTGCGGCACTCGGCGTTGGAGAGGAAAGAAGTTGGAAGAAGGTACTTGACAAACTGTTGTATCGAACATATGTTCGAGGTATGGAGTGGGAGAGTTTCACCACCGATGCTCTGGAGCAGCATCTGATCGCCGATGAGGGGGAGATCGGCCGGC
>DASWKM010000157.1:0-10980 GCA_036396635.1 Acidimicrobiia bacterium
CCGCGGAGCGCTCGACGAGAGCCTCGGGCAAACCCAATGCGGCTGCTGCTTCACCGAGGCTCACGACTGCTCGGTCCCCGATGTGCGTGATTCGGAGAGATATGCGACCAGGTCGGTGAGCATGTCGGAGGAGAGAATCAATGACGGGTGGCTTCCCAGGCCACCAATCACCGCCTCGATCTGGTCGGCGGTCATCCGGCTGCCCAAGTCCGAGAGATCGGGCCCGAACCGCCTCGTCCCCAGCACCTGGTTGGTGTCAGTCAGGGTGACCGCGCCGAGGCCGACGTCGGCAATGACAGGACGGACCATCTGAGTGTGGCAGGCGGCACAACCACTCGTCGTGTAAATATCGCGGCCCCTTTGGGCGGACTCGGTGTAGGGGATCTCTGAGCTACGGGCACCGGCGATGTCCGTCGAGATCGAGGGACCGACCAGCCCGACCAGCACGATCATGATGAAGAGCCCGATGGCGCCGAGGAGGATGGTCATCGGATTGTCCCTCGCCCCCACCAGTACCGGAGGCTTGTAGGGCCCTGTCGGAACGGGGGCTGCGGTCTCGGGTCGAGCGGGGACGTCGATGACGATCTCCTGAACGGCAGTTGGAGGAGTCGCAGCTTGTGATGGAGTCTCCTCGTCATCCTCGGCCGCGTCTTCCGCATTACTCGTCTCGCTCACCGCGGCTTCGGCGGGAGGTGCCGAGGCCGAAGCAGCCTCGCCACCGGCCCACTCGGTGAGGATGTCGTCTGCACTGGCACCCGTCTCGGCGGCCCGGGCCGCGGCCGACCGTTCCACGAGAGCCTCGGGTAGCCCCAGGGCGGCGGCGGCGGCGGTGAGCTTCTCACTCATCCGACGTCTCTTTGGCGACCAGCACCTCTTGGGGGATTGCCTTGCCTCGAGTGACGGTCCCGGTCACCAGGGCGGTGTAGCTGAGCTGCCCGAGGAAGAGGATGATGCCGAAGATCAGCGCCACCAGGACAAGGGTGTCGTATGTGCCGCTCACGCCGGCTGCCCAACCTTCCCCGGCGTCGACATATGCGGCGCTGTTCGAGCCGCCGATCCAAGAGTACCCCGACACGATGCCGGCGGCTCCGAGCGTGATCAGCACGCCCACTGCTCCAGCGATGGTGAGACGATGGAATCGCCGGGCCTGGGAGGCGGTCTCCACCTGACGACCGATCAGACGGGGCAGGGCGGCGAGACTCACGCTCGAGACCAGAAGGGTCCCGACCCCGCCGAGCGCAACGTACTCCACTGCCTCCCAGAAGGCGGTCTCCGATGTCACCGAGCCGACCGAGCGGAAGCCGGCCAGCGCCGCAACGGCAGCCACCCCTACCGTCAGGTAGAGGCCAAGCACCCCGGACAGGACGCCGGGACGTTCCCCGAGCTCTGCCCAGGACCCCTCGAGTGTCATCGAGACGTTGGCGGCATTGGCCAGGGCACCAAGGGGGAAGGCGAGACCGAGAGCGGCAGCCACGCCGGCGACCCACCCGGGACCGGGGCCGAACAGCAACTGAGCGGCTCCCCACCATGCGGCGGCGAAGCCGAGCGACCAGAACCCGACCAAGGCCAATTGACGACTCGCCAGGGCGATGTCCAACTCCTTGACGACGGTGTAGTAGACGAGCCCGGACCCGACGGTCACCAGGAACATCGTCACGAACCCGGCGGAGAAGAAGACTTCGCCGTAGGCGGTCGCGACCGACGAGACATCGGGAAGCTCCGTGACCAGATGGGCGATATACAGGAGTGGAAGCCAGGCCACTCCCCCGAGCACGAACCACAGGGTGACGAAGCTGCGCTCCTCCTCACGCCGGCGAATGGTGGCGACCGTGACGATCAGGGGGATGGAGAGCACCAGGACGAGGGGCAGATCGATCCATATCGGCAGCCCCAGTGGCTGGCTCCCGTCACCGAGCCCGAAGCCGATGACGATGAGACCGACGATCACGAGACCAGCCATGCCGAGAAGGCCGAGCCAGGGGAGGTCGACACGCCACAACCGGGCCCCGGTCAGTCGGGGCAGGACGTAGTACACGCCCCCGATGAGCGAGACGGCGACAAAACCCACCATCAAGGTGAGATTGGTCATCGGCTCGATACGTCCGAATGAGACCGGTAACAGCCCGGCGAAACGCAACGAGACCAGGGAGAGCAGCTGGAGCCCACCACCCAGGACCAGCAAGGCCGCCCCCACCATGAAGTGGGTGGCGGCGAGTCGATCCCCTGCGGAACCCCCGCCCAACAGGGCCTTTGTGTTTGCTGTCTGGTTATCGGCCAAGCGACTTCCTTGCGCGTGATGAGTCGGGCGGGAGCATAACTACTTCGGGAAATCTGTCCGCCGCCAGATTCGGGGTTGCCGCCACCAGAGGTGGTTGGTTCCTGAGCGCCCCTATCCTGTGCTAGAAACCCCACAGCAAAAACCACCTCTAGCGTCCGGACTGCTGAGAGAAGATGTATCGCCTTGGAGAACTGAGTGACTCCCGCCGCAAGCTGATCGGTGGCAGCCTTCTCGCCTTGGGGCTCCTCGGTTTGGTCCTCGGCGTCGTCTGGATCCATTGGTCGTCGATACCCCGGATCGAGGTCGTCGACGGTGTCGAGGTGGAGGTCGTGGTCGACTATCTCAACTGGTGGCCACGGGGCCTCGTCTGGAAGGGGATCGGCTATCTCATCGTCCTCGGATCCACCACTCTCGCCTTCCTGGGAGCGACCTTCCTCTGGGTGCTGAACCAGAAGATGACCTGGGCCCGGGCCGCGGTGGCGGCGCTGATCGCCTGGACGGCTCTTGTCTTCTACTTCGGCATGGTTCCCTCCGAATGGCTCAACTTCGCCCAGACCGACCTCGACTGGTCATCGCAACGTGTGGCGGTGAGCGTCCCTTCGTTCCTGGTCCTTGGCAACGAGGTGGATATCAGCTGGGCGGCCATCAAAGACTCGATTCAGATGGGCTACAGCCTGGGGCTGTTGGGCTTTGCCGGGTTCCTCGCCATCAAGATCCAGCGGATCAAGGAGGGCCGCCCGGCGAGCGCCGCTCCCGTCGAGAAGAAGTCGCCCTACGGGCGACCCCTGGTGAAGGGAAGCTGATGCCCAAGGGTGTCGTCGACGAGACTCCGCCGATCAGGGACGACTATCAGCTCGCCCTCGTCGAAGGAGACTATTTCACCGGCAAGCTCCGTCCCAAGCAGTTCCTTCACATCGATCAATCTGAGTGCATCCTCTGTGAGGGCTGTGTGGACATTTGCCCCTGGAAATGCATCCACTACCTGTCTTTGGATGCCATCGACGAGGCCGTGAACGTCGACCACCCCCAGGATGACGCTCAGAACTTCGGGTTCTTCATCGTCGACGAGGACGAGTGCACCAGGTGCGCACTCTGCATCGACCGTTGCCCCACCGGGGTCATCTCGTTGGGCAAGTTCGAAGGCTCGCTGGCCGATCAGGCGGTCGAGCTCGGGTTGGACCGCCGCCCTTGGGATTTCGACACAGGACAACGTGACTTCAAGAACGGGTACTCATATGGGATGCGCTGGTAGGCATGGCTGACGAGAACGGCAGGGTCGGGCTCAGGGACCGGATCAAGGATGGAACGGAGAAGCTGTGGGGCTCACAGCTCGCCGAGTCGATCATGCGTCCCGGTTCTCCCTTCAAACAGGGCTACTCGGACAGCCCGAGGAACCGCTCGTACGTGGTGATGAACAACGTCCTCTATCACCTCCACCCGGTCAAGGTGAAGAGACACGGCGTCAGGCTCTCCTACACCCTTTGTCTCGGTGGGCTCAGCTTCTTCCTCTTCATCCTGTTGACCATCACCGGCATCTTCCTGATGTTCTATTACACGCCCACGGCCGAGATCGCCTACTCGGACATGGAGGCCCTCTCGACCAACGTCGCCTTTGGGTCACTGGTCAGAAACCTGCACCGATGGGGAGCCCATCTCATGGTGCTGTCGGTGTTCCTGCACATGAGCCGGGTCTTCTATCACGGTGCCTACAAGCCGCCACGCGAGTTCAACTGGGTCGTCGGGGTGACACTCCTCTTTCTGACCCTCTTCCTCTCCTTCTCGGGCTATCTCCTGCCCTGGGACCAGCTGGCACTCTGGGCCGTCACCGTCGGCACCAACATGGCAGGGTTCTCACCGGTGATCGGGGACCAGGTGAAATTCGCCCTGCTGGCCGGTGTCGAGGTGACCGGAGCCACCTTGCTTCGGTTCTATGTCCTGCACGTGCTCGCCTTCCCATTCATCATCGTCATATTCATGGCCATCCACTTCTGGCGTGTCCGCAAGGACGGCGGAATCTCGGGCCCACTGTGAGGAGCCCCTGATGGTCGAGATCCCAGAGAGCCTGCTGAGAAGGTCGGCGGAGGCCCGGGCCAAGGCCCTCGGCGTGCCAGTGGAGCAAGTGCTCGCCGAGATGAAGGGCGAGGGCCCCCCGGTCGAGGCCCCTCAGAAGGCGCCCCCCACTTCCTCGGAGCGTGTCGAGCAGGCCTATGAGTCTGCTCAATCACCAGCTGAGGCCGAGCCTGAACCGGTGGAGGAGGTGCCGGTCCCCGGGGCCGCCGATCTCCCGGAGCCGGAGGTCGAAGCCGATATGTCCCAGGATGTGGCCCCGGAGGAGCCCAAGGAAGCGGAACCGCCGAAGGAAGCGGAACCGCCGAAGGACGCGGAACCGCCGAAGGACGCGGAACCGCCCAAGGACGCGGAACCGCCGAAGGACGCGGAACCGCCGAAGGAAGCGCCTGCCGCGATGGTCGCCGAAGGCGACGGAGGCGGCCCCCGCGTCGGCACCGTCGCGCCACCGGCGCCCTCCGGCAACGGCAAGATCGCATCGGTGGTCAGCCCCAGACCCTCGGTGCCACCGGCCGGTCTCCCGGAGGGAGTGCGCACCCAGCGCCTCCTCACCGTGGTCAAGGCGAGGGCGATCCAGAATGTCAAGGCCGAGCCGGTCGACAAGGTCAACACATGGCCCCATCTCATGCTCATGGAGTTCGGTGCCCTCCTCGCCATCACCGGGCTGTTGGTGATCCTGTCGGTGATCATTCATTCACCTCTGCTCGATCCGGCCAACTTCAACGCCACCCCAAACCCGTCCAAGGCACCGTGGTACTTCCTCGGTCTCCAGGAGCTCTTGAGCTACTTCGATCCCCAGATCGCGGGGGTGATGGTGCCGTTGTTCATCGGGTTGATCGGGTTCATGATGATCCCCTACGTGGACAAGAACCCCTCGACGCGGCCAAGTGACCGCAAGTTCGCCATCCTGCTCTACTCGATCTTCCTCGCCGGCTCGGCGACGTTGACCATGTTCGGCGTCCTCTTTCGAGGTCAGGGCTTCAACTTCACCTATCCATGGAAGGACGGCGTCTTCTTCGACGACTTGAAGGACTGGGTGAACTTCGAATGAGCTTTGCCAACTGGATCCTGGTTGGTGTCGCCCTGTTCGCGATTCTTGGTGCGGTGGGCGCGTTCTCGATCGCCTTCCGGCGGACCCGCTCCCCGCGGCCCGACCCCACCGTTGGGGTCTCCACCGAGACCAGGAGGGCCGACCGGTCGATGACCGGCATCCGGGTCGAGCCGATCACCGTCCCCGCGCCCGACCTCGAGACGGAAGAGCCTGTGGAGATCGTCGAGATCGAGGAAGCCTCCGAGCCGGAGGGCAGCGCGGTCGAGCTGGTCGAGGCTCAACGGATTGTCGAGGTCAGCACCGAGGAGTCGGGCGTCACCAGGAGACAGTTCTTCAACAGGGCCATCACCGCCAGCTTTGGCTCGTTTCTCGGACTGATGGGCCTGTACTCATTGGCATTCTTCTGGCCCAAGCTGACCGGTGGCTTCGGGTCCGACGTCGACGCTGGCGCGATCGAGGACTTGAGAGCCCAGACCGTCAACCCGGACGGGTCCGTCGTCCCCGTGTTCGTGCCCGAGGCCCGCGCCTACATCGTCCCCGCCCCAACAGCGCTGTCGGATCAGTTCGTCAACAAGGGGGTCGAGGCGGCAGGACTGATGGCCCTCTTTCAGCGGTGTGTCCATCTCGGCTGCCGTGTCCCCTGGTGCGGGACATCCATCGGGTTCGAGTGCCCGTGCCATGGGTCGAAGTACAACTCGGTGGGCGAGTACTTCGCCGGCCCGGCACCGCGCAACCTGGACCGCTTCCAGGTGGAGGTGCGGGACGGCGACCGCTTCATCGTGCGAACCGGCTCGATCATCGAGACCCCGAGGGCACCCACCCCGAGCGTGAAATACCCCCAAGGCCCGAGCTGCATCGGTATCGCCAGCGAAGGGGCATAGCGGGTGACCGGAGACGTCATCACGGTGCTGGCGGTCGTCGCCGGGATCATCTGGCTGGGGCTGATGCTCGTTTCAGCCTTGCGCAACCGGGGCCGCGGGGAGGAGGTGGCCCCAAACCTCCGGCCGGGAATCGACGATCAGCATCTGGAGACGAGACGTCTTGAGAAAGGCCAGAAAGCGGCCATTGCCTTCTCTGCCTTCCTCGCCATCTCCCTTCCCCTCTACTTCCTTGGTGAGACCGACCGCCAGGAGGGCTTTGTCACCGAGTTCGACGAGGGGTCGGTGGAGCGTGGAGCCCACATCGTCACCGAGTTCCGGTGCTTCGACTGCCATGGGCCGCTTGGCTCCGGTGGGACGTCGCCGTTCATCGAGAAGCGCTCCGGCGTCAGGGTCTCATGGACGGCCCCCTCCCTCGATGACGTCCTCTATCGCTACGACGAGGACGAGGTGACCTTCTGGATCACCTTTGGCCGTGGCAACACCCCGATGCCTCCATGGGGGCTCGCCGGCGGGGGCCCGCTCAATGAGAGACAGGTCGAGGACGTCGTCAACTATCTCAAGACGATCCAGGTCCCCCAACAGCAGGCGGTCGACAAGACGGTCAATGCGGCCGCCAGCCAGACTGCACGTCTCGACGGGGCCGACGCAACTGTGGAGGCGGCCATCGTCAACCAGCGTCAAGTGGTCGCCGAGATCGCCCAGGCGGCAGCGGACCGCGCCCTGATCGATCCTCTGTCCAAGCGCGCGGCCAAGGTCCTGGAGGGGGCGAGCGACGGCCTCGACACCGATGATGACGGGCTCTCCGATGCGGCCGAGACCGAGTTGTCCGCCATTTCCGCCGAAGCCATGGACTATTTCCGGGTGGTAGGCCCGGTGACACTCGACCCGGGGACCGCAGACGCCGAGCTGGTCGAGGAGGGGCTGGCCGCACTCACCGCGGCCGCCGAGGAGGATCCCATCCTGGAGCCCAGCATCAACTCGATCGGGGCCGCTCTCGACGGCGACGCCATCAGCGGTGAGAACCCGGACACCGACGGCGACGGAATCTCGGATGCCACCGAGACCACGATCACAGGCCTCTTGTCCGAGGCCAGCGCGGCCACCATCCCCAATAGTGTCACCCGGATCGCCCTCGACCCCACCAAGCCGGAGTCGGTGAGTGGTGTGCCGGACGCGACCACCGCTTCCAACATGGTCGGCGGCCTGGAGACGACCGCCATCAACATCGGTGTGACCGTCGACAACGAGGACGCTATTCGAGAAAAAGAGCTGGGAGGTCTCGACTTCCTCCTCGCCGCCCAGGAGGCGGCGTCATGGGAGATCGATATCTCGTCGGTGGCCGAGAGCATGGGGGCCGACCTCGACGAGGCACAGCGGGCCGTCGCCCTGTTCAACGTCAATTGCGCACGCTGCCACACCGCCGGATTCTCCGCCGGTGTTCCCTACACCCAGGAGGCCGGCTCAGGGGGCTTCGGCCCGGCCCTGTGGGATGGGCGGCCGGTTGTCCAGTTTGGCGAGGCGCCCGCCGACCCCGAGGTTACGGATCTCCTCATCGACTTCCTCACCAAGGGATCCGAGTCACAGAGGCCGTATGGGTTGAACGGGTTTGGAACGGGGCGGATGCCTGCGTTCGGCGAGATTCTCTCCCTCGACGACATCCGGCTGTTGGCCAGGTATCTTCGTAGTGGAAACCTGGCAGGGTTGGAGTAGCCATGTTCTTTCGTGAGCTGTTCAGATCGTTGTTCTCCGCCAACCTGTTCGTCACGGGGATCATCCTCACCGTTGCCGCGGTTGGGTTGTTCTACGGGTCGATCTATCTGTTCAACCACACCAACCTGGGCAAGCGGCTGGCGCTGTTGGTCACCGGCGCCGCCGTCTTCGGGTGGATGAGCATCACCTCTCTGCTCTTTGTCATATATGCGCCCCGTGGCCCGAAACCGCAGAACATCGAGGGGCTCAATGCCTTCGAGATCCGTGTCATCCCTATCACCTATCTGCTGGTCTCGCTGGTTCTGTTTCTGGTCTTCCTGGTTGCCCTCCATCAGTACGAGGAGACCAAAGAGGCCGGCGGATAGTCGTCGGAGGGAGCGGCTATCCGTAATAGCTCAGTATCTGGAGCTCTGTCGACAGATCCACATGACGGATCGGGACGTCGTTGGGGACGATGACCCGCACCGGTGCGAAGTTGAGGATCGATGACACCCCCGCACTGACCAGCTCCTCCGCGACCCTCTGGGCCGATGTCGCCGGGACCGCCAGGATTGCCATGTCGAAGAGGCCTGTCGCACAGTCGTGGCCAATGCGGCCTGCGTCGGTGACGATGACATCGCCAACCAGACGGCCGACACGCTCGGAGGAGATGTCATAGATGGCCGCCACGTCGAACCCGCGCTGTCTGAACCCGCTGTAGCCGGCGAGGGCCGTGCCCAGGTTCCCCGCTCCCACTATGGCGACCTTGCGCCGATGGTCGATGCCCAGCTCCCTTTGGATGCGCGAGCGGAGGTCCCCGACCGCATAGCCGACGCCGCGTGTCCCATGGAACCCGAGATCGGACAGGTCACGGCGCACGTTTGCCGGGTTGACCCCTGCCGCCTCCGCCAGCTCGTCGGAGCTGACGGTGGCCTGTGCCTCTCGGATGTCGTCGAGCAACCGCAGATACCTCGGCATCCGGGACACGGTGGCGCGTGAAAGCACCCTCATACCCGGCGGACGATACAACTGCGCTTCTTGGTTCCCCATTCGACCCTTTACGATCACATCGAGATGTCCTCACGATCGGTCCTCGTCGTCGGTGGTGGCCCCGCCGGGTCCGCCGCGGCGTATTGGCTGGCCCGCGACGGCCACGAGGTCACCCTGGTCGAGAAGAAGGAGTACCCCCGGGAGAAGACATGTGGTGACGGCCTCACCCCCAGGGCGGTGCTCCAGCTCCAGGACATGGGCTTCGACTTCGAGGTTCCCGAGTTTCACCGGATCAGCGGGCTGAGGTCATACGCGGGCGACGACCTGATGATCGAGATGCCTTGGCCCGACCACAGCCGTTTTCCCAATTGGGGCGGCGTGATCCGTCGCCGTGACCTCGACCAACAGGTGGCCCGGCTCGCCGAGAAGGAAGGGGTCAGGATCAGGGAGAAGACCACCGCAACACCGTCCATCGAGGAGGGGCGACTCAGGTCGGTGACGCTGGCCAATGGCGCCGTCTCGGAGATCATCGCCCCTGACATCACGATCATCGCCGACGGGTCGATGAACCGTTTTGGACGTGATCTCGGCACAACGCGCCGCCGGGACTACCCGATGGGCATGGCGGCACGCGGCTATTACTCCTCTCCCAAGTCGCAAGACCCTTTCCTCGAGAGTCAGCTCGACCTTCGCGACGCCTCCGGCGCAACGATGCCCGGGTACGGATGGGTTTTCCCCCTCGGTGACGGGACGGTCAATGTCGGGGTCGGGCTGTTGTCGACGTTCAAGAGGTGGAAAGACGTCAACACCACTCAGATGATGAACGACTACGTTGCCATCGCTCCCGACTATTGGGGCCTCTCCGAAGCTTCCCGGCTGAGCAAGCCGATGGGAGGCAAGCTCACCATGAGCTATTCGAAGAGCCCGCTGGTGGGGAGCAACTGGATCACCATCGGTGACGCCGCCGGGGCGATCAATCCGTGGAACGGGGAGGGGATCTCGTATGCATACGAGACGGGGAGGTTCGCCGCCGAGTACGTGGGTCAGGCGCTCGTTGCCGACGACCCGAGCGTGCTGCGACGCTATCCGCAACGTCTCCAGGACGAATACGGCTTGTACTACAAGATGGCCCGCATATTCGTGAAGCTCATCGGACATCCGTCGGTGATGCGGACCCTGGCCCACACCGGTCTCCGCAACCGGCCTCTGATGGAGTGGACACTGAAGGTGATGGCCAATCTGTTGGACGAGGACGAGAAGGGGATGGGCGAGCGCACCTACGATGCCCTCGCCGCCATCGTCCGCACCCTCCCCACCAGGTAGCGAGGGCCGCAGGCAAACCTGAGGTTGTCCGACCTCTATAGAGGTCACCCTGCATCGAGTATGAGCGGTGAGGTGCTTAGTCTCGCCATGATGAACGGGCCCGCCCTCCTCGCCTTCGACGTCAACGAGACTCTGCTCAGTCTCGAGCCGCTCCGGCAACGCTTCGAGGAGATCTTTGGCGCCGACCCTCCGTTGGGCGAGTGGTTCGCCCGCCTTCTCCACGGATCGCTCCTCGCCAACGCCCTCGATCAGCACCGTCCCTTCGGGGAGATCGGAGCGGAAGCCTTGGTCAACCTCTCGATCCGTCGAGGAGTCGAGCTCTCACCCGACGAGGCCCGATCCGCCCTGGCATTGATGGCCGAGCTGCCCCCACATCCCGATGTGGTGCCCGCGGTCGAGCGTCTGGCCACAGCCGGCATCCGGATGATCGCCCTGACCAACGGGGGCCCGCTCGTGGCTGAGGCACAGATCACCAATGCCGGGTTGGCTGAGCATGTTGTGCCGGTGATCTCGGTCGACGAGGTGGGCCGTTTCAAGCCCGACTCCGCCGTCTATCAGCACGCCGCGCGCAGGACGGGGGTGCCAATCGGGGAGATGGCCCTCGTGGCCGCCCACGACTGGGACTGCGCCGGGGCGATGGCGGCCGGGGCACAGGCGGTCCTGGTCCAACGTCCGGGTGTGAGATGGGGATTGCCGTCAGA
>DASWKM010000158.1:0-4242 GCA_036396635.1 Acidimicrobiia bacterium
ATTTGGTGTCCTTCCCCGTGACCTGTCGAAGCCGATGGACAAAAGGGCGGTCCAGTACCAGCAAGGTCGAGTGCGCGGCAAGGGCGGCATTGCCATCGTCGTATTGCTCTTGGGGCAAAGACGCTAATTGTCGGTCGATAAGGGGTCGATTCGGCCAGGCGGATCACGGCGACGCCACATACCACCGTAAGCAGCAGTTGTCAGCTGTGAGTCAGGTTGGGGGTGGGAGAATGTCAGCGTGAAGATCTTGTTGATCGAAGACGACAAGAAGATCGCGACCATTGTCAAGCGCGGACTCGAGTCGGAGGGTTTCACCGAGGAGGTGACTATCAACTGCTCCGACGGTCTGTGGCTGGCTACCGAGGGATCCTACGACATGATCATCCTCGACATCATGCTTCCCGGTCGCAACGGGTACCAGGTGTGCGCCGACCTGCGGGAGGCGGGTGACTGGACTCCGATTCTCATGCTGACGGCCAAGGATGGCGATCTCGACGAGGCCGAGGCCCTCGACACCGGGGCCGACGACTTTCTGACGAAGCCGTTCTCCTTCGCCGTCTTGATCGCGAGGATTCGCGCCGTCCTGAGGCGCGCCGGTGGTCGTCAGCCGATTCCCGTCGAGGTCGGCGATCTCCGCATCGACCCAGGTCAGAGACGGGTCTGGCGCGGGGATGTGGAGATCGGGATGACGGCGAGACAATTCGATGTCCTCGAGTTCCTGGTGCGGCGGGTCGGCCAGGTGCTGTCCAAATCGGAGATCCTCGACGGGGTCTGGGACTACGACTACGAGGGCGACCCGAACATCGTCGAGGTGTACATCAGACGTCTCCGGGCCAGGATCGACGAGCCCTTCGGGAGACAATCGATCGAGACCGTCCGTGGCGCCGGGTACCGTCTGGCGACAGACGGGGGCTGATGCGGTTCAACAGCATCCGGGCCCGGATCACCGCACTGGCTACTGCTCTGGTGGCGGTGGTGCTGGTCACCGCAGGTCTCTCTCTCGTGCTGGTGCAACGAGCCCTCCTCACCGACAGCCTCGACGAGGCGCTGACCCAGCGAGCGGACGACATCGTGGCCTTGCTTGCGGAGGATTCACAGCCGGAAGAGTTCGCTCAAGGAGCCAGGGAAGGCTTCGCCCAGCTCGTGGCCGAGGACGGCACCGTCCTCATCGCCACACCGAATCTCCGCGGTGTTCCGGCACTCGAAATCGAAACAGATCCAGATGCCATGGTGACGATGCAGACCGTGGAGGGTCTCGAGGTCGACGACGATCGGTTTCGGGTGCTCAGCCGGGAGCTAGAGGGGATCGGGGTGCTCCATGTGGGAACCAGCTACGACGTGGTCAACGAGAGCACCGCCGTTCTGACCGCCTCGCTCTCGGCCACCGTACCCATCGTCTTGGCGTTGCTCATCGCCCTCGTGTGGTGGTTGGTGGGAAGAACGCTCCAGCCGGTGGAAGACATCCGGTCAGAGGTCGCAGAGATCGGCTCGACTGGCCTCCATCGCCGGGTTCCCGATACCGGGTCGGGCGACGAGATCGATCGTCTGGCGGGAACGATGAACGAGATGCTGTCGCGCCTCGAGACCTCGGTGACCCGCCAACAGCGTTTTGTCGCCGATGCCTCACACGAGCTGCGCAATCCACTCACCCGCGTGCGCACTGCTCTCGAGGTCGGGTTTGCCACCAGCGACGACGTCAACCAAGAGCTCGCCAAAGACATCCTGGAAGACGTGATCGGGCTGCAACACATGGTCGAAGACCTGCTCTATATGGCCAGGGCAGATGCCGGTCACGGCCGGCCAGTCTTCAAGCGGGTCGATCTCGATGACGTGGTCCTCCGGGAGGCGCGACGGATACGTTCCCGTGAGCGGGTGGAGGTGGATATCTCCCGAGTCTCCGCGGCCCAAGTCAATGGAGACCCCGGTCAGTTGGGCAGAGCGGTCAGAAATCTCCTCGCCAACGCAGAACGGCACGCCTCGAGCCGTGTCGAGATGAGCCTGAGCGAAGCCGATCGGGTGGCGATCCTCACGCTCAGCGACGACGGCCCGGGGATCCCGCCCCAGTATGTCGAGACCATCTTCGAGAGATTCACCAGGCTCGACGAGTCCCGCAACGCCGACTCGGGAGGGACCGGTCTGGGTCTCCCCATTGCCCGCGAGGTTGCGGAGCTCCACGGGGGATCATTGAACCTGATCGCCGACGAGAGCACGGGTGCCACATTCGAGATGAGGATCCCCCTTGCCGACTGAGCCGACAACCGTTCAGCTTCGGCCGAAGAATTCCTCCTCTATCCGGTCGAGAACCGGCTCGAGATGCCTCGATTCACAGCTGTCGCTGGCGGCCGTGACCGTCCGCTCCTCATCTTGGAGACCAAGCAGCTGTTCCATCTCGTCTGCAGTCAGCTCCTCGTGATCCCGACCCTGAACCAGGGTGTCGTATCGGAGCTGGAGATCGATGTCGACATCGTCCGGGTGGCCATACGGGAAGCCGGCCTCGGACATGCAGGCCGCGAACTCCTCGAGCGCCTCCCGGGCGCGTGGGTCCTGCAGGATGAGGGCATCCGCCGGGTTGAAATAGGTGGCTGCCAGCTCGTGAGGCTCGAACACCTGCTCGATCGCCCCCCTGGTGCAACCGCCGGTGCGTGAGAAGTCCTCGGACTCCAGCCCGAAAGCGAGGGTGGCGTCGTTGTTCTGTCCCCACAGGGTTCGCCGGTAGGCGACCTGGTCGGCCTCCGAGAGCCCTTCGAGGATCCGCTGGTTCTGCTCTCCGAGCCCGATCTCGACGATGGGCTTGTCGGGCTGGGTGGTGATGCCGTGGCCGTATTCCCTCAAATACTCCGACCCGCTCAGCCCGGGCGCCGACTTGTCACTCGTCATGGCGCTCCGGATGGTGGTGAAGTCGACCGGCACGTACTCGAAGCCGGCCTCGGCCATGCACTCACTGATCAGAGTCTCCACTTCCTCCGCCCTGGAGGTGAGATCGCGCATGGTCAGCCCGAACTCCTCGGTCCCGTACTGGCCCCCTACGGCCGCCTCGGCGGCGGCCTGGGCGCGGGCCTCGGCGGGCACGTATCCGCTGGTCACATCACCCTGCCCTTCACCGGTGCCGGTGGTGGTCGACTGATCGCCGGAACCCTGAGCCGAGGTCGTCGTGTCGGCGGCCGGACTGGTGGGAAGCGAGAATTCGGGTGCGGGCCCGGTGACCGGGGTGCACGCCGCCAGGAGAAGGAAGAGCCCGGAGGCGACCGACGGGATGCGCCGTGACATCATCCGCTGACAGGTGATCCGTAGAGCTCGGTCTCGATCTCGCGGATCAACTCACCGAGAGGAATCCCACACTCGAAGTCTTTGAGTGTCACGGCGATCTCCTCGGCCTGCAGATCCTCCAGGGCCTCGAGATCGGCACCGGAGAGTTCCTCGGGGTCCTCGCCTCCGGTGAGGGCGTCGAGTCTCTCCTCATACTCCTCGATGATCTCGTCCTGGTCCTCGTAGTCGTAACCGGCCTCGCTCATACAGTCAACCCACTCCTCTTCGGCGGCCACCACGCGTGGATCCGACTCGATGAGGATGTCTTTTGGGTTGATGAAAGAAGCCGACAGCATCTCCTCGGGGAACACCTGCTCGACTGCCTCCTGCGTGCAGCCACCGAGATTGCCGAAATCCTCGTCGTCGAGGGCCAAGGCAAAGGTCTCGTCCGGATCGTCACCGAAGAGGGTGCGGTCGTATGCGACCTGCTCGGACTCCGAGAGGCTCTCATAGATCTGGATGTTCGGGCCGAGCCCGATCTCACGCGGAGGGTTGTCGGTACGAGTAGATATCCCATAGCCCCATTGGGTCTTGTACTCCTCCTCGCTGAGGGAGGGATCGGCCCGCATCCATTGACCGACCTCGAGTACGGCTGTCACATCCACGGGGACATACTCGAAGCCGGCTTCTGCCATGCACGCCGCGATCGCTGTTTCGACCGCCTCGACATTGGCGGCAAACTCTTCATTCGTCAGACCGAACGCCTGGATCCCTGGCAGAGGTATCGAGGTCGAGCTCGACGGGTCGTTGGTGCTCGTACTGCCCGGGTCTGCACCGGTGGTGCAGGCCGCCAGCGCCATGGCGATGGTGATGGCCATAGCAAACGGAAGATAGCGTCTACTCAACTTCGTGTACCTCTGACTCGATTGGCCCTAATCTTTCCCCCGAGAGCTGACTCTCAGCTGACTATTGAGGGACCAAGGTTCAGCTGACAGT
>DASWKM010000159.1:0-6001 GCA_036396635.1 Acidimicrobiia bacterium
ATGCCGGGGACCATCAGGGGCAGCACGACCCGGGCGATGGCGCCGATCCGGCTGTGGCCGTCGACCATGGCCTGTTCCTCGAGGTCCATCGGTATCCCCTTGAAGAAACCCATGAGCAGCCAGGCGGAGATGGGAATGGTGATGGTGGGGTACACGAGGATCAGCGACCAGAGCGACTCCTGCAGGCCGAGATTGGTGATCACCCGTGTCATGGGGATGAACAGGAGTGTGGGCGGAATCAGGTAGACGAGGAAGATGGCGATCCCGAGGCGCTCCCCCCAGCGGAGCCGGAGCCGGGCCAATGCATAGGCGACGGGGAGGGCGAGGGCGAGGGTGATGGCGGTGACTGCCAGACCGACGATCACGGAGTTCCGAATGAACGTCAGGTAATTGGTGTCGGTGAACAGGAAGCCGAGATGCTTCAGAGTCGGTACCTCGTTGAACCAAAACGGGCTGTTGTCTTTGACGTAGAGGTCGTTGGACTGCTTGAACATGCTGACCAGGGCCCAGGTGAAGGGGAAGGCGGCGAGGAAGGCGAAAGCAATGGCGGCGGTGTAGGTGCTGAATCGACCCAGCCGTCGTCGCCTCTCCGCGCTGCGTTGCAGCGTCTGGACATCGGTGTCCTGCCAGGTCATCTCAGAGCACCTCGCGACGTCGGGCCAGCCGCAGGACCACCGCGGTGATCCCGATCAGCACGGGCAGCAGGAAAAGAGCCACGGCTGCACCCTGGCCGAGGGCACCGCCCTCGATTCCCTTGATGAACGCCCACGTCGACAGGACCTGGGTCGAGTTGGTCGGGCCTCCCCGGGTGAGCACGAACACCACGCTCATGTCGGAGATGGTGAGGATCACCCCGAAGAGAACGGCGACGGCGATGATCGGCGCCAGTAGCGGCATGGTGACCTGGAACAGCCTGCGCCAGGGGCCGGCGCCGTCGACGGCCACCGCGTCGTTGATCTCACCGGGGATGGCGATGAGACCGGCCATGACGATGACCGCAGCCAAGGGCACGATCCGCCAGGTCTGGACGGCTATCACCGAAGACATCGCCAGGCCGGGCCGGCCCAGCCAGTACACGTTCTCGGTGATGAGCCCAAGCTGGCGGAGGACCCAGTCGATGGGAGAGAAGATCGAGTCCAGGGTCCAGAGCCAGGTGATGGTGGCCAGCGAGACCGGCGCCACCCATGGCAGCAGCACAAGGAACCGCACCAGCCATTTGCCCTTGAAGTCCTTGGTCAAGACCTCGGCCAACGCAGTCGCCAGCACGACCACCAGCAGATTGGCGACCACCGCGAACAAGAACGTGTTCCACAACGCCTCGCGGAACACCGGGTCGTCGAGGACCCGGCGGAACGTGTCCCACCCGACGAAGTTCAACTCGGGGTTCCCGGTGCTGATGTTGGTGAAGGCATAGATGATGGCCAGGACGAAGGGGAACCCGACCAGGGCGACGATGTAGATCACAGCCGGTGTCATGAACAGCCCGGCGAGGAACCTGGGGTTGTCGCTCAGGTAGCGGTTTCGGGGAGCCCGTGTCGATGTCATCGGTTGAGAGCTTGTGGTGGTATCTGCTGGCCTCCGTCCCGGTCGAAGAATCGGAGCTGGTCCCGCGCCACCGAGAACTTGTGGTCTTGGTCGACCTCAATGGGCAGCGTCACCGTGGCGGGGAGCATGGCGATGATCTTGGTCTCTTCGTACTCACGGATGTGCCCGTAGAGGTAGCGCTCCGACCCCAGGTACTCGATCCGGTTGACATGGAAGGTGAAGGGAACCCTTGCCCCTTCACTCTCGGCGATGCCCTCCGGGAGGAACTGCTCGGGCCGAAAGCCGAAGAGGTAGTACATGCTCTCGAGGAGGTTCATCGGTGGCGACCCCAGGAACTGGGCGACGAAGACGTCGGCAGGGTGGTGATAGACCTCCTCTGGCGTGCCGAGCTGGCGAACCTTCCCGTGATCCATCACGGCGATCCGGTCACCCATCCCCATCGCCTCCACCTGGTCGTGGGTGACGTAGATGGTGGTGATCCCGATCCGGCGCTGGAACTCCATCAGGTCGTCACGGGCCGCCGCCCTCAGCTTGGCATCGAGATTCGACAGCGGCTCGTCGAGGAGGAACACGGTGGGCTCCCGCACCAGCGCACGAGCCAGGGCCACTCGCTGACGCTCGCCACCCGAGAGCTGGCGGGGGCGACGATGGAGGAGACCGTCGATGCCGAACAGCCCTGCTGCCCACTGCACCTTGGCCGATCGCTCGCTCGGGTCCATTCCCTGCGCCTTCAGCGGGAAAGCGATGTTGTTGGCCACCGTCATGTGGGGATAGAGGGCGTAGGACTGAAAGACCATGGCGATCTTCCGCGCCCTTGGCGGCAGGCCGCTGACGCTCTCACCGCCGAGCAGGATCTCACCCTCGGTGGGCTGCTCGAGACCGGCGATCATGCGCAACAGCGTGGTCTTGCCGCAACCGGAGGGCCCGAGCAGGACCAGGAACTCGCCTTCCTCTGATCGGAGGTCGACACCGTCGACTGCCACCACGTCGCCGAAGTGCTTGGTCAGCCCACGGACCTCTACGACCGCCATTCAGCCCGCCCTCTTCCAGCCCGACGTCGCACGCCGCTTGAATCGGCCGATGGCGAGCGGAGGCGAGGGGAACGAGCCCCCAGCCATCGCTTCGGTCATCCGCTACCGACGAGGCCGCGTTCCCGCCAGTCGTCGAAGATGGCGTTGATCTGGGCCTCGGCGTCGTCGACAGCCTCCTGCGGCGTCTTGTTGCCCTGGGCGGCCTCGGCGAACATCACTGGGATGATCGCCTCTCCGAAGATCTGCCCGATCGCAGGGTTGGCCGGCCCCGGGTGACCGATGTTGGTTGCCCAGTCCAGCGAGTCCTTAAGCACCTGTAGCTTGGTGGCTGGATTCGACCCGAAGGGATCGTCGTCCAACCAGCCATCCAACGCCGGCACCCGATCTGGGAATGCCGGGAAGTCGTACAGCTTCGAGTGCCACGTCACGGGTGCCAGGTTCTCCGTGTAGTGAAGGAGGAACTCCTGAGCAGCAGCGACGTTGACATCCGGCGCGTCCGGGACGATCCAGTTGTACATGACATGCGAGGCCACCACCGCGGTCTCGGGACCTGCCAGGGCCGGGGTGAACCAAATGTCGTCGGCCACGTCCAGCCCTTCGTCCTGAGCCGTCCGGTATGCCGAGATCGAGTTGAGGATGTAACTCAACTCTCCCGAGTTGATTCCCTGGTTGTTGGAGGCCGCGTTCCAGGCGAAGACCTCGGGGGTCATTGCCCCGGCGTACAGCTCGTTCATGTACTCGATGGCCGCGATCGTGGCATCCGAGTTGATGATGACGTTCTCGTTCTCGTCCTGTATCCCGGCACCAAACGACCAGAGCAGGCCCCTGAGCGCCATGTTGGAGTCGATCTCCTGTGACATGCCGATCCCGAGCTGAACCCCCTCCGAGGCGAAGATCTCCGAGCCGCCCCGCAGCAGGTCGTCGTAGGTCCGTGGCCCATCGGGTAGGCCCACCGCGTCCCATAGGGAGCGGCGGTAGTCACCGGGGTCGGGCACCCACGACGGGGCGTAGGCGTAGAACTTGCCCGTGTTGGGGTTGAACGAGGAGCGCCGGGTCAGGTCGAGCATGGTGCCGTAGCGGCTCTCCGCCTCTGCGACCACGTCGGCCATGTCCACCACCGACGGCTCGTGCTGGCTGAGGACCGCGATGTACTGCATGAGATCGTGTTCGGGCTGCCCGGACTGGATCTCAGAGGCGATGGCCGCCGGGACGTCTGCCACTGCGATGTGGTCGACCGTCACATCGACGCCCACCATGTCCCCCCACTCCTGGACGAATGGGTCGAACCAGGTGTCGTGAGCAGGCACGAAATGGCTCCACAAGAGGATCTTCAGCTCTCCGCTGAGGGCCTCCCGGGGCTCCACGAACGACACCGCAGGCTCACCGCCTGCTCCGGCCGTGGAAGTGGTCGAGGCGCGTGTGGTGGTAGTGGTGTCACCACCGGTCCCGTTGCCACATGCCGCCGCCAATACGGCCGCACTGGATAGATAAAGGAACTCCCGTCTGGTGATGGGAAACGGAGCTTTGCGAGGTACCAATGTGTCGTCCTCCTATTGCACTTTCGATCTGGGTTCTTCCCCGCTTCAAATCGACGTTCCGGAAGCTAGCACCACCGTCCCGCCGGTGTCGGCTCCCAAGCCCTGGCCGTGTTGTGCTCGCCGCCGCTAAGACTCAGCGGGGACGCGTCAGGTATCCGTCAACGACCCATCGTGGCCCGGTGTCGTTTAACAGACTGGCCGACGCCACCGATGCCCGAGAAGAGCCAGTCAGGACCACATGACCGGTCCCCCGAACCGATCGAAGATCGATCCGGCCGCCGCATTCGCGTCCAGGACCGCTGTCGCATCGACGGGGCTGCTCACGTGTACCTCGGTCCCGCCGACCTCCCCGACAGTGAGGTGATCGTTCACGTGTTCGCCCGACGTGAGTGGCGGCCCGGCACCGGTCGCCAACCGCGTTTCACGCTGGTCCGTGACGACGCGATCTCCCTGGTGACTCTCATCGGCACGCCGGAACCCGACATGCGACGCCGAGACGTTGCCCCCTCCGAGTCAAGACCTCGTTGAATCCCTGCCTGTCGACGTCAGCTCTGCGTCAAGGAGTGACTCTTGGACTCCGCCAGAGCCGAGCATCCCCTTTGATGGACCCTGTAGATACTCGACGGCGGATCGTCTCCGGTGTGGCGACCATCTTGGGTGCGATCACGGTGGTCGCATTGGTCACCGGCCATCCCGGCGTGGCCCAGGTGATCGGTGGTTCCACGATCGTGGGGTCAGCGATCGTGCTCGGTTGGGCGGCGACCGCGCGTGTCGTGGCGCAAGGAAGGCCAGGCCGGGTGCTGTTGTGGGATCTGGTGCTTGTCGCCTTGGTGCTGCTTGGTCTGGTCGGGGTCGGAATCATGGCTCTCGCCATGCCTTGAACCTTCTCCTCTTGGGTTCTGCTCAGGATGTCGTCAAGATCTCGGCTTGCGCGTTAACAACGCGCAAAGACATCCCAGACTTATGAGGCTCCGCTGTAGCAATAGGAAAGGTGCGCCGTCCGGTGGGCGGCGCGTTTGTTTTGCCTTGCCAGGGTGACAGCGTTCAGGGACAAGGGGTGATGGGTCATAAGGAGATGAGTCTGAAGCAAAGACTGTTTGGGAGACCATTCGCCTCAAACGAGGAGCAGCATCAGCTTCTCCCGAAACGGTTGGCCCTTCCGGTGTTCGCTTCCGACCCGCTCTCCTCGGTGGCTTATGCCACCGAAGAGGCGATGCTGGTGCTGGCACTCGCCGGCACCGCCGCCTTCAATCTGCTCACCCCGCTCTCGCTGGCCATTGCCACCCTCCTCCTCATCGTCATCATCTCCTACCGCCAGACGATCAAGGCCTATCCGGACGGGGGTGGGGCCTTCATCGTCGCCAACGACAACCTGGGGATCCGCACCGGCACGGTGGCAGCAGCTGCGCTCCTCACCGACTACGTCCTCACCGTGTCCGTGTCGGTGGCTGCCGGTGTCGCCGCCATCACATCGGCTGCGCCCGATCTCATCCCGTGGCGCGTGGAGATCTCGATCGGCTTCGTCGCCCTGCTGACTGTTGCCAACCTGCGTGGTGTAAAAGAGGCCTCCACCCTGTTCGCAGCTCCCACCTACCTATTCGTGGCCACAGTGGGCACCATGTTGGTGGTCGGCTTCGTCCAGTGCCTCGACGGGGAATGCCCGAACGCCATCTCTTCGGGTGCCAGCCTGGAGGCGGAGGTCGGTGCGGTCGGGCTCTTCTTGATCCTGAGGGCATTCGCCTCCGGATCGACGGCCCTCACCGGCGTCGAGGCCATCGCCAACGGGGTCCAGGCGTTTCGTGAGCCCAAGGCGCACAACGCCGCCACCACGCTGGGGGTCATGGGTGCCATCTCGATCTCGATGTTTCTGGGCATCTCCACGTTGGC
>DASWKM010000160.1:0-4491 GCA_036396635.1 Acidimicrobiia bacterium
ACCTTCAAGTGGCTGAGTGACTCCTTCGAGCCGCTGACCACGCGGATAGCCGAGATCTGGCATGGTGACGATCCCGTTCAGGGTTATTGCGACTTCCTCCACTATCGGATGCAGCTGGCGACCGAGCAGGGCTCCGACGTACCCAACGACCTGGCCTTCGAGTCATGGGTGGCCAACGGCTTCCCCGGATTCCCCGCCACTTAGCTCCCGTCCCCTCGGACCTGCCGCCACGCCCCGTACTCGTCGGCGAAACCGACCATCAGCGGAGGAAGGATCGGCCCGGTGAGCACGCCCGCCGGAGTGGCCACCACCAGCAGCAACAACATGTAGGCGATGGCGAGACCAACGCCCACCATCCGACGCCTCATCTGGTCCGGGAATTCGGGGAGCCTCAGGGTGAGGGCGATGCCCACACCGAAACCGGCGGCGGCGCCGAGGACGGGTGAGACCAACCCCAACGAGAGGCCGAGCCCTGCTAGCAGCGCCATGCCGATGAGGACCATCCTCGGTGTGCGAGGGTTACGCGAGACGAGACCCACGACGATGAAGACCAGGGGCGCCAAAGCGAGCGATACGGCAACCAGACCGGCTTCGATGACGGGCCCGGTCTCACCCTTTGCAGGCACGAAGGCGGCGGCGTAGGGGAAGTAGCTGAACAGCAGGACGATCATCCCCAGCGTGAGGGCAAGCCAATTGCGGCGTCTCACCGCGTCCCAGGACTCTGTTTCGGGCAGTGTCGGCTAGCCCTTGACCGAGCCCGCGGTGAGCCCCCGGACGAAATACCGCTGCAAGGCGAAGAACACGACCAGCGGCAAGACCATCGTCACAAAAGCCGCGGCGGGCAACAAGCTCAGGGCCCCCTCCCCCCGGCCGGCCAGATTGGCCAGCTCGACCGTGAGAACTGCATTGGCCGGGTTGGCCACACCGAGGAAGACCAGGGCGACCAGGTAGTCGTTCCAAACCCAGAGAAACTGGAAGATGGCGAAAGCGGCCAGCACCGGAGTCGAGAGCGGGACGATGAGACGGGTGAAGATGGCGTAGTGGCTGGCACCATCGATCTTCGCCGACTCGATCAACGAGGACGGCAGGGAACCCATGTAGTTACGCAACAGGTACACCGCCAACGGGAGCCCGAACCCGGCATGGGCCAGCCAGACGGCAGGGAATGATCCGTTGACCTCGAGACTGGTGTAGACCCGGAAGATCGGGATCAACGCCATCTGCAGTGGGACCACCATCAGCCCGACGATCGAGACGAAGATCAGGTTCCGAGCCGGGAACTCCATCCAGGCGAAGGCATACGCGGCGAACGCAGCAACGGTGATCGGGATCACGACCGAAGGGATGGTGACCGCCAGTGAGTTGGCGAACGCGTTGCCGAACCCTTCGTCCAACACCGTGGAGTAGTTCTGGAGAGTCCACGTTGCGGAGTCGAACAAGTTTCCGAAGATCGTCCACCATCCGGACGCCCGGATGCTCCGTGGCTCACGAAATGAGTTCACCAACAGCCCGACCGATGGGATCGACCAGATTGCGGCCAGAAGCGTCACGACGACATAGGTGGGGATGCGTGAGGGAGCGCGGCCCTGACCTGCCGGTGTGGCAGATGCGGAAGCGGCAGGAGCCTCGGTGACGGCGGTCATCGGAGCGCCTCCTGCTCTGTGAATCTCTTGACGTTGATGACGAGGATCGGGATCACGGCAATGAAGAGGACCACAGCGAGGGCAGCTCCCATCCCGAAGTTCCGGAAGGTGAAGAACTCGGTCACCATCTGTTGGGCGACCACAGCTGTCCCATCCCTCCCCCCGGTCATAACGAATACGATGTCGAACACTTTCCAGGTCGTGATGAGGACGGTGGTCCAGACGACCACGATCGTGGAAGCGATCGATGGGACCACGATCTTCCTGAACACATTCCACTCGGTGGCGCCGTCGATGCGTGCCGCCTCGAGCAGATCGTCAGGCACCGACTTGATGGCCGACGACAGTATCACCATGGCGAAGCCGGTCTCCAGCCAGATCAGGATCACCATGAGGAACACGGTGTTCCACGGCGTGTTGGCCAGCCACTCGACAGGATCGTTCCCCAACCACACCCAGATCCCGTTGAGCAGCCCGATCTGATCGCCGAACCCGGCCGAGCGGAAGCTGTAGATGAAGGTCCAGACGACTGAGGCCCCCACGAACGAGATGGCCATCGGCAGGAAGATCAATGACTTGGCCAGTGACTCCGAGCGTCGCCCGAGCCTGTCGGCGAGGGTGGCAAACGCAAGACCGACGACGAGGCAAATCACCGGGACCACCAGGGCCCACAGCACGCTGTTCCGAATCGAGATCAGGTATTGGCTCTCCGTGAACACCCGCTGATAGTTGGCGAGCCCGACGAACGCCTCACCGTCCGAGTCCTGGAAGCTGGTGACGAATGTGGTGACCGCCGGATAGACCAGATAGAACGCCAGCAACATCATGGCCGGCCCGGCGAAGGCGAATGGCCGCACTGCGGCTGCCGACCGGTCCGACATGACGCTCACCGTCCGGTCCATGCCCCAATACAACACCCACACTCCGCCCACACCGACTATGACCGCCACCGCCACCTGCAGCGCCTTGTTTATCCCAGGGTCCTGCAAGAACTCGAAGGTGACGAAGAAGAGAAACAGGACCAAGGGGATGATCAGTGCGCTGACGAGCCGGAGCACCCAGATCCCCAACGAGTTCTCGGTTGCGCCTGGCTCGCTGATCGGCTGTTGCGGCTTCTCGTCGGTTGGCGTCAGCAGGGGTGTTGCCATCGCTCCTCCTTCCGTGGTCCGGTCGGCGGATGACTCTACGCAATGAATCGCGACGATGCCGGGTCAAACGCGACGGAGGGGCGGCCGCAGGGCCGCCCCTCCGTGATTGTTTGTCGTGTCAGTACTAGCCAGGCCAGCTCGCCTCGACTGCGTCGGCCACCTCTTGGGTGGAAGCTCCGCGCGCCCAGTTGACGATCCCGTCCCAGAACGACCGCTGACCCACTTCGGGCGGCATCAGGTCGGAAGCATCGAACACGAACGTGTTGGCTGCCAGCGCGGCAGTGATCGACTCGGCGAAGGCGATCGCCGCATCCGACTCATAACAGTTCGGATCGACGTCCTTGTGCCCGGGGAGCCGCTCCACACCGGCCACCCCGTGGCCACCGTATGGGGCAACGCCGCCGCCGGAGGCCGAAGCCAGGGTGCACTGCCAGTCGGGGCTGACCCAGTCGGTCACCGCGGCCACCACTTCGGGTGAGCCGTCGAAGACGATCATGGTGTCACCGCCACCCATCGCACCGGTGTTGCCATCGATGGTCGGGAAGGGGAAGACGCCGATCTCAGACTCCTCACCGGCTTCATAGTCGGGCTGGTCCGCGAAGACGTTGGCGATGAAGGAGCCCTGCTTCAACATGGCGCAACCGGGTGGGTCCTGAAAGAGCGGTCCCGGCGAGTCATTGAAGTTCACCCCGGGGACGCTGTCGGCACCGCCGAGCACGAACCCCTCAGCGAAGAAGAGCTCGCCGAAGGTGTCGAAGGCCTCGACCACTTGCGGGTCGTTGAACGGGATCTCGTGCTCATACCACTGGGCGTAGGCCTCTGACCCATGGAGACGGACGAAGATGTCCTCGATCCAGTCGGTGCCGGGCCAGCCGGTGGCATCACCACTCTCGAAGCCGAAACACCAGGGGGTAACTCCATCGGTGACCATCTGCTGGGACAGCGTGATCAAGTCCTCGTACGTCTCCGGTATCGCATACTCGTTCTCTTCGAATGTGGGCATGTGATAGAAGATGATCGACTTGAAGTTGGGGAACCAAGGAACCCCGTAGTGGTTGCCGTCGGCACACAAGCCGAGATTCATCCAGTATTGGGAGTGATTGGCCTCCATCTCGGCGATGTCCAAGCCCATGTCCTCGAGGGACACGAGATGACCATCGTCGGCGAAGTCGCAGATCGATGCCGGCTGTGGCGTGAACGCGAGGGCCGGCGGGTCACCACCATCCACCGCGATCCTGAGCTCTTGCTCGAACCCGTCCGAGCCACGGTAGGTGATGCTCGCCCCGCAGGTCTCGTTGTAGACGTCGATGAACCCCTGGAGGGCCTCACCTTCAACTCCGGTCGGCGCACCGAAGAGGTTGAAGGACGCGCCTGCGGAATCACAATCGATCGGCTCGCCTCCTCCGCCCGTGGTCGTCGTATCGCCACCCTCGTCCCCGCCGCAAGCTGCGGCGATCATGGCCAGAACGACCAGTAGCGCAAAAAGCCATCGGTGTCGTTTCATATTTCGTTCAACCTCCTAGGGGCTAATTAGTGAGAAAACCCACAGCAGCCGACTCTACACATACCGGTGGAGACGATGCCAGGAGAAGGGAAGTGGCGTTTCTAGAGTCCGACCATGCCGACTCGAGAACAGGGTGGTGGGCCATGGTGGCGGGAAGCTGTCATCTACCAGATCTACCCGCTCAGCTACTCCGACA
>DASWKM010000161.1:0-13681 GCA_036396635.1 Acidimicrobiia bacterium
AGGAGGGAGAGGCGTTCGGCTTCCTCGGGCCCAACGGCGCCGGCAAGACCTCGACCATGAAGATGATCACCACGGTAAGCCCGATCACCGAGGGCAAACTGAAGGTGTTTGGGATCGACCCCGGTGTCGACGGCAGGTCCATCAGGAAACGTATCGGTGTCGTCCCACAGGAGGACAACCTCGACCTCGAGCTCACGGTGGCCGAGAACCTTTACGTCTACGGGCGCTATCACGACATGAAGAAGTCCGACATCAACGTGCGAATCGACGAGCTCCTGGAATTCGCCCAGCTCACCGAGCGGAGAGACTCAACGGTCGAACCGCTGTCCGGCGGCATGAAGCGCCGACTCATCATCGCCAGGGCCCTCATCAACGACCCCGACCTGATCATCCTCGACGAGCCGACCACCGGGCTCGACCCCCAAGCACGTCACCTGCTCTGGGACCGTCTCTATCGGCTCAAACAAGGGGGGGCGACCCTGATCATTACCACTCACTACATGGACGAAGCGGAGCAGCTCTGCGACCGACTCGTGGTGATGGATCGCGCCAAGATCGTCGCCGAGGGCTCGCCTCGCCAGCTCATCGCGCAATACGCTCCGCGCGAGGTCGTGGAGCTTCGCTTCCAGAACGGGCAGATGGACGAAGCCGTTCTCAAGATGGATGGCCTCGCCTCTCGATCGGAGGTCCTGGCGGACCGGGTCCTGCTCTACACCGACGATGCCGACGTGACGCAGGACGGTCTCCACAGCCGTGGCATCAATCCCGACCAGGTTCTCGTGCGCCGTTCCACGCTCGAAGACGTCTTCTTGAGACTGACCGGTCGCAGGCTGATCGACTGATGACCACCCTCACCCGCTCGATCCGGTATGCCGAGTCCGAGGTGATCGCCTACCGGCGCACTTGGCGGGGCACCGTGATCTCCTCATTCGTCAATCCCATCCTGTTCCTCGCAGCGATGGGAACAGGGCTCGGATCGCTCGTCGACGACGGCACGGGTGACCTGGCTATCCCGTACCTGGCTTTCGTCGCCACCGGCCTGATGGCTGCCACCGCCATGCAGAACGGGGCCGGTGACGGCTCATTCCCGGTAATGGCGGGAATCCTCTGGAGGAAGAACTTCCACGGGACCATCACCACGCCGCTGGGACCGACGGACATCATCACGGGCAGACTTCTCTGGGGCGTGGCGCGGCTGAGCTTCGTGCTGGCTGTCTTCGCGGTGATCGCCGTGCTCTTCGGTGCTATAGACCTTGGCCCGGCATTGGCGGCGATCCCTCCGTCCATCCTCACCGGGGTGGCCTTCACCGTGTGCATCACGGCGTGGACCTTGACCCAGGAGGATGGGCGCAACCTCTCGACCCTGTTCCGGTTTCTCATCATTCCGTTGTTCCTGTTCTCGGGCACTTTCTTCCCGATCAGCCAGCTTCCCGGGTTCCTCCAGCCTGTGGCGTTCGTAACCCCTCTGTTCCACGGTGTCGAGGCGGTCCGCAAGATCGCGCTGCCGGATGTCGACTCGACGATCGTCACCTCACTTCCGCTGTGGGTTCATCTCGGGTACCTGGTGGTGATGGCGGTAGTGGGCGCCTATCTATCCATACGGTTCCTCGACAAGAGGATCAGGCCGTGAGCGTGGAGGCGCCGTCTCGACTCCTGCCGCTGGGCAAGGTCACCCCGTTCCGCGCTCAGCGGATCTGGGAGAAGAACTACATCGCCTATCGCCGATTGTGGAAAGTGATCTTCAGCGGGTTCTTCGAGCCGGTCTTTTACCTATTCGCCGTGGGTGTCGGAGTCGGCGCCCTGGTCGGCGATGTCACCGGCCCAGGAGGTCTCCCCGTGGCCTACGCCGCTTTCGTGGCCCCAGCGATGATGGCGGCATCGGCGATGAACGGTGCCGTCATCGAGACCACGTTCAACATCTTCTTCAAGCTGAAGTTCCAAAAGGTCTACGAGGGAGTGCTCACGACGCCGATGCAGCCATCCGACATCGCCATCGGCGAGATCGGGTGGGCGTTGCTTCGCGGCGTTCTCTATTCAACCGCCTTCGTCGGGGTCATGTTCGCCATGGGCATGACCAAGTCCTGGCTGGCCGTTTTTGCCGTTCCTTCCGCAACCCTCGTCGGGTTCGCCTTTGGTGCCATGGGTCTCGCTGCCACCACCTGGATGCGCTCGTGGCAGGACTTCGACCTGGTGACCCTGGTGACGATGCCATTGTTCTTGTTCTCGGGCACCTTCTACCCGCTCGATGTCTATCCGGTTGCCATTCAGAACATCGCCAAGATCTCGCCGCTCTATCACGGCACCGAGCTGCTCAGGGGGTTCACCCTTGGTGTACTCGACTGGTCGATGTTCGGACACGCCGCCTTCCTGCTGGCCATGGGTCTGGTTGGGGCGATGATCGCCAATCGTCGGCTCGACGGCATGCTCCGCAAATAGCGCGATTTGGGCGTATTTGGTGCACACCATGAACCAAATGCGTCCAATTACGGTAGGGCCCTCATGCTCGACCTGACATTCCCTCTCCACTCGCCCCATGGGACCGACCTCAACACAAAGGGTTGGCTCCAGGAAGCCGCGCTGCGTTGTCTCCTCAACAACCTCGATCCCGACGTGGCGGAGGACCCCGAGAACCTCATCGTCTACGGCGGCCGGGGCAAGGCTGCCCGCAATCTCGACTCCCTCCACGCCATCGTGCGCACCCTGGAGCGACTCCGCAACGACGAGACGATGCTCGTCCAGTCGGGGAAGCCGGTCGGTGTGTTCAGGACCCATGACATGGCCCCTCGGGTCCTGATCGCCAACAGCCTCCTGGTCCCCAGATGGGCAACCCTCGAGCACTTCTGGGAGCTCGAGGCGAAGGGGCTGATGATGTACGGCCAGATGACGGCCGGTTCCTGGATCTACATCGGGACCCAGGGGATCCTTCAGGGGACGTATCAGACGTTTGCCGCCATTGCCGAGAAGAAGTTCGGTGGGTCACTGGCCGGCACACTCACCCTCACCGGTGGGCTCGGCGGCATGGGTGGCGCCCAACCGCTGGCCATAACCATGAACGGCGGGGTTGCGCTATGTGTGGAGGTGGACCCGCGACGGATCGAGCGCCGGCTCGAGACCGCGTATCTGGACGTCCGGGCCGACTCGACCGACGATGCCATCGAGTTGGCCACAGAGGCCAGGAAGAACCGAACGCCCTTGTCGATCGGTCTCCTCGGGAACGCGGCCGACGTGTTCCCCGAGCTGTTGGACACGAGGCTCGACGTCGACATCGTCACGGACCAGACCTCCGCCCACGACCCCCTGTACGGGTACATCCCCTCCGGCTACACCCTCGACGAGGCGATCGCATTGCGCGGAGGAGATCCCGATACATACATCAAGGCGGCGCGTGAGTCGATGGCCACGCAATGCGCGGCGATGGTCGGCTTCCAAGCGGCCGGCGCCGAGGTGTTCGACTACGGCAACAATCTGCGAGGTGAGGCGTTGACCGCCGGCTATTCCGACGCGTTCGCATACCCAGGCTTCGTCCCCGCCTACATCAGGGATCTATTCGAGGAAGGCTCGGGCCCCTTTCGCTGGGTTGCCCTGAGCGGTGATCCCGCCGACATTTCTGTCACCGATCAGGCGTTGAAGGAGCTGTTCCCGGACAACGAGCCGCTCCTGAGGTGGTTGACGCTGGCAGCCGAGAAGGTCCGGTTCCAGGGTCTCCCTGCCCGCATTTGCTGGCTCTCATATGGTGAGCGCCACCGTGCCGGTCTCCGCTTCAACGAGCTGGTCGCGTCCGGTGACATCTCGGCGCCGATCGTCATCGGGCGTGACCATCTCGATTCCGGGTCGGTGGCGTCACCATTCAGGGAGACCGAGGCCATGGCCGACGGCTCCGACGCCGTTGCCGATTGGCCAATACTCAACGCCATGCTCAACGTCGCATCGGGCGCTGCTTGGGTTGCGGTCCATCATGGCGGTGGAGTGGGAATCGGCAACTCGATCCACGCCGGCGCCCAAGTGGTGGCCGACGGGACCGATCAGGGCGCATTCCGCATCGAACGCGTGCTCACCAACGACCCGGGGACCGGTGTCATGCGTCATGCCGACGCCGGATACCAGAAGGCACGACGAGTCGCCCGAGAGCGTGGCGTCGACATCCCGATGCTCGATGGCGATGGTTGACCCCAACTGGCCCAGGGCCAGCGTGTGGCTGACCGGGGAGCGTCCCGACCCCGACCTCCTCGTCATCGGAGTGCCCTCCTCGAAGGCATCCCTGACCCCGTCACGAGCAGACATGACCCCCTTGGCGGTCCGGGACCGCCTTCACCGGTTCTCGACCTTTCACAGCGAGCTCGGTGTCGACTTCGGGTCACTGCCCGTGCGTGACGTGGGCAACTGGCCGGTATCCGAGTTGGACATGCATCAGATGCCGCCCATGGTGGAGAGCCTGGCCCGTGAGCTCCCTATCGCCGCCCTCAAGCTCTACATCGGGGGCGACAACGCCATCACCCGGCCCCTGGTATCGGCCGTGTCCGATGACCTCTCGAGCGTGGGTGTGATCACCTTCGACGCCCATCACGACGTGCGGACACTCGATGGTGGCCCCACCAACGGCACCCCGATCCGTGGGCTCATCGAAGAGCACGGCCTGCCTGGCCAGAACGTCGTCCAGATCGGCATCCACTCCTTCGCCAACTCGGCGACCTACCGCGCATACTGTGACCAGGTCGGGATAACGACCGTCACGGTCGACCAGGTGAGTCGTATCGGCATGGCCGCGGCCGTCGACGTTGCCTTGAGCCAGCTCGCCGCCACGTGCTATGCGATATACGTCGACGTCGATATCGATGTCGTCGACAGGGCCTTCGCCCCTGCCTGCCCCGGCGCCCGGCCGGGTGGGTTGACGGTGCGCCAGCTCTCCGAAGGCGTCGCTCGATGCGCCACACATCGCTCGGTGACGGCGATCGACTTCGTCGAGGTCGACGCCGAGGCCGACGTCGGGTTCCTGACCCTCGACCTGACCGCCCATCTGCTGCTCACCGCTGTGGCGGGATTCGCCACCCGCTGATGCAACCACATCACGATTCCCGGTGTTGTATCGACCGATGAGCCAGGTCCTGGCCAATGTCGCCGTCATCGCCGCCACGATCGGCACTGTCACCTTCCTGATCCCTCAGATCCTCAAGCTGTTGCGCACACGCGACTCCGCAGGTGTGTCGACGACATGGCCGGCGCTCGGCTTCGTCACCAACGTGGGCTGGTTCGCCTATGTGATCGCACAATCCCTGTGGGCGGCGATCTTGGCGCCGTTCGTCACCTTCATCTCCTATGGGGTGACGCTGTGGGCCCTCGCCAGGACCGGCCGTGACCTGTCGGCGAGCTACAAGCGGGGTATGGCCTGGGCCGGTCTCCTCACCGCCACGACTCTGTTCGGCGGTTGGGATGTCCTGGGTGTAGTGCTCGGGCTGTCCTATGGCGTGATGCTGAGCCCATCCATCTGGACCGCATACCGCACCGCAGTCCCGTCCGGGGTGTCACCGGGGACCTGGTGGATCGGGTGGGCCGAGGCAACACTTTGGGGGTATTACGGGCTCCACAACGCCGACGCCGGAATCGTCACGTTCGGTGTCGTCGGCATCGTGGGATCGACCCTCATGATCTTGCGTTACTACCTGACGCGGCGGGTCGCCGAGGTCGCCGCCTGACGGTCAGCCCCCGCTGACGACCTGATCTGCATCACGCCCGAGACTGTCGCCTCCACGATGGGCCAGGAAATCGTGTGGGAGACGGACCGGGCGCGGCCCTTGGCTGTGACCACGGAGCATTCGGTGGGCCTCCTCGGGGAATGGCACCTCCGGGTCGAGCATGCCGACGAGGTGGCGCAACTCATCCACCGACCCGACCCGGGCAAAGGCGTCACGCAGCAGGGGTCCCACGGGAAAGCCCTTCAGGTACCACGACGCGTGCCTGCGAAAGGCGTTCACTCCAAACGGATCGCCAAAATGGTCAACCAGCAGCTCGGAGTGGCGGATCATGATCCGGCCCACCTCACCGAGGTTGGGTGGGTCGCGGGGCTGTCGACCGGCGAAGACATCGGCCAGGTCACCGAACAGCCACGGCCGCCCCATGCAACCTCGGCCGACCACGACACCGTCGCTGCCGGTCGATTCCATCATCCGAACCGCGTCGTCTGCGGTCCAGATATCACCATTGCCTAGCACCGGGATGGTCCTCACTGACTCTCTCAGCGTCCGAATCGCATCCCAGTCGGCGTCGCCCGAGTAGAGCTGACGGGCGGTACGGGCATGAAGTGCCACGGCAGCTACTCCCTCGTCCTCGGCGATGAGCCCGGTCTCGACGTAGGTGAGGTGACCGTCGTCGATGCCCTTGCGGAACTTGACGGTCACCGGTACCTCACCCGCACTCGAGACGGCGGCCCGCACGATCGATCGGAACAAGCCCACCTTCCAGGGCAGAGCCGCCCCACCGCCATGTCGGGTGACCTTGGCCATCGGACAGCCAAAGTTCATGTCGATGTGGTCGACACCCCGATCGGCGACGAGACAGGACACCGCCTCACCCATCGCCCCCGGATCGGTCCCATAGAGCTGAATCGAGCGGGGAATCTCGTCGTCGTCGAAACGGGCCAGGGCAATGGTCTTCTCGTTCTCCTCGACCAGTCCCCTGGCCCCGATCATCTCCGACACGTACAGGCCTGCTCCGAACTCACGACAGAGACGACGGAAAGGCGCGTTGGTCACGCCCGCCATCGGGGCGAGGACAACGGGCGGAACGACTTCGATAGGGCCGATGCGGAGAGTCATCACCTGTGAAGGGTATTGCTGGTCAGGCTGGCATCAGAAGCTCGTGTCGCTCACGTTCTGGAGACGGACCTGACCCTGGGCCGCCAGCTTGCCGTCCGACTCTCTCGTGATGTCGACCTGCCACAATTGTTGTGTCCGGCCCCGGTGGATCGGCGTTGCCTTCCCGATGAGCACACCGTCGCTGGTGGCCCTTATGAAATCGGTCTTGTTGGTCAAGCCGACCGCACCCGCCATACCTTGAGAGATTGCCCACAGAGCGGCTCCCGTCGAAGCCAGCGTCTCGATCATCGTGCAGTAGACCCCGCCGTGCACGACGCCATAGGGCTGGTGGTGGTTCTCGTTGACGACGAGTCGGCCGTCGCAGTGATCGGCTGACGCATCGGTGAGCTCGATACCGGTGAGCCCGACGTACGTGGGCCGGTTCTCGAATGGATTCTCCATCAGCTCCCGCAGCCGGTCTCGAGAATGGCGACCAACCCGAGGTCGTCGTTGACGTACTCCCAGATGGTGACGGCAAACCCCTCGAAGAAGGCACCGTTGGTGACCAACTCCATCTTCTGGTCGCCGTTGAGGTCGGCCACTGCTCCAATCGTGAAACCACCCTCGAACTGCTGATCATCACCCAGCACGACCGTGTCCCCGAGAACGGCCGTCTGCACCTCACCCTGGACCACCTTCCTCATCAGGGCAACCGAGTAGTCCCCGACCTCCAGCAGGTAGCCCGGTGAGACGTCCTCGGCGACGAAGACCACCTCATTGACGCCGTCGCCCTCGAGGTCGGTGCGGAAGAGCTGCTTGATCACCGGGTTGGGCACATTCATGCCCCGGCTGGCCAGGAAGTCTTTGGCGAACCCGGCGTAGGTGCCGTCGTCGACCACGGGTTCGAAGAGATGTGGCTGAAGCTGCCAGGACGCCGAGATGGCAACACCGTAGGGCCCGGGAAAGGCACCCAACAGCTCGGGCGACTCGAGCTCCACCCCGATCAGGTTGAGAGGCTCACAAACCGTTACTTGCGGGCCCCCTGAAGTCGTTGCCAGCACACCGATGCGTATGACCTGATAGTCCTCGCCTCCGACGACCGGTAGCGCCCCCTCGTCCTCGGCACTCAGCCAATCGGTGCCATCCCACCACCCGAGAGCACCGAAATCGGTTGTGACCAGCGGCTCATCGGCCCAGTCTCCGGCGACGGAGGGTGTGGTCGTCGTTTCTTGCGATGTGGTGGTGGTGGCCAAGGTAGTGATGGTGGCCAAGGTCGTGGTGGTGGCTTGCGTCGTGGATGTGCTCACCGAGGTCGAGGTCGAGGATGAAGACGTGGTCGACGAATCGGCGGTGTCGCCGGGGCTGCAAGAGGCCAGGACGAGGAGGGCGAACAGCAGGGCTCGTCTCATTGCTCAGACAAGCTAGTGGTGGGTCGCTAGACCGTGTCAGTCCGGTTGAAATGACGGAGATCGGCGCCGCACTGGGTCATCAGGCGCGCCAGGAGATGGATGGGGAGACCGATCACGGTGAAGGGGCTGCCACGGACGGCGGCGACGTACAACCCGCCACGGCCCTGCAACGCATATGCCCCAGCCTTGCCCATCGGCTCCCCGCTGTCGACATAGGCGGCGATCTCATCATCGGTCATCGGCAGCATTCTGACCTCCGCGACGTCGACCAGAGATCGCACCTCGACATCGACTGCGACCGCCACACCGGTGAAGACCTCATGGCCGTCGTCCTGAAGGCGAGCCAGCATCGACCGCGCCTCCTGTGGATGAGCGGGTTTGCCCAGGATGTGACCACTGTGAACCACTGCGGTGTCGGCGCCTATCACCACCGAGCCCGGGCCGGAGAAAGCCCGTGCCTTGTCACGAGCCAGTCTCTCCACATAGGCCGACGGCGGCTCGTCGGGACGCCGGGTCTCGTCGACCTCTGGCGACATGACCGTGAACTCCAGTCCGAGGTGCTCCAACAATTCAGCCCGGCGTGGCGAGCCCGACGCGAGGACGAGCTTCACAGGAGCCGTCCCCTCCGGATCACGTGGGACGGGTGGGTGAGCACGGCGAGGTCATCGATCGGGTTCTCCGGGAAGAGAACGGCGTCGGCGTAGGTGCCTTCGGCAAAACTCGCATCGCGGCCGGTGGCAACAAAGGCCGCGGTGGACACGGCGGAGACCACCTGGGCGCTGCTCAACCCGTAGTCACCGAGCCTTCTCGCCTCTGCCGCCACATCCACTGGTGAGCCAACCAGATCGGTCCCAGTGAGGACATGGACCCCGGATTCGATCGCCAGAGGGAGCAGTCTCCTGATCCGCACCAGGCCTTCGACAAACAACTTCCCGCCGCTCGACTCCGCGCCGAGCTGGGCCATGGTGACCTCGTTCCTCAACAGCGTGGGGACCCACATCCCTCCCCTCGTCCCGAGTGCGCCGATGTCGGATTCGGTGAGAAACAGACCGTGCTCGATGGAGTGGGCTCCGGCGGCCACTGCCATCGAAGGCACTTCCCGCGCCATCGTGTGAATCGCGACCTTGGCGCCGACCGACTCGGCCACTTCGACTGCTCGTCGCAGCTCCGTCTCGCTGAAGTTGGCAACCGGACCCACACCGCGGCGTGGCCAGTCACCGACCAGCTTGACCCAACCGGCGCCTGCCTTGGCCTCCTCGGCAACGGCCTCTCCAATGTCCGACGGATCGATCTCGTGGGCGAAGTCCGGGTAATAGCCGCCTGGTGAGGTCAAGAGACGAGCGGCGGCCTCTATCTCCGGGCGTTGATCGGGCCCGAGCGCGTCGATGACCTGAATGGTGACGTCATCGGACCATCCCTTGTCGAGGATCAGGGTCACTCCCGCGCCCAGCGAGGCCTTGGCTCGCCGCATGGCATCCTCGAACACGCCGGGCTGGAAGTTCAGCTCCTCGGCGGCGAGATGAGCATGCGCGTCTGCCAACCCGGGAAGAGCCCATGATCCCTCACCGATGGTTGTCTCCACCTCACCCGAGGGCTCGGCCCACCGGCCGTCGACGATGTCGCGCACAGACCGCTCCCCAAACGGAGACCTGAGGACGATGCGAGCACTCACGTGGTCGACGGTAATTGCCGACTATTCCGCATAATGACTTCGATGACTCGGATTCTGGTAGCCGCACTGCTCGTCTTCTCGGCCTGTGCCCGTAGCGAGACCGTCACCAGCACCTTCACCTCGACCGACCAGGGCCCCTTGCCGAGCCTCACCACCACGATCCCGGTCCAGGAAGTGGAGATCCAGGACTGCTCCAGCCCTCCGGTGACCTTTGCCCCTCTCTGTGAGATCTACGACCTCTTGGAGACGTGGTACGTCGATGCCCCGGTCGATCCCGTCCCCCTCGCCGACCTGGCGGTCAGAGGTCTGACCGATTTCACAACCCTCGATACCGAGGACCCGCCACGCACGCTGTTCTGCGCCATTCCCGATGACGCCTTCACGGACCTGTGCCACGCGGTGGCCGAGCGGGTTCTCGCCGACCACATACCGGTCGGCCAGGCCGTCGAGGCCGCCATGGCCCACATGATCGATCTGGGGCTGGACCCGTTCACTTACTACCTGCCACCCGAGGAGGTTGGCTCGTTTCGTCTCAACGGGATCGTCGGGGGGATCGGCGTCCTCCTCGACGCTCGTGATGCGGCCGGATCGAAATGCACACAGATCACCTCTCCTTGCCGGCTCGAGGTGGTGGCCGTGCTGGAAGACAACCCGGGCTTCGAAGCAGGCCTCGCCCTGGGTGATATCGTCATCAGTGTCGATGATCAGCCGGTCGAGGGAAGGGGGTTCGCGTCGGTGGTGGCGCTCATCGCAGGAGATGAGGCAGGGACGGTTGCTATCACCGTGGAGCGCGCCGGCGAGAGCATCGATTTCACCATCGAGCGCTCCGAGCTGTCGGTCCCGACGGTCCAGATCGAGCTGCTCGGCTCGAATGTCGGTTACATCCGGATACCCGACTTCGAATTCGATATCCCCGGCCTCGTCTCCAACGCCCTCGACGAGCTCGCTGCAGCCGATCCGGGCACCATCGTCGTCGATCTGAGGGATAACCCGGGCGGCTTCATCGATGTCGCTGTCGAAGTGGCCGATCAATTCATCAGCGGTGGCGTGGTGATGATCAGCGACGCGCCTGACGAGCATTTCGAATACCAGGCAACGGCAGGTGGTCTCGCCACGAGTCAACGTTTGGTGGTGCTGGTGAATCAAGGGACGGCGTCGGCTGCCGAGATCCTCACCGGTGCCCTTCGTGACCGGCGTGATGCCGTGGTCGTCGGGACCGACACGTTTGGTAAGGATGCCGTGCAGATACCCTTCACCCTGCGCAACGGCGGTGAGTTCCATGTGGCAGTGGCCCGCTGGTCGACACCAGGTGGTGCCACGGCCGGAAGTGGTGGTCTGTCACCGGACCACCAGGTTGCCTGGCCGGCTGGTGCCACCGTCGAAGTGATCGTAGAACTGGCGCTGGAAACCCTTCCATGACCCGAACCAAATACGTCTCCGCCCTGGCGGGCCTCTGCCTCCTTCTCGCGGCATGCACGAATGGCGAGAGCGCAGTCAGTACGAGCACCACGGAGACCGCCAGCGCCTCGTCCTCCTCCACCCTGGCCGGGAGCAGTACCTCGCTCGGGGGCACCGAACGGGAGCGGAGTCTCGTCGGCTGCGAGGACGCTCCGACGGAGGTGGCAATCGTCTGCGAGATCTACGACCTGATCAAGACCCGCTACGTAGACGATGTCGACGACGCCACTCTCGTAGATGCGGCATCACAAGGCTTGTCGGCACTGGACGGCGCCGCCTCGGGTGAGCCGCTGGTATGCGCCATACCGACCGACGAATTCGGCCCGCTGTGCGAGGTGGCGGCCGGAGAGGCCGATGACAGCGATGAAGCCGCCGTGGCGATAGTCAACGGTTTCGCCACATTCGCGCTCGACCCGAACTCCGGATACCTGGACGCCGAAGCGCTCGCCCTGCTTCGTGAGGAGCAAGAGGGAGAGATCCAGGGCATCGGCGCGTTGGTGTCACCCGAAGACCAGACGATCCCCGGAGATGACAAGCAATGCTCGGCGATCTCGGAAACATGCCGGGTGCTCGTCGTCTCCACCATCGGAGGATCACCTGCCGAGGGCGTCGGGCTGCAACGCGACGACGTCATCGTCGGAGTCGATGGGGAGTCGATCCTCGGGTGGTCGGTAGACGAGGTCACCTCATCGGTCCGCGGGCCGGCCGGGACCGAGGTGACACTCACCATCGAGCGTGACGGCATCGAGTTCGACGTCACCATCACCCGGGCAGCCGTGGCCATCCCCGTCATCGAGCAGGACATCATTGGGGACGTCGGGTACGTGCGTCTCAATAGTTTCACCGGGACCGCTGGGGGTCAGTTCGAGACTGCGATCGTCGATGTCCTGTCCGCCGGTGTCAGCGAGCTGGTGATCGATCTTCGAGACAACCCCGGAGGGTTCTTGGACACGGCCATCGATGTGACGTCGGTTTTCGTCGGTGACGGCGATGTCGTGGTCACACAGGGCCCCGACGAAAGAATCAGCTATCCCGTTAGCGGCTCGGCCATCGTCCCCGATGGCATGAACGTCATCTTCGTCGTCAACAAGGGGAGCGCCTCGGCGTCCGAGGTGGTCTCTGCCACCCTTCAGGAGCGAGGCCGGGTGACCGTGGTCGGTGAGAACACGTTCGGCAAGAACACGGTGCAGCAGCGGTTCACCCTCTCCAACGGTGGCGCCATGCGACTGACGATCGCGCGGTGGCTGACGCCGGGCGGTCTCGACTTTGGTGGCGGCGGGGTGACACCCGACGTCATGTTGGACCTCGCCGGTCTGGAGGCTGAAGAAGTGGTCGCAGCGGTCAGCGGTCTGTAGGCCGTCCAACGGTCAACGGGTGACCGGTGCGAGCCTCCACCGCCCGTACGCGATATAGGCGAGTACCGCCGCATTGAGCAGATTGATCCCCACGTTGGACAGCTCGTCACGCCCTATGTGCCACACGGCGGCGGCCATCATCACCACGATCAAGCCGATGCCCGCGAGTGGTGTGAGCTCGGGGCGAATCCGAGTGACGCTGGGGAGGATCAACCCCAGTCCCCCGAGGATCTCGGCCACGCCGGCGAAGAGGTGTTGCGCATCGCCGAGGTCGTATAACCAGGAAAGCGGATCGGGCAAGCCCTCAGGGACGACCAGGTGGGTCATCCCCACGCCGATGAAGTAGATCCCGAACACCCATTGCAGAACCCATAGGATGCGATTGTGTGTCATGTTGCTCTCGGCCGCAGAAAGCCTACCCGCCGGCGGTGGAGACAGGCGAGTGCGCGGTGTCGTCTGACACGAGCAAGCCCCCGAGATTCGATTGTCTCGGCCGATTGATCCGATAGGACGCACATGAGTTACACTGTGACTAGCGCAAAGGTGCGCTAACGCCTTGCTTGCTTCTTTCGCCCGTCGGATGTCGCGACAAGACCCCTCCCCCTCTCTGTGATCAGCTGAGGTCGAGATGTCTGGTCTGCTTGGTGTCTTGTCAAATGACGGTGCAGAGCTCCAAGGAGCAGAACAATGTCCACCAACCTCTACGTTGGCAACCTCACGTTCCAGACGAACACGAGCGAGCTTCAGTCCCTTTTTTCCCAGTATGGGGAAGTGACCGACGCTCAAGTAATCACAGATCGGGAGACCGGCCGCTCGCGCGGGTTCGGTTTCGTCGAGATGGGATCGAGCGAGGCCGCCCAGAAGGCGATCTCCGCTCTCGATGGCAGGGACGTCAACGGTCGTTCGCTGAAAGTAAACATCGCCAAGCCGCGTTCACGCTGATCGGGCGACCAATCAATTGTGCGAGCATTGTGGCGTCGGGGCCGTTTCCCGACGCCA